>CATPBJ010000234.1 GCA_955652395.1 uncultured Terriglobales bacterium | reverse complement strand
TGGCTGGCGTCGCGCAGCGACGGAACCCTGATCTTCTGACCTGTCTGAAAGCGCGACTGGCATGTCCGGGTTGGCAATGTCGGACCCAAATTCCTTTGCAGCATGGACAATGTTTCGACCACCACGAATCAGGCCATGCACGACGCCGGTGTCGCGTCCGACCTGGCTGGAACCGACCTGGCTAGAATCTCCTGTGTCCGGGTAAGTGGGTTGTCCGATGGGCTCCAGCGTTTCACCTTCTCTGAGCGATGGATGGGAGGCGCCAGCGGCATCAGGCATAGACGGCGGAGGAGATCCATTCAGTGGTTCCAGCGTCTCGCCTTGTTGAAGACCTTCAGGCATCAGAACTCAACTCGTTTACCTTGCGCGTCGATGTAACCGATTCTTTTCCCATTCTTGTTGATATAACCCTTAGCGTCGAGGCACGCGCCGACCGCAGGAGTGCCAGGATTTCGTCTCTGGTCAGGCTTTGAATAGCGGCGAGAAATCAAAAAAGGAGACAGAACCACATATTGTCGCCTGTCCTACTCGAGAACTATCGCTAGACCGCGGAGTCTGCAGTGCCGGGGTCTCACGAACGAGACCTGTGCCAGCTCGGATCAATCGCGGACCTGGTGCGCAGAAAACAAGAATTGCCGCTACATCCACTGGACTGTGTCATTTTTGACACACTCGCTGACAGTCGGGTTATCATGCACCCCATATGGCCGACGCCCTGGACCTGGCGGCTGCACGGCTGGAAGAGCTGGGGGCAGAACAGGAAAGGCTGCGGGCAGAACTGCGGCAGCAGGTCGAAGAGTTCGGCTTCACTCCGCCACGCGCCGACAAGTCAAAGCGGCTGCTCGGCACCTTCTACCAGTTCACGCTCACAGTCGGTCTCAGCACTGAGATCAAAGACGCCGAGGTCGAGCGGATCAGGGCGATCTGCCCTGATGGTCTCTTCAAGAGGCTCTTCAAAACGGTGACGATGTACAAGCTGGCCGATGGCGCTACCCTGGCCCTGGCCGACCGGCTGCCCGAGGGTGCCCCGCGTAATCTACGAATGCTGTTCAGTAAAGCCGTGGAAACGAAGGAGACAGCTCCCAGGCTGCGAGTTGAAAAGATGGTCGACGAATGCATTACATCAAGCCCATAGCGATGAGGAAAGGAGGTCGCGGAGAATCGGCAGAGCGAAGCCGGGCCGACCTCCCGGCTTTTGAAGACTTGCTGATTGCCGAGCCCTGTGGACTGGCCTGAGGTCCTCAAATGGGTTGGACCTGGCTTCACGCATGTCTGGTTCATCGAACTAAGTTGCCCTTCCTGTGGCGTCTGGCGAACCGGAACCGAAAACGAACAACACATCAACTCCTGTCCTGGCTGCCAGCGAGCATCCCCAGTTTCCATTCTCGGTGAAGGCCTGACGCGACGGCAGGTGCCACTTCCCTGGGAACGCGTAGAGCAGCCAATATCGCCATGGTTGCGAGAAACGATTCTTGGAATGAGAGACGAGGAAAGCTCAAAGCCGCGGCGCCAAGCCCCAGACCGCCATAGGCGAAAATCACTCGCTTGGGCAGCAGTGAAGCCAACTTGAAAATAGCGGCAACCCCGCCAATACTGGCCCCACCTACCACAGAAAACCTGGGAGACGGGGTTGGAAGCGGAAGATTTTAGGGTCACCGCGACTAACCCCCGATTTTTTCTGCCCGCAAGCCACCGATCAGCCGGAGTCGTAGGTATATCGACCTTCCCGCCTGAGAGGGCGGGGTTGATGCTTGTATTGCTGCTCATCGTTTTGGTCGTTCGTCTGACGCTCGCGGATGCGTTCGATCACTTCGGCGAGAGTCATAGGATAGGCCCGGCGATAAGTTAGGTCATTCATGACCGGAAATTGTAGGAAAGTCGCCCGACTCGAATCTGTTCACTTTTGGACACGTATTTAAGGAGAGAAAACCCAGCGATCTCCGACGCGATCCAGAAACTTCATGTCCAGAAACTCCAGACCAAGAAGCGGCCAGTGTGATTGGCTATCCCTGAGATCGTTTGTACCGTTACACAGGCGCGCGAGGGCGGTTGGGTCCTGCATGAGGATTCTGACGCTTCATGCGTCGGATCCTGGCCTCTGTGGATTTGCGAAATTCAATTAGAAGCTCTTCGGCGTCGGTCAGACTCAGGACGCGTGCCCCACCTAAGAGGGTTGGCCGGGAATTTGCGCAGCCACCAGGCCTCGAGCCAACTCTTCTCGGTCGGGCCCGTCATCCACTTGGCGTCGCCGGCTCCGCGAAATGCCTTTAGAAGCTCGAGCGCATGGGCAAACATGATGACGTCGTCACCCGTCGGGAGATTGGGCATGGAGAATTTCCGCTGCCACCAGTTCTCGATGAACGCTCTCTCCTCACTCACCGTTTCTTCTCCCTAGCCTTGCGCTTGCGGGCCAACCTTACGGGCACTAGCCTTGCGTTCCTCAGCCGTCATTGTCTTCAGCCACGCCTTTCTGCCTTTCCTGTCCAGCTCGGCAAGATGCTTCGAGAGAATTGACTCGCCCATGATCGCGGATATTAACAGCAAACGGTTTGGTTAAGCATTTAATACCTTGATGCCACGCGAGGTTAGTGACAGTAACCTGCGACCCAAACCGCTCACTTAGGCGCGTCTGCAGCTTTTATCGGGAACGCGTAATTCAGGCAGGCAAAGGCGTCAGGAAGACAGAGCGTGGCATTCGCTGCTGAAATTCCCTGTTCGGCACAGTCACTAGGTTGCGTTGCCAAATTACCATGGGAATACGGCTAATGCCTGACGTGTACCCGCTGCGTACCTCAGTTCAGCGATTCTGGTGATTCTGTCGATTTAGGCGGTTTGTGAAATCAGCAACTTGCATCTTATCAATGGCCCGCGCGGGTTCAACTCCCGCCGCCTCCACCAACTTTAAACACATGAAAATAAATGCCTTAACATGCGGTTTTATCCAGCGTTCTATACACCTGCTGCTTGTTAGAATTTTTCTGTGATTGTCAGCGTCTGGACCCGCCATTTTGAGGACTGCGATCATCGGGCGGACCGTAACTCTTGCTATTCTGACACTTTTGCATTTGCCATTCCCACACCAGCCCCATGTGGCTCTCCTTCGAAGAGCCACAGCCGTTAGGGGTGTATGCGATGACCCGCTGCGAAGTCGTAGGGACCGGGGTGGAACATGCAGTCGGCTCCGCCTGCCCACAATCCGCCAGCAGGCGGTGCTGACTGTGGAACAGCTTCCGACAAATCTAAGGGGGCGACAATGAGGCTCCTCAGCTTCCGCATCTGTGTTCTGTGCTCCATTCTGGTTCTACTGCCGTCCCGCTCTGCTGGACAGTCTTATTGCCCTGGCTGTAAAGCCGCGGTCATCGGAGCTGCTGTTGGCGTTGGAGCAGCGGTCGGAGTCGGCATTTACTTCCTCCATCGTAGCCACACGTCAGTAACAGGCTGCGTCCAGCAAACGGACCATGGCCTCAGTTTGACTGCGAAGGATGGCACGTAAACGTTTTTCAATGCGTGGCAATAAAATCAAAACGACTTCCGGGCGTGCATTTCGGGTGGACCGCGTTTCCCGAGACTACGGTGCGTGCGTTAAATGAGTCCCAACGCGGAGCCAGAGCCGACCAAAGTCGTAAGCCCCTAAGGGAAAGAGCCAGAGACCCAAGGGAATTGGGCGCGCATGGGTCTCTGGTGGGGAAACATCGTTGGCGAAATTGTAGCACACGTCTTATACTCATAAGACATGAGTGAACGCAGACGAACGGCCAGAGAAGTCTGAGCCTGGCCACGCGTATAAAGTTTCGGGGGACGGTGCACAAAACCACTCACCGGATTGATTCGCGCAGTGGCCAACGCGGACACACACTGACTGGCCTGCCAGAATGTGTTCTTCACGCGGATTTGATCGATCCGTGCAAAACTTGTCTTGTTTATCGGGTTTGGTTCTTCAACCGACGAGTGCGGGTTAGCAGGTCCGCAACTCCGTCGTCAGACAGCTCGTTGAGCTGGGCCTCTGTAGGTGCTTCCGGCGCTTGTGGCCCGAGTCGGTCGATGCCTGCGCTCCTGTTATATCGGAGCCATAAAGAGTCGAGCAAAGTAAAGGTCCAGAGGCGGCCTTCGTCATTAGCCCGAACGAAATCGAAAAACTGAACAGTTGCCCTCGGATTGGACCAATAATATGAATTGGCAACTCCGTCTTCGGCCAGAGAACTGATCTGTGACATCGCTGGCAAATTTCAGAACGGCCAACTCGTCGCCCGTATTTGACACTTGCATGAATCTGTCGCGCAATTCCTTAGGCAGCCACGACTGAAAGTAGTAGACAAACGCCCCGAGCCGGTCAGTTGCCTCGATACGTTGACAGACGCGTCGTTTTCACTCAATGGTCTTAGTTGCGGGCCAAGTTTTTCTTTGCCGTATTTTTCCGCTTCAGCGACTGCTGTTTCCGCCGTCAACTTGTTCGACAGGCTGGAGCTGCGAAATGCACCATTACGGCGCGGCGGGCGAAAAACGCAGCTTTGATAAATAAGACGGTTAGAGTCTGGATTTCTTCAGAAACGCACCAGAATAAGTACTCTGGCGCATTTATCGAACGGCACAGACCGCCTTCCAAAGAGTGAGCGCCGGAACCTATCTAGTAAACCTCTAAGTGGTCGAAATCGCACAGATTAAAATGCGTTTAGAAAGCACCATGCCGTTGTACCTATACGGAAGCGACAATGGCGACGGGCAAGACATCAGTAACTTTTGTGCGGACAATCGAACGAAGAGAAACGAAGGATACACATGCGGCAAATGGAAACTCGACGCTGTACCGTGTTTCGAGAGATCTCGGCCGATTCCCGGTGACATATGCATGTCCAGGATAGACTCAAGCCCGCCGCTCGTAGTACAGCGAGCCCGGAAAGTGCTATGAAGATTATGATCTGACAAATCCTAACCACCGAGAGATCCTCAGATCCTCTGACAATACAGTCGATTCTGTATCCGCCCGGACAGCCTACTGTCGGTGGGAGTCATCCAACAAAGAGCAAGAATGCTCACTACGAGGAGGACAAATGAAATTTACTAAGTTGCTTCTGTGCAGCACGCTTCTTGTTTGTTTCGGTATCTCGCTAGGAATGGCCAAGGACAAGGCGGACGTACGCGACATTACCGGGTGCCTGTCGAAAGGCGACAGCGCCAAGGAGTTCCTGCTCACGGGAAACGACGGCAGCACGTGGGAAGTACGTAGCAGCAAGGTCGCTCTCAGCGAGCACGTGGGTCACGCTGTGACTGCGACTGGCGTCGTCTCGAACTCAACGATGCACAACATGAAGGAAGATGCCAAGGACGCTGCGAAGGCTAGTGCAGCCTTACTCGGACGAAAGGCATCGTGACACGGGACCAGCCGTCGTCGGAACTGCGCTCTTCAATTGTTCAAGTTCGGCCTGAACTTTCGCCCAGTCTTTTGGCTTTCGCTTGGTCGCATAAGGGGCGTCAGGATGCCCAAAGAATTCCAGAAGTTCGGTTCGCACCTCAGCCGAAGCACCACCGAAATTCTGCTTCGCTAATGCGTTGAGCAGCTTTGCATGCGTCTCATCGTTGAGCCGATACTTTCCTGGCCCTGTTATTTCACCGGTGTCAAAATTGTCGTTCGGCAAGTCCGGCTGGCCCGTGCCTACCTGGCTCAGCAGAGATCGGTAGCGATCCAGAGTCGCGTTGAAGCTCGCTTCGAACATTCGTTCCGTCTCAGGAGTTGGTGTCTTGAGCTGTAGTGCTTTTAGGGGTCCGATCTTTGGGAGAATCCGAGCAAGAAAGGCAAGAAATTGTTCGCCAAAGGTGGGCGGCTGATATTGGTTTCCCCAGTTCTTTTGGTAACTCGCGCGAGAAAGGTTATAGAGAAACTTCCGTTTCGTCATGCCGGGCTGATCCTTCATGATCTCATTTTTCTTCAGGCTCCAGGCAATACGCGTCGCCTTGGGAAGAAGCTGGCTGACATCGTGACGGTACGAACCGATGACCTTGTCTTCGTCAGAAAGAACGCTTTTCAGATCTAGGCCGTAGGTTTCCTGAAAGGCTTGTTCCAGTAAAGGAGCGGAAACTCCAAAGCCGATGAAGTCGTGGTAACTATTCGGAGCGTAACGCCCATGCGCCACTTCCAACACGTCGAATCCAAATTCCGTCTTTACGTGTGCTAGCCGGTCTTCTTCATAGGTAACCGAGTCGCCGTATTTCTGTTTCAACTTGGGATACAGGAGCGGAACGGCGCGATTCGTGCCGATGGGGTGACCATTACTGTCCGCGGCGTAGTGAGCAATCGCCCCAAGCGCAAATGCGTAGCCGTTAAGGTCCTTGGAATCGCGGAGAAGAGCCAGGACAAAGTCTCCGCTGCGCACATAGTGCGTCAAGTCGCTGAAGAAAAAACTCCCGTGTGGGTAGTAACCCATGTCCTGAATAATGGCCCCGCCGTAGGCATAGCCGTGCGCTTCTTTGATTTCTGCTCCCGTCGCGCCGGGAAAACGCCTCAACAGTAAGGGGCGTATGTTGGTGTCCCAGACGCTGTCAATGATCGCTTCGTGCGCAAGGACGGCGTAGGCCGCCGTGTTGCTTGGAAAGCCGATAGAAAGTACAAGGGCGATGATGACGGCGAAGGCTCTCACAGAGAAAATGCCTCGCGATGGCTCATCCTGTTCACTCCAACCTCGCTGGGTCTTAGCTCCCTTCTATCTGCCTGAGGATTCTGTGTCTTGTTCCTCATTTAGACCGGGAGTCTCGATTTCTACCCCGTCTTCACGCAAACCATATCCTACCGCCCACAAGACGATCTCACCTCGACGTAACGACTTGCCTATCCGACAATCGACGTGCCGTTAACCGTCCATTACCGCGCGGCACCTCCCGATCAACGTTCTCAGATCGACAACAAACGCTGAAAGAAGGAGCGATAGCGTTGGAGCGCGACGCGCAGATCTTCTGTGGATACGTTATCGCCTCGATCCCACTGCTTTTCAAGCTTTGAGCGTTCATCGGCAAAAACTTCGAGCCGCTTCATGGCAGAGGCAACAAGACCATCCGCCTGTTCCACGGCGCGGCGGGGCTCGTCAACAAAGGCTGTCTGAACCGTATTCCACCGGCTTCGCAAATCGCTAAGTTCGTTGTTTGGGAATAAGGGGGCGGTGTCGACCTCGTTGCGAGCCTTGGCAGGAGCCGTCTCCGCGAGCTCGGTTGCGACGGGCTCGGAAAGCACTGGTTTGGGCCGCAGTTTCTCTGGAACGGCAGAACGTCTGCTCTGCGCTAAGTCGGCCGTGGTTAGTTCGTCTTCTAGATTGTCTTTTCTCACTGGCACGCTCACGCTTGTGCCTCCTTTCTTTCTGGAAGTGAATTCTCGAGTAACTCATCGAATAGCGAGCGGTAATGGACCATGGCCTTGCGCAGGTCTTCAGTGCTGGCCTGGCCGCGACCGTGGCGCAACGCGATTTCGTGCGCCGTGCGGTAGTTGTCAACCACGATAGGGTGATCAACGGAAATGTCGGCGGTACGCTGATCGAACTCACCTACAGGATAGCCCCGTGCCTGCATGACTTCACTTACGAGATGGTCAGCTTGCGAGACGGCACCTTGAGGATCGTCAACAAACTGCGACTGCACGGTAGTCCAGCGACTCGCGAAATCGGAGCGGCTGGACGAAGAAAGGGTCCTGATTTCGAGCCGTTCTCTGCGTTTGGTGCGAAACGCCAGGACGTGTTCACCCCGGCGTACATCGCCTTCCTTCTTGACAACTCGATCGTACTCCGGTCCGAAGCGCTCGCGAAGCATTTGGCTGCGCCGTTTTCGCATCAGCAGGAAACCTACGCCGATGATTGCCACGACAGAGATGACCACAACAATTATCGTGACCTGTTGCGGGTTCATGCGGCCCCCTAATTTGCTTTCCTGTGATTCCCTCCGGCCCAGAAACGTTGTCTGGCAAATCGGTACAACGGCGAAACACGCCGTCGGGCATGCCCCCCCACATTTCAATGCAGACTAGCATGATTCTGATAGCGAAGACAAGGCGAAGACTATATCATGCCGGAATGGACCAAGGCCGCAAACGGTCGTCGCAATCGTTGCGGGGATAATCGTCGCTCGCGATCTGGATACGGCTGACGACCTGTTTGGCGGCCCACAGGGAAGTCCACGGTCTGACAAGATGGTTGCGGCAGCCGTGCAGTGGGCCGAAAGAATCATGAAGAACGTGGATGTGAATGGTCGAGAGCCCAAATCTATCCTGAAAGCGGAACGGCATGAACAATGCAAAAGACAGGTCTTGGCTTCGGAACCCAGCGCGAGAGCTGCCTCACGTTTCATCGTGGCGGCATTCTGTCTCGGCGTCCTGCTTGTGTTTGGTCTGGCCGATTTCCGCGCGGGCTGATTTGAATGAGCGATCCACGCAAGGTTGCTGGCGGATCGACGCCGCGTGGATTATAGAAGCGGCACGCAAGCATTTGGATATCTCAAGGGCGAAGTACAGTTAGGTCGTTGCGTCTTTGACAGCTACGTGACTTTTGAGTTTGCGACTTTTAACCGAACTCTTGCAGTTTATCAGTCTGTCTTCCGCGAAGGCGCATCGTTTGGAGAGGTGACTTTCAACTCCCTCGCCAACTTCGGAGGCACTGAATTTGATGGAGGCGGGGCCTGGTCTTAAGATGCGCATGCGGTCGATTGAGTCTGTATCTTTCGTATCGACATGGAGTCGATGGGTGGCCTCGGTGGTATGCCTGAGGCCGAGTCCCGACAAAATAATCGCGCATCTTGTGGCGGAACTATACTCCGACCGGGGAATCCGCTTGCCATAATCGCCGCTGGGTTCGTAAATCTCCTGTTCACTTGCTTCACGGTACACCTCCCATTGAATTGAGGAGACGATCTTCTCACTCTCGGAGTGTGGCCGAGACAAGGGACGACCGGAAGACGCAGATATTTCTGAAAATGCCGGGTCCTTGGCTGCGAGCAGGGAAATGTTGAGCCCTCGGCGAATTGATCTGACCCAGACAATTGCCCACATGAACTTTCGCGCATGTCGTGCGTAACCGGTTCCTCGACTGCCGCTCGCGGATGGAAGTGGCTGTCCGTCTTGGATTGTGTTACCGGAACAATTGCCGAATTCCGCGCTGAACCAAGCAACGGCTTCCGCGATTCGTCAATTTCTTGGACAACCGGTAGCTGGCGCTCAGCGCTGGGCTAGGAGCTGTGCTTATTATCCAACGTGGCAATCGGGTCATCAGGGTATTGCTCGGGGTCCGGAGTGGGAAGATGATGTCCCAGGTAGCGGAATGGGTGTTCGACGGCATTTTTTGGGTTGGAGGCTCGCATGCGCACCGTTGGAATGGCAATCGGAGCTGTCGTTCTCGTCCTAATTATGGCAGTGGTGGTATTTGCCGCAACGTTCAATGTTAATCAGTACCGCGGCCGCATCCAGGCGGAACTCGAAAAACGGCTCGATCGAAACGTTAGTTTGGGCGATATGCATCTGGGCCTATTTCCTCCACGCTTCCAGGTACAGAATCTGTCGATTGCAGATGATCTGAAATTCAATTCTGCGAAGCCGTTCGTGGAAGCGCAGGAATTGGACGTTTCGATCAAACTGCTCCCCTTGCTTCACAAGTCCGTTGAGATAAGCTCATTGAGTTTGCGGCGGCCGAGCGTTGAGCTGATTAAGGACGCGCAAGGGATGTGGAACTTCTCGACGGTAGGAGCGCGGCAGAAGTCAGCTCCTTCCCAGGACAAGCAGCAATTCTCGCTTGGAGAGTTGGCAGTTCAAGATGGGCAGGTGGCCATTACAGATCAGCAGGCCCGCAAACCGCGCACCGTGTACGACCACATTAATCTCACCGTGACGGGTTTCGCTCCGGATACTCCATTTTCGATCGATGCTTCGGTCCGCTTCCCCGGCCAAGGTGCCGAGGAGATTCGGCTCCAGGGTAAGGGCGGGCCCGTGCACCAATCTGACCCGGCAGCGATACCCTTCCACGGCACCCTGGATTTGAAGGATGTCGGCTTTGCGGGCTTCCAAAAGTTCCTGCAAACGCCGGCACTGACCAACACAGATGGCGTGCTGTCGGGGCATTCGAATATTGTCAGCGAATCGGGAAAACTGTCGGCCACGGGACAGATGACTGCGGACAAGCTTCGAGTTCGTGATTTGGAGGTCGGCTATCCCATCACGACGGATTACGAAGTGAATGACGATCTCGCGACTGACATGTTGACGATCAGCAAGGGGACAGTGAAACTGGGGCAGACCCCTCTCTATGCGACCGGGACGGTGAATATGAGACCCAGCCCGGCACAGCTGGATCTGAATCTGAAGGCGAGCAACGTTTCTATCTCGGAGATGGCCCGCCTTGCCGCAACTTCCGGAATGGCTTTGCCGCCCGGAACCACAGTGAACGGCACTGCGAATGTCGACATCCAGGCTCGGGGCCCTGCCGACAACCTTGCTTTTAGTGGAACAGTGGCAGGCCGCGATATTCAGGCTTCAGGCAAAGACATTCCGCAACCGGTGCAGGTCAAAGCGGTAAACATGGCTTTCACACCGAGCGAGATTCATTCCGACAATTTTCCCGTTGTCTCGGGCGGGACAGCGGTGAACACACAATTCTCATTGCGAAGCTACGCGTCAAACATTCCCCTGGTTGACGCCACAATGAAAGCTCCACAGGCGGAGCTTCCGGCGATTCTGGCGATGGCAAAAGCGTATGGTGTAAGCGGGTTGGACAAATTGAGTGGAAGCGGTACGCTCAGCCTCGACATGCACGCCTCCGGGCCGCTGAAGTCGATCACTTCAGATGAAATCATGAGAGCGCTGAACGGCAACGTGAATATAAACTTCAACAATGTTCGTTACTCAGGCGTCGATATCGGCCACCAGTTAGCCAGCATTGGGCAGTTCTTGAGCTCGGCACAGACGTTGCAAAAAGACCAGGGCTACACCAATATTCTTAAAATGACGGGCAATATCGTGGTGCGAAATGGTATGGCGCAGACCAATAATCTGCAGGCGCTGCTCGACGTGGCGAACGTTGGTATTACCGGCAGTGCGAGTCTGGTGAGCCAAGGACTCAATCTTGACGTGACGGGGGTGCTGTCAAAGGGCTTCAGCCAGCAAGTTGGTGGAGCCGGCATCGGCGGATACATGAACACCGCTTTGGCCAATAGTCAGGGCGAGATCGTAATACCTGCAACGGTCACTGGCACTTTCCAGCATCCCGTGTTCGGACCCAATGTCCAGAAGATCGCCCAAATGAAATTGAAGAACTTAATGCCCAGTACGGACAATCCGCTGGGTGGGGCCTCCGGTATTCTGGGAAACCTGCTGGGGCAAAAGAATGCGAATTCCAATCAAGGCCAAAGGCCAAACACCCAACAGCAGCCGAATCCCGTGGACCAGATCCTAGACATTTTCGGCAAGAAGAAACAAAGTCCGAATCAGCCACCGCCGAAGGAATAGACATGTCGAAGGCCGAAACCCGTGCTTGTGCAGACTCGACAACTGCAAATTCAACGCGTCTTTCTACGGTGACTCCTGTATCGCTCCAGAGGACCTTGGCGCGTGGATATGATTCTGCTTAGTCACGATCACCATCTCGATAATCTTGATCACTCCGGTCGCAAGTTTCTGAGCAGTGCTCCCCGCGTGTACCGAAGGGGCGGGGCGGCTCGGCGGAAGTGCGCTCGGCCTTGCTCCCTGGCAAAGTGTCAACATCCCGCGTCAATTGTAGTGTTTCCAGCCGATGCGCCTGAGTCCGCCATCTACTTCTCGGGCGATACGGTGTGGTTTGACGGAGTCGCTGAGGTGGCGCGGCGGTTTCCAATTCGCACCGCGGTCCTTTTTATGGGAGCCGCGAGAGTCCCGGCCGTCGGACCGTTTGCTCTCACCATGACGGCATGAGGACGGCGTTCAGGCTGCCGTTGCGTTTTCGGGGTCAACGATTGTGCCCATCCACTATGAGGGCTGGAAGCTCTTCAGTGAATCACGCGAGGAGATCTCACGGGTATTCGACGCTGCCGGAGTGAGGGGCCCTGTACTCTGGATGGAGCCTGGAATTGCGATCACCTTGCCGTAAGGGGGCCCAAAGAGGTATTTCCCGCTGAGGGGACCGGGTTTCTAGTAGGCGGGATCTTGCTATACCGCTAGCAGGGCACTGGGCTCGTGCCTGGTCGAATCGAAGCGCTCTCTAAGTGACTCGTAGCCACGTCTGGTGAAGCGGATCACGCCGCGTTCCTGCTCCTCGACGAACCCCTCATTCCTCAGATCGGCGATGACTGCTCGGGCCGACGACGAATCCACAATGTGTTTGGGCAAGCTGACGAAATGGGCGGTATCTGCTTCATAACACTCGGTCAATGCGGCCAGCAGTCCGTCCCGGATTGATGTGATATCCATTTGGCTCTCCCGTCCGGAATAATGATCCTAAGCGGCTGGATCAGGTTGGGAAATGGCCCACTGGTGCCAGAGGCTATTACCAAGGTCACTGCCTATGGCCGGTCACTGGTCGCCCGGTGGGACGCAGGTACCCCATTTGTCGTGCTTCAGGGGCGACGGACGGCTTTAGTTTTCTCCCGTCGGAAAAGATCACGAGTAGCACGTAGGAATCCCATACGTAGTTGGATCTCATTTGTGGGACTTCGCGTCCTTCGTAGTCGATGCAGTTCGAAAGCCGTTACTGGCACGGCATTCCGGGCCTGCGCCCTCCACGATTGTGCAAACAATTGCAGCGCATTGGGCAGCTGCCGCTTGAAAGCCTAGATACCGCTCCTCCGAGGTTTGGTACGGGGCTTGCTTATTGTGCAGGTGGAGTCGAAAACAGGCAGGAACTCAAGGCCGTCTCCCCGTACCTTGGTCCTGGATTCTTCTAGGTCGGAGGCAATTTCGATGAAGGCTACATTCTGTGTGTTAGGCATCCTTTGTTTCGCAGGGATGGCTCTTGGACAGGCCGGCAGTGCAACCGCCAGCGGAATAAGCGCTGAACCGGTGGTGTACGAGTTTCAGAGTCATGTGGGGCATGCCTCTCACCAGGGGATGGGACAGCCGCAGGACATCATGGAACAATCCATCAACGTGCAAGCGCACGGAGTAAGGCCGCTATGGGAAGTTGCAACCACGGCATATGTGGTTCCGCTCGGTGATTCGGCCCGCCTGCTCAGGAAAGAGCACCTGTCCGCGAAGAAGGCTGAGATCGTCTGGAACAATTAGTTCCAGGCCCCGCCGCGACGTAGAGTTTACTTGGCCGAGGGTGCTCCATCTGTCGCATCGTCTGCGACAGATGGGGCATTTTTGTTTGTGTCTGCACTCTCCGGTGCCCGCCCCTGCCGCGACTTCCGACGGTGATACACTGCGTCGGAACGCGCGCGTTTCTGGCTCGACCCCAACGGTGAAACCATGCCCAGGCAGAAGCTGAATGTTGCAATGATTGGTACTGGTTTCATTGCCAAGGCGCATTCCAATGCCTTCCGGCAGGTCGCTCACTTCTTTGATGTCCCTTACGAACTCAGCTTGAAAGTTGTCTGTGGCCGCAATCAGGCCAAGCTCGCATCCGCGGCGGCACAGTGGGGGTGGGAAGAGGTCTCGACCGATTGGCACGCGGTCGTTGCGCGTTCCGACATTGATGTTGTGGATATAGCGGTGCCCAACGTCTTGCACGCGCCCATCGCCATAGCCGCAGCCAAGGCTGGAAAAATGGTTTGGTGTGAGAAACCTTTGGCCACGTCGCTACAGGAAGCCGAGGGCATGGCCCGGGCGGTGCGTCAGATTCCCAACCTGGTCTGGTTCAATTACCGGCGGATTCCGGCCGTAGCCTTAGCCAAGCGACTGATCAACGAAGGACGCCTAGGCCAAACCTTCCACTACCGCGCTCTCTATCTAAACCAGTCGGGAAACGATCCGAACAAGGCAGCGACCTGGCGCTACAAGCGGTCCGAGGCCGGGCTGGGAGCCGCCGGAGATCTGCTCTCCCACTCCATCGACGCCGCGCTCTACCTCAATGGGCCGATCACGGAGCTGACGGCCATGACGCACACCTTCGTTCCCGGCCGCGACGTGGACGATGCAGCGTTCCTTTTAGCTCACTACGCCAACGGTAGCGTGGGCACGTTTGAAGCGACGCGCTATGGCGTTGGCTGCCGTAATCGTCACGCCTTCGAGATCAATGGTTCGAAAGGCATGTTGCGTTTCAATCTGGAGCACATGAACCAGCTTGAGTTTTACGATGCTGCCGAAACGCCCAACCAACAAGGCATGCGGAACATAACCGTCACCGGCCCCGACCATCCTTATTCTGAGAATTTCTGGAAGCCTGGCCACATCATTGGTTACGAGCACACCTTCATTGCCACGTTGGGAGACTTCCTCGAAGCACTGGCGCGTAAAGAGTCGCATTTCCCAGATTTCGATGATGCCGTTTCGGTGCAGCGAGTGCTGAACGCGGTCGAGCGCTCGGCCGCATCCGGTACGTGGATAAAGATGGGAGAGTCAACTGCCTGAGGTCCGGGTAATTGCTGCTAGCCGCGCAGAATGTAGCCCAGGGCGTAAGCCCTGGGTTAGAAGCGGAAAATGTCATCGCCCAGGCCAAAATAAAGTCATTCCCCGATCGGGCGCGCCCACCCCAGGCGCTAAAGCACCGCCGCGACTCGGCGATTTAGCCAGCAGGAGTAAACTCGTGCCCTTCCCGTATCTGCTCTATGGCACCACCGCGACCTTCCCGGTCAACTCAATCTGGGCCGCCGACCGCGCTACATACAAATCGAAATCACCCGGCTCGACCCTCCAGTCGTGCTTCTTGATGTCATAGTAGGCAAAGGCGCGGCGGTCCAGCCTGACGGCGACTTGCCGGGTCTCACCCGGTCCGAGGCTCACTTTGGCAAATCCCTTCAGTTCTTTCTTCGGACGGGGAACGCTGGCATGCCGGTCGCCAACGTAGACCTGTGCGACTTCTGAACCTGCGCGGCTTCCGGTATTCGTGACTTCAAAGCGCACCTCGACCGACTGGCCCGCGGAAGTCGATGGAGAAACGGTGAGATTCTTGTAGGCAAAAGTAGTGTAGGAAAGACCGTAGCCAAACGGAAACAGCGGCTTCACTCCCGATTTGTCGTAGCCCCGGTAGCCGACGAACACACCCTCCGTATATGCGACCTTCTTATCTCCACTCTTGGGATAGTAGGTGTCGTGAGCGGGATTCTCTTCCCAGCGGCGGTCGAACGTCATCGGCAACTTGCCGGACGGGCTGAACTCTCCGAATAACAGTTGGGCCAGCGCGGTGCCGCCTTCCTGTCCCGGGTACCAGGCCTCAAATAGTCCGGGCACGTGATCGATCCATGTAGTCATGTCAACGCCACCGCCGGAGGTCACCACCACCACCGTATTCTTGTTAGCGCCAGCGATCTGGTTAATAAGCTCGTCCTGCCCTGGAGGCAGGGCGAACATCCGGTCCCCGCTCTCGCCTTCGATCGATTGATCGAAACCAACCGCCACTACTACTGCATCCGCTTGCGAGGCCAGTGCTTTCGTCTCTGCGCTGACCATTTCCTCTGGCCGCACGATGCCGAAGTTCAGTTTGACCTTGCCCCAACCTTTTCGCACAAAGTATTCGAGCTGAACCTGGTGCGGACCGGACTGCAGCAGAATCTTGACCTGACGTAGAAACGCGTATGCCTGGGTCCAGTCGTCAATCACTACCTTCTTGTCCACGTACAGCCGGTAACCACCGTTCTCTCCCGGACCTTGAACAAAAGCCAGGTACTCGCCCGGGGCGTCCGGCGTGAAGTAGCCTGTCCACCGAATCGACCCGTCATTCGCGGCCATTCCTCCAATCGCTCCTGGATCGTAACTCGCTTTTTTTCTACGCGCGCGATGCCGGGTTGGCCGGAGAGATTCGCGTTATCGTAGAATTCCGCTTTCAGCCCAGGCTTGCCTCCGCTGGCCTCGGTAGTGAATTTGGTTCGCGCCGCCATCTCCTCCAGAGTTGGTATTCCAGCCGCGTAGTATACCTTGGCGCCCGCGCCCAGATAATTCGCTATTCCCTCCAGAAAGCTCACCGCCACAAAAGGCTGAACCGCGCCGCTACCGCCGCCGACCGGTTGCGCCGGGTAGGCATCCGGCCCGATCACTGCGATGGACTTGGTCTTTCCCTTGTCCAAGGGCAACAGGTTGCCGTCATTCTTCAGCAGAACCATGCCCGATCGTGCACCCTCCAGGGCCACCTGTCGCCCCTCTGCACTGAGCCGGGAAATGGACGTTTCAGTCTGATCGCGATCCATCCAGCCAAATCGAATGGCGGTTCTCAGGATGCGCCGCACTTTGTCGTCAAGTGTGGCCTCGCTGACCTTACCGGCGCAAACCGCCGGCAACAGCAGGTCCCGATTCATGAATTTTCCGGACGGCATCTCCAGGTCCAGTCCTCCGTTGGCTGCGCCCACAGCATCATAGGTGGCATCCCAGTCGGACATCATGATTCCCGTGAAGCCCCACTCCTTCTTCGCGACATCGGTGTTGAGGTATCCGTTCTGCGTAAGATGAAGGCCGTTGGTCAGGTTGTAAGAATCCATGACCGCTCCCACGTTCGCTTCTTTCACTGCGGCCTCAAACGCAGGCAGATAGATTTCGCGCATGGTGCGCTCATCGATGATGGAATCGGAGTTGTGCCGGTCGAACTCCGATTTGTTTCCCATGAAATGCTTGACCGTCGAGCTGACTCCCTGGCTCTGTACTCCTTGTATGTAAGCGACCGCAGTGCGGGCAGCCAGAAAAGGGTCCTCGCCGAAGTACTCGAAATTTCTGCCATTCAGCGGCGAGCGATAAATGTTCACTCCCGGTCCGAGCATGAAATGCACGCCCCGGGCGCGCGCGTCCTGGCCGATGATGGTTCCCACTCGTTGCGCCAGATCCGAATCCCAGGCAGCCGCCATCCCGACTCCGCCAAAAGCCGTGGACGGCCCGTAATTGCGGACTCCAATAGGCCCGTCCGACATCTTCAGCCGGGGTAAATGGATGCGGGGGATTTCACGAATGTAGAAATCATCGACGCCCCCGATCAGATCTACCTTCTCTTCCAGAGAAAGCTGCTTGAGCAGCGACTCGACTCGGGCTTCGACGTCCGCCTGGGATGGTTGCGCCGCTTGGCACAGCACCGCCAGGACCGCGAGTAAAAGGACCGCCACGATCCATCGGACTTTGCGAATCATTCCAACCTCCGCCTCATGATTTCTCAACGTTGCACTCGTCCCGAGCCATCGCCTTTGAGCAGCGCGTTCACTTCGTCTGCAGTAGAGCGGCTGAAGTCCCCTTGCTGGGAATGCTTCAGACAGCTGGTTGCCACCGCAAACTCGAGTGCCTCCTGATGCGTGGGTAGCACCTGAAAGCCGTAAATCAGGCCGGCGGCGAAGGAATCGCCCGAGCCTACCCGATCGACAATGTGGGTGATTTCATAGGAGCGGCTCAGGGTGAACTTCTGCCGGTCATTGAGGCAGGCCGACCAGCCGTTATGCGATGCGCTCTTCGATTCCCGCAGCGTGATGGCGATCGCATTCAGGTTGGGATACTCGGCCAGCACGTTCGCGGTCAGCTTTTCGTATTGCGCGCGATCCAGCTTGCCAGAGTGCACGTCGACTTCGGCCTCGATGCCCAGCGCCATTTGCACATCTTCTTCATTGGCGATGGCGAGATCTATATTCTTTACCAGTTCGCTCATCACTTCAGCGGCGGGCTTTCCCCACTTCCAAAGGTTCTTGCGATAGTTCAAATCACACGAAACCGTGACTCCCTTTGCCCGGGCCTTCTGCGCCGCCTCGAGCGCCAGATCGGCCGCGGAGCTGCTGATGGCCGGCGTGATGCCGGTTACGTGGAACCAGCCTGCACCTTCCAGCGCGCGGTCCCAGTCGATGGCTCCCGGCTTGGCCAGCGCGATGGCGCTGTTCTCGCGATCGTAGACAACCTTTGAAGGACGTTGGTTGGCGCCAGCCTCGACGTAGTAGACACCCATGCGCCCTTTGCCGCGCACGATCCTCGAAGTATCCACGCCGAAGCGACGCAATTCGCCCACCACAGCATCGGCAACCGGATTCTTGTCGGGCAAAATGGTCACGAAAGCTGCGGGCAAGCCCAACTGGGCCAGGGCGACCGCCACGTTGGCTTCGCCGCCTCCAAAAGTCGCCACGAACTGCCCCGTCTGCAGGATCCTTTCGAAGCCCGGCGGTGCGAGCCTCAGCATGATTTCGCCAAAAGTTACGGTCGTTTTTGCCATGTCCCTATGTTCGACCCCTTATAGTTTTGTAACCCTCGGATGCAGAGTCTTGCGCCAGCATAACCGCGTGCCGTTAGCGACCCTTCTTTTCCTTGCCCGCGACGAGTTCTATTCCCAGCGTCGCCAGAACAATGTCATCACTCGACGACAGGCCACTCACGGCCACAGCGCCGACCACCTGGCCGTTTCTCCACACCGGAATGCCGCCGCCCCATCCTACAAACTTGGGATCGCCGTAGTAGGCGATGTCGTGACCCTTTTCCGGATGCCGGACTCTCTCTCCAATATCCTCGGTCGATTTGCGTTCCCGCGCCGCCGTCCACGCCTTGTTCGCCGCGATGCGGATGGAAGAGATCGGAGCTCCATCCATGCGGGCAAAGGCAATCAGTTCGCCATGCGAGTCGGCCACCGCAATCACTGCGGCCTTCTTCATGTGCAACGCCTTTTCCACGATCCGGTCGATAATCTGTTTAGCTTCGGAATAGTCGATGGTTTCTGTAGTTTTCATCCCGGCACCCGCCTGCAAGCCCAAAGGATTGTAAATCAAGGTGGTAGCTCAGTTTCAACTCCCCCCTCCAGGTGCCGTCATCCTGAGACTTTGTCTCGAAGAGCCTGCCCTGTGAGCGAAGTCGAAGGGATCTCGCGTGTACTGACACAATTGCCGAGCAAACAGCAAGTCATCCGGGGGGGACGAGGTTGAATTGGACAAGAAGACCCGGGCACAGGTCGAGCCCGGTCCATGAAAGTTGCTGCACTCCAGGCTGGAACGGGTGCGGCATTTCACCGGCTACGACGATGGACGGCTGCACTGATATATTGTCGCCGTAGCCACCAGAAAGGACGCACTAGGTAGCCCGAAAACAACCATGACTATGTTCAAGCTGAAGGTGCTGGGAAGGGTTCTCGAATCGGGGCTGGTCGCCATCGTGCGAACCCACAGTTCAGACCAGGCCGCGCGCATCGCGGATGCTTGCGCGCTCGGCGGCGCAGCTGCGATTGAGATTACGTTCACGGTCCCCGGCGCGGCCGCCGTCATCGAAGCCCTCTCCCGGAAATACGCCTCCGGTGAAATTCTAATCGGTGCCGGAACGGTTCTCGATCCGGAGACCGCCCGCATCGCCATTCTGGCCGGAGCCCAGTACATCGTCAGTCCATCGGTGAAGGTTGAAACCGCGCGCTTGTGCAACCGTTATCAGGTGCCGTACATGCCGGGCGCCGGCACCCTGCGCGAGATTGTGGATGCCATGGAGTGCGGCGCCGACATCGTGAAACTCTTCCCCGGCGAAACTCTCGGACCCGCTTTC
>CATPBJ010000233.1 GCA_955652395.1 uncultured Terriglobales bacterium | reverse complement strand
TCATTGCTCCTACCCTTGCCCACGGAGATGACTTCGCCCTCCTGCGGCTTGTCCTTAGCACTGTCCGGTATGAGGATTCCGCCGCGAGTGGTTGCCGCTTCTTCTACGCGACGAACCAGGATGCGGTCGTGCAGCGGAGTGAATTTCGTAGCCATACTCGCAAACTCCTTTATCGATTCTTAATCGGTTTTTAGACTTGCGTTAAATTGCTGGGATCAATTAAGATCCGGGCCACTACGGGCCGCTCCTCAATCAGAATAGTGCCGACTTGAACTTTTGGTGTCATCCGCTCTCCCGAGTGTCTTGCGAACAAAAGGGGGTGGCGCACATAGCCACCCCGGGCGATGACGAGCACCGTTCAGACGGCCACGGCGGCATGTTTGTGAATAGTCGAGCTAATCACATCCGAGACTTGCACCTTGGGAACGCCGTCTAATACTTTATCCAGGATCTTGAGCACTTCGGGGTAGCCTGCAGTCTTGTAGGCTTCCGCGTACTCCTTGTTATCCCAGAGACTGATGGCGACTACATCCAGCCCTCCGGGGATGGCAAATGTGATTTCGTCCTGGAACCCCTTCTGCTTCCGCAGCATGGGAATGACTTCTTTATCGAAAATCCGCGTGAACTCGCTCAAAGTGTTTGGCTTCAGGCGTAGAGAGACATTGCGAGCAAACATGATCAACCTCCATCGATTGGTTAGGTGATCTAAGAGGGAGAACTTCAGATGGGCTGACTTAGTTCAGGGAACCTGAAATGAGTAAGAAGAGATGGCTTGCTCAATTTCAATGTTAGGCTTGTGCGCTGCCGTTGTCAAACACTCTCCGAATACTGGATCTGCTTCTGTGGCGTTAAATGGATGCCGCTATAAGCGCGTTGACTTTGATCGGGTGGAGTGTCCCGAGTGTGGACACAAATTCCAGCCTGAGGAACGGGCTAGTGCTGATGGCACCTAACTGGCGGGCTCTGAGACCATTGAGCTATTTTACCCGGAGCGGAATCGGCTTAGCCTGTCGCGGGGGCGGTAGGCGGTGGCCATCGGGAGGTATGCGCTACTTCAAAGATCGGGGCTTTAACCGTCCTGCTACCTGGGAAGGTCGGCAGGCGGGATAGAGCCCATCTGCACGGACTATCGCCTCTTTAATCTTGGCCCAAGCCGCTACCCCGCGTGAGATTCAGGGTACAGACCGTTTTTATCCCGGCATCACTTGATCGCCTCCGCGTTTTTCCAAAAGGAGATCACCACATGGACCTGCCGAGATATAATTTGGCCTGATGAGCGGTAGCGATTTCAAACTCACCGAGTCCACGCGGGCGGTTTTTACATGCGAACGCGGGACCGTCGAGTTCTATTTCATCGATGCCGACAAATACGTCGAAATGTCTGAGGGTCCAAGAACCAGCCCACCAAGATTCGGCCCGATTACCAAGCATGAGCCGATCAGGATCGAGAAGCGGCGGCTTTATGAACGCAATTAGTGTTTCTATCAGTCTAGGACCAGCAACAATGTGACGACAGGTTGAACTAGTTTTGTACAGATCTCAACGCTTCAAACTGCGACACCCGACGAAACTCATTTAGAAGGGTGGGAGAGCCGCTTAGAGATTAGAGTGGCGTGGAATACGCCGCCCTTCTTCTCCCAAGTGCCTCGGCAGATCTGTCCCTACAATATGCCCGACGGTATAAGATGGCTTCGGATCAAGGGCTTTCTTTTTAGACACAGTTTGCAGATTGCCACGGGCTGCGGTGTCACTGGCGTTGTTGAGAACCAGAAATCGGCAGCGCGTGACGAACGTTCTGAACAGGCTTACGAACGCACGAATTCGCGACGTGATAATCGTAGCACTGACCGCAGAATGACTCCCCGCAGCATTCCAAGAGGCAGTCAGAACAAACCGCCGTAGCGCAATCGGCACAACGAGTCACCGCACGTTTTCCGCACGGCAAGCCTTGCTCTGACCACACGGCGGCGTATTCGATTTCGCAGTTTCCAAGCGGTTTTTCATCCATGTTCCGCCTCCGTACACGCTAATTCGCAGCAGTGCCAGCCCGGTACAGGTTCTTTATGTCGCTCCTGCTCGAAAAGTTTCTCCCGACCTTGCATTTGAGAGCAAGCACGATTCTTAATTTTGAACCACGTCGTCTTCTGTGGCTCCGTGACGTAGTTCCCAAAGGCGTGCTTCGCCACAATCCCTTCCAAATCCATTTTGCAGACCCGCTGAAACAGAGCCGTGCCGTATTGCTCGACGTGTTCGACGTATCGCATTCTGGACGCAGGCACCTTCGACAGCAGACGCCGTAGTTCGTGCTTGCGGTCTGTCAATCTCTCCGACCGCAAGTCCTTCCCGCCAGACATCAACAGGTCGAATGCAAAAAAGCAGGGTTCGCCCCGGTGAAAGAGCAGGTCGTTGAACTGCGGTCTGCCGCGTCTATCGAGACAGACAATCTCGCCATCCAGCACCGTCTTGCCGTCACCCGGCGCAGTCATTGCTTTCCGAAGTGTGTCGAACGAGTTGAACGGATGACCGTTGCGGGAGATGAATTCAGTTCGCCCGTTCTGGATGACGGCGAGTGAGCGGAAACCGTCGTATTTGAGTTCGAAGACCCACTGAGGATGGTCGAAGGGCGCAGGTCTACGAGACAGCGGCATCGGCTGGAATGCCATCGGTACAGCGTATCAGTGATGATAGCGAAGGTAGGGCGAATCAGCGAAAGGACTACGTTCAACCCAGTCACAGGCGTTTACACACAACCGGATAATGAGTGAAATGGCGATGTTTGTGCGCCGGGATAAACCGGTATGAAGCAT
>CATPBJ010000232.1 GCA_955652395.1 uncultured Terriglobales bacterium | reverse complement strand
GGAGTGCCAGTCTTTAACCAATTCGAGTGGATCGACGCGCCACGGCCGGATTTGGCGTAAACTGCGCCGTAATAGGTTTCCGTGCTCATTTTAATGTTCAGCGAAGGGGCCCTGCTCCCATGTCTCAATCGCCCCTACCGCGGGCTGCGAGAGCAACACCGGGTAACCGGGGATATCGGCTAGGAGAAAATCAAATGTGTAGCGTCCCATCCATTCGTTCGTTGTTGTTCGTACTGCTAGTTGTTGTCGCTTCGGCGGCATCGTTCGCGCAGATCGGCATGTCGATCACGATTGGTCCGCCTGCGCTGCCTGTGTACGAGCAACCCTTTTGCCCCGTCGAGGGTTATCTCTGGACGCCTGGCTACTGGGCCTACGACTACGACGATGGCGATTATTACTGGGTTCCGGGCACGTGGGTAGAGGCTCCCGAGGTGGGTTTTCTCTGGACGCCCGGTTATTGGGGTTGGGGCGGCGACCGATTTATCTTCCACGAGGGCTACTGGGGCCCGCATGTAGGTTTCTATGGCGGGATCGTTTACGGGTTCGGTTACTTCGGCGAGGGCTACGAAGGTGGACGGTGGGACAACGGACGCTTCTTCTACAATCGTTCGGTGAACAACGTAAACGTCACCAACATTCACAACGTTTACAACACAACTGTGATTAATAACATCACGGTGAATCGTGTCAGCTACAACGGCGGCAACGGAGGGATAAACGCGCAGCCAAGGCCTGAAGACGAGATGGCAGCACGTGAGAGACATGTCCCGCCTGTGGCGGTTCAAACTCAACATGTGCAAGCTGCCCGCGCTAACCCGCAGCTGCGGGCTTCCGCGAATCAGGGCAAGCCCCCTGTCGCTGCCACTCCTAAGCCGGGAGCATTTAATGACCGCGCGGTCGTAGCGGCCAAAGAGGCAGGAGCGCCTTATCACCCTGCAGCCAATCGTGCCACCGATCAGCCCCACGCCAATACACCGGCTCCGCGGCCGGAGAACAGCGTTCCGCGCCCCCCCAACGCTGTCCACGCCAAAGAACTTCCACCGCATCCACGCCCCGCTCCTCCAAACACGGGAAACCCTAAACTAGACCAGAAATACCAGCAACAGCAGGAAAAGCTTTACGCGAAGCAGGAACAGGACCACCAGAAACTCCAGCAGAGGCAGGAGCAGGACCACCAGCGGCTGGCGCAACGGAACGCTGACGAAGCGAGAAAACAGCAGCTAGAGCAGCGGCACCAGCAACAGACGCAACAATTGGAGCAAAGACACGTACAGCAGCAACAGAAGCTGCAGGACCAGCAGCCAGCTAGCCGGAATCAGTCCAGGCCAGGGAAGGAAAGGCCTTAGTTGTTCATTAAAAGCGTACCGGGCGGGGTATCTGCCAGCCAATGCCGTCATCCAGAAGTGTCCGTCTAGCACGTCTTACAGTAAGGTGGAACAATGAAGGAAAAGATTATGTAGGGCCTACACCCCCTACACTGACGGGCAGCCAGAGCCGTCAACGAAGTATTTCCCGGTCACAGGCCGGTCACAAAGCGATCGTTCTGCCGTGTGCCAGAGGGACGAGAGCCACTATGGATAAGAGTTCCGCGGCATCTTGGGGGAGCAGTCCAGGCGGATTGTGGAGGCATAGGGGTTGGTGGTTCGCGATTATTTCCCAGTAGCAGCGCTCCCGGTTACCTCCGCATCCCCACGAAAGGCCCGGACCCCGTCCAGCAGGCGATGCGGCGGCTCCCGAGTCCATGCAGCCACTCGTGGGTGGTACGATAGTTTGCACGTCTTAGGCAAGCCGAAGAGCTTCTTAGGTCTTACTTCTTGCTGTCCATCGCCATGAATAGGTTGTTCAGCGATTCCGCCAAAGTAGGATGCGCGAAAACGCCATCACGCAACGACGTGTATGGCAGTTTGCCCATCATTGCAATCTCCAGGGCAGACATAACTTCGCCGCCTTCAATGCCTAGAACCGCGGCACCCAGGATCTGGTTGGTTTCGCTATCCACGATCGCTTTCATGAAACCGCGTGTTTCATCGACTTCAAGCGCGCGAGCAACGGAAGTCATTGGCAGCTTCGCAATGCGAATGTTGCGGCTCTGAGCGCGGGCTTCAGTTTCAGTTAGGCCGATCCGGCCCAGTTGCGGATCGATAAAGAGAGTGTAGGGCACCACGCGACTGCCAATTGAGGTTGTCTTCTTTTCAAGCAGATTGGCGCGAACGATACGAAAGTCGTCATAAGAGATATGGGTAAACGCCGGGCCACCCTTGATGTCGCCGAGTGCATATACGCCATCCGCCGTAGTTTCGAGGCGGTCATTCACCTGGATGAAGCCTCGATCGTTCATTTGAATGCCAGCGGCGGGAAGGTTCAGAGTATCCGAGTTTGGTATTCGCCCAGTGGCAACCAGGAGATGTGAACCGACCAACGTGGTCGAATTACCTTCCTGCTGGACTTCCAGGTGAATGCTCCCGTCTGTTCGGCTCACGCGAGTCGCTTTCGCTTTTAGCACGATTGCAACTCCGTCCTGCCGAAAGATGTTGGCGACCTCGTCCGCGATGTCGGGATCCTCGCCAGTCAGCAGTTGGCCAGCAGACTGAACAATTGTGACACGGCTGCCGAAACGCCGGAAAAGTTGGCCAAACTCCAGGCCGATGTACCCGCCTCCCATGATCACCAAGTGCTCGGGAACAGAGTCGAGTTCCATGATGGAGGCGTTGTCCAGAAATGGAATGTTGTCGAGACCATCCAGCTTGGGGCGCGAGGCACGGGTGCCGGCATTGATGAAGATGTACTTGGCTGAGATCACCCGCTGAGTGCCATCTTTTGAGCAGACTTCCACTGACCTTGGACTCGTAAAACTGGCGCGGCCGAAGATTAACTCGAGGTTCGCGGCCTTCTCGATGCGCGACTGACTGCCGGTGCGGAAGCTGTCCACGATGTCGCGTTTACGTTGCCGGACTCTTTGCAGATCGATACTGATTGGGCCGGTATGCACTCCGTAGTCGGCAGCGCGGCGCGCGAGGTAGGCGACCCGGCCGCTCGCCACCATGGTCTTGGTGGGAGTGCATCCCTCATTGACGCAGGTGCCGCCGACGTGTTCGCGCTCAATGAGGGCGGTGCGCAGTCCGGCTTGCGCAAGCGCCGTGGAGAGAGGTGTGCCAGCCTGCCCTGAGCCGACGACAATGGCATCGTATTGCTGCGAAGTGGCCATAAACTACGCTCTAAGTGGAATGCGCACCAACCATACCAGACCTAGGCTCTGATCTCCGGCATAGATTGGCGACTCTTAGAATCTGGAAACTAGAAACAATCCCAATCCGATTGCGATCAGATCTTCAGGGACGGCGATTGCAAAATCCGGAGCGTGAAGGGCTCGAATCAGTCCGACCCGGGCCTGATAGCCGCCGAACGCTCCGGCGATTGCGCCGATCGCCCCGATCAGTGCCCCCAGCCAAAGCGACACACCTCCAGCGGTGCCGAGGCACGCACCCGTAAGCGAGCCCATAACAATTCGGGCAGCTAACGGGACGGCAGTCGTACGCGCTGGAGTGGTGGGGAGTTGATCGGCAACGAATTCGACCAGTGCCCCAAGAGTGAAGATGCCGACTGCCCCAGCTGAGCCCACGAAAGCCAGGTGAGAGCCGGAAAGATTGATCCAACCCAGGTGCGCAGCCCAAGCTACAATCGCAGGGGCCGTCATGGATCGCAACCCAGCGACTACCCCAATACCAAAGGCCAGGAACAGCGCGAATCCGGAATTCATGAATCTTCCTCCATCGTGACAGTAGATTCGCTTGCAATCGACAGACGAACAATGCAAACGGCTTTCCTAGAGAGATCTAGCTTGGGCTGTGTGTCATCAGTCTAAGTGGGGATCTTCTCCAGCCGCTGGCGGAAGTACTCCTTCCAACTCTCAGGTAAGGCTGCAACTCGCAAGGCACGCCGCACCCATGCCACATCGGCATCACCATACCTCTTTGCTGCATAGAGTCGAGTGATTTCCGAGACTGGGACCCCAGTTGGCTCGCGACTGATCACCACAATCTCATCGCCCGCGCCGACCTCTCCTTCGCGAGTAACGGCGAGGTAGAAACCCGTTCGGCTACTTACGAAGAATCGCTTTACCATGTCGTCGGCTTCGAATCTGATCCCGAGTTTGTAGCAAGGCAGGCGAGGCTGCGTCACGACCACTTCCGCAGAACCCACGGAAAACTGATCGCCAAGATGGACTGACTCTTCCAACAAGCCGTCGAGCGTGAAGTTTTCCCCAAAGATGCCCAGGGGCAACTCTCGGCCCGGCAACTCTCTTTTCCAGTATTCGTAGTGCACCACAGGGTAGCAGTAGACGGCTTTATATTCTCCCCCGTGGACCGTGAGGTCCGCCTGACGGTCGCCGTCCAAATTAAGCCTGCGCAAAGCGACTCGGCTGTGGACCGGTTCCTTGTAGATGGCAGTAGTTACGTTTCTCCCATGCCACATCACTTCACGGGGAAGCCCAGTATTCACTGAGATTAGCTTCATCTGCAGCTGCTCCTCATCTACCCGCGTCTGCGGCTAGCCGACTCATCGCGCAGTATAACGGGTTACTCGGGCAAGTGAAATCTCGCCCACGCCCCAGGAGTCAGCTTGGAGGAGGTGCGGGCTCAGACGCGCGGCGTGGATCCAGTTCTCCGAGAAGCCGATTTCTGGATAGCTTCCGTGTAGCGACCACTCGGGAGTTGGTGGGTTCGGTCAACACTGCGGTGATCGGGGGTGGCGCAAAAAGGTGTAGCCTGTTTTTGTGGGAAAAGAACAAGCCACCGAGCTGCTCTCGATCGAGGGACGCGAGGTCCGCGTGACGCATCCGGACAAGCCTTATTTTTCCAAGCAGATGAAGCTCTCGAAACTCGACATCCTGCGCTACTATCTGTCGGTCGCGCCGGGCGCTCTCGCCGGAATCCAGGATCGTCCGCTCGTTCTCAAGCGGTTCGTTAACGGCGCCGAAGGTGAGGCGTTTTATCAGAAGCGCGCACCCACCGAGCGACCCCCGTGGCTGCGAACCACAACGTTGTCATTCCCTTCCGGCCGCACTGCGGAAGAGCTCGTGATCGATGATGCGGCCGGGCTCGCCTGGATCGTCAACTTGGGTTGCATCGAGCTACACCCCCACCCCGTACGCTCCGGCGATCTCGACCGCCCGGACGAGTTGAGGATCGATCTCGATCCAGGGCCCGGCGTCAGTTGGGCGGACGTGCGCAGTGTCGCTTTTGAGGTGAAGTCGCTCCTGGACGAGATGGGGCTGCGCGGCTGGCCCAAAACCAGCGGTTCACGGGGGATGCACGTCAATGTGCGGATCCAACCGCGCTGGACCTTCGGCGAGGTTCGCCGTTCGGCGCTCGCGCTATCGCGTGCAGTCGAGCGGCGCGCGCCGGCCCTGGCCAGCTCGAAATGGTGGAAAGAGGAGCGTCACGGCGTGTTCCTCGACTACAACCAGAACGCGAAGGATCGGACGACGTGCTCTGCGTATTCAGTGCGCCCGCTGCCCGATGCCCGTGTGTCCACGCCGCTTCACTGGCACGAGGTCCCCGACTGCGAACCAGCCGACTTTACCGTACTCACGATTCCGAAGCGTTTCGCGGAGTACGGCGACCCGCACGCGGGCATCGACGGCGCGCCAGGTTCGCTCGACAAATTGCTAGAGCTCGCGGCAAGAGACGATGCTGCTGGCCTTGGCGACGCGCCCTGGCCGCCGCACTTTCGCAAGATGGAAGGCGAAGGGCCGCGTGTTGCCCCTTCGCGCGCCAAGTCCACTGCGAAGAAGCCGCGGACGAAAATGCCACTCGTGGTGGTTGCGAACTCTCCCAACAGGGACGCTGCGCTGGCAGGTCTGGAAAGGTGGAAGAGCAAACATGCCCAGGTGGCCGGACTTCTCGCCGTGGATGACGTGTTGGTCGACTCTATGCGAGGCAGGTCATCCACATGGACCCGCATCCGAGTGAACCTCCGCCATGTACCCGAAGGGATAAGGCCTCGGCAAGAAACTCCTGACCCTGATGACGATCCGACGCGTCAATGGCGTACGAAGCGCGGTTCAAAAAAGGACGCATAAGAACGTCGTGCAGGCTCAACGGCCACCGGCAAAAATCGCCATCAACTCCTGTGGCGGAACCACTTCGAGCTGAGCATAGGTGCAGTCGCTCGGCTTTTTGTCAGTGCGCCACCTTCGAAACTGCGCCATGTGACGAAAGCGGGCGCCCTGCATGTGCTCGTACGCGACCTCGACCACAAGTTCGGGACGCAACGGCTCCCATGATAGGTCCTTGCCTTGGCTCCAGCGGCTCTGACCTCCCGGCATCCGATGCCCGGCCTCACCCGTTGCCGATCCATGCTCAGCCCAGAGCTTCCAAGGGTGGTCGGCGAGCGCGTCCTGGCGATAGGGCGCGAGGTATTTTACGAGCTGCCGGCGCTTCTCTTGCGTGAAACTCGCGCAGACACCTACGTGCTGTAGCGCGCCCGAATCGTCGAAAAGGCCCAGCAGCAGTGAGCCGACAAGTGTGCGCTCGCCTTTCTTGTGCCATCGAAAACCCGCAACAACGCAGTCGCAATCGCGCTCGTGCTTAACCTTCAGCATCAGGCGCCTATCAGACTCGTAGGCGCCTGAAATCGGCTTGGCCATGACCCCGTCGAGACCCGCGCCTTCGAAACGGCCAAACCAATCCGCCGCCACGCTCGGTTCGTAGGTTGCCGGCGTCAGATGGATCGGCGGCGCCGCAGATGAGAGTAGTGATTCCAGCTTTTGGCGTCGGCTTTGGAACGGAACGCCCCGCAAATCCCGATCGCCCTCGCAAAGCAGGTCGAAGAACACAATTGATGCCGGGCTTTCTTGGGACAGAAGCCTCACCCGTGAAGCAGCCGGATGAAGGCGAAGCTGCAGCGCCTCGAAGTCGAGCCCACCATTCTTTGCGATGACGATTTCGCCGTCGAGCACGCAGCGAGCGGGCAACTGCGCCTGTAACGGCACGAGCAACTCGGGAAAGTAGCGGTTCAGCGATTTTTCATCACGGCTCTGGATCAGGATCTCACCTCCGTCGTGGAAGACCAACGCGCGAAACCCATCCCACTTCGGTTCGAAGATCCATGTCCCGCCTACAGGTAATTCGCCAATTCGCTTAGAGAGCATCGGCAAGATCGGCGGGTTCACGGGAAGATCCACGCGTTCCATGCTATACCATGCGGGCTAACGTCCGCGGTTGATGGGTAACCGGGAGTTATTGCGGGCCAGAAGGCGGCTTGAACGAAGCCGCTTCGCGGCGGACGCTTTCGCGTGCATGGTGTCGGCAGTAGTGGTGTGGAGGGGATAAGGTGGGGTCATAAGGAGATAACCTATGACCCACCTTCGCAAAATGATGCTCGAGGAACTCGAGCGTCG
>CATPBJ010000231.1 GCA_955652395.1 uncultured Terriglobales bacterium | reverse complement strand
CCTCGAGCATCATTTTGCGAAGGTGGGTCATAGGTTGGCTCCTTATGACCCCACCTTATCCCCTCCACACCACAACTGCCGACACCCAGCACGCGAAAGCGTCCGCCGCAAAGCGGCTTCGTTCAAACGGGCGTTCTGGGAAGCGATTCAGCACACATCGTACCCGTTGGACGCTGTACGACGAATGACCAACCGCATACAAGATCCCGAGGTCGAGGTATCCCCGACGATTCTTGAGGCGCTGGCAAGTTCGATCTCAGGAACGAGTCCCCCGACGCTTTTAAAACGGATTCTCCCGCCAACCATCACTCCCAAGCGGTCGAAAAGCTTTGCAAGTAGGTTCGGTGGCTTGGTAGCAGCCTTTCCGGGAAGAACTCCAGTGTGTTGGCCGAGAGTGCAAAAACTTACCGCAGCTTTGCCGAGCAGGAATATTGCGAAGGTGAACCGCTGATCCCTAAGCAAAAGCACAACCAGATGTTGGCGGCCACGGGAATGCGGCCATAATCGGCGGGCCTGCCGCCTATCGCAACTCTTCCATCACCTGTTCCAGCACTTCCCTGCCCGGCCGCACGACGGATTCCGGCAGCGTGGCCAGGGGCTCTTCGGTCATGTTCAGCAAGTCAACAAAAGTGGGGGTTTTGGAGTTGACGTAGAACACGCCGGTCAGGACTTCGCCCTTTTCGTGAGCTTCGTTCAGTCGAGTGATGGCTTGGATGCGTTTGGTGGGATCGTACTCTTCTTCGAGCTTACGCAGGCGGAGGCGCGAGCCGTCGTGCATGGTCACCTCGATGGTGGTGCCGGGGTCGTAGTCGATCGCGATGTCCTCGAATGCAGGAACAAAGCTGACTTCCTGCAGCGGCTCTTCATGATCTTTCATGTACTTGTAGGACTTGGTGGAGCCCTCGTGATCGTTGAAGGTCACGCATGGCGAGACCACATCGAGCATGACCGTGCCCTTGTGGGCGATGGCGGCTTTCATCATGGCATGAAGCTGTTTCTTGTCACCAGAAAACGACCGGCCCACGAAAGTTGCGCCCAAGGTGATGGCCATGGCGCAGGTGTCGATGGGAGGCAGATCGTTGATCACGCCGGTCTTGAGCGTCGAACCCATGTCGGCGGTGGCGGAGAATTGGCCCTTGGTCAATCCGTAAACGCCGTTGTCTTCGATGATGTAGATGATGGGCAGATTGCGCCGCATGAGGTGAATGAACTGGCCCACGCCGATAGAGGCCGTGTCGCCGTCGCCACTCACTCCCAGTGCGATCAGGTGCCGGTTGGCTAGCACGGCGCCCGTGGCGACCGAGGGCATGCGACCATGCACGGCATTGAAACTGTGCGAGCGCCCCATGAAGTAGGCCGGGCTCTTGGAAGAGCAGCCAATGCCGCTGGGCTTGATCACGCGCTCGGGCGACACTCCCATTTCGTACATGGCGTCGATGATGCGTTCGGAAATTGCATTGTGGCCGCAGCCAGCGCACAGAGTGGTCTTGCCGCCGCGATAGTCCAGCACGGACAAACCAATACGATTGGTTTTCGGTGCCGGAGCCGGCTTCTCGGGTGTGCTGGTCGCCATTTACTTACCCTCCATGGTCATGAGTTCGTCGGTGACCGAGCGCGCATCGAGCGGCAGGCCGTGAATGTGAGCGATGCTGCGCAGGCGAGTAAGGAGCGCAGGTTCCAGGTCCATCTTCAGCAATGTAAGCATCTGGGCATCGCGATTCTGTTCCACCACGTAAATCCGGTCGTGCTGCTTCACAAAATCATGCACTTCGCGGGTGAACGGATAGGCTCGGAGACGGAAATAGTCGGTCTCGATGTTGTACTCCTGGCGTAACTGGTCGCGGGCTTCGATCAGCCCCCAGTGGGAGGTGCCATATCCGATGATGCCAACCTTTGACTTGCCGGTGTCAACTTCCGGCCGGGGCACGAAGGAACGTGCGGTCTCGAATTTCCGGTTGAGCCGCTCCATGTTACGTTCGAAGTCGTCGGGACGCTCGCTGTATTGGGCTTTCTCGTTGTGTCCGCTGCCCCGCGCAAAGTAGGCTGCGGCAGGATGATCGGTGCCAGGCAGGGTGCGGTAGCCCACGCCGTCTCCGTCAACATCCAGGTAGCGCGCGAAACCGCCGAGACGATCGAGGTCTGCCTTGGTCAGCACTTTACCGCGGTTGATTGGCTTCTCCGGATACTTGAAGGGATCGGCCATCCAGTTGTTCATTCCCAGATCAAGGTCAGACATGACGAAAACCAGAGTCTGGAACTGTTCAGCCAGATCGAAAGCGTCGCCCGCCATGGTGAAACATTCTTCCGCGGAACATGGGAGCAGCAGGATGTGCTTGGTGTCTCCGTGGGAAAGGAAGGCAGTGGAGAGAATGTCGCCTTGCGAGGTGCGCGTGGGCAAACCGGTGGAGGGGCCGACGCGCTGGATGTCCCAGATCACTCCCGGGACTTCGGCATAGTAGGCGAGTCCGGCAAATTCCGCCATGAGCGAAATACCGGGACCGGCGGTCGCGGTCATCGCGCGAGCTCCCGCCCAACCGGCGCCCACCACCATGCCAATCGCAGCCAGTTCGTCTTCGGCCTGCACGATGGCAAATGTTGCCTTGCCGTCGGCGCCGATGCGGAACCGCTTCATGTACTCAATCATGCTCTCCGGCAGCGACGACGAAGGTGTAATCGGATACCAGGCCGCCATGGTCACGCCGGCGAACATGCAGCCCAGCGCTGCAGCCGAGTTTCCGTCGACGATGATCTTGCCCGCCGTCTTGTCCATGCGCTCGATGAAATACGGATCGCGCTTGGGAAGATTGGCCGCGGCGTAATCGTACCCCGCCTTGACCGCCGCCAGGTTCAGATTGGCGGCCTTTACCTTCTTTGCGAATTGCTTGCGGATGGCCTTCTCTACCTCCGCGAAGTCGATTTCCAGCAACTGGGCCACCACGCCCACGTAGATCATGTTCTTGACCAGCTTGCGCAGCTTGGCCTCGGGGCACACCGGGGCGACCAACTTGTCGTAGGCAACGGCGTAAAAGATCAGATCGGATCGCAAACTCCTAAGGTTCAAAGGCTCGTCGTACAAAACGGCCGCGCCCGCGGCCACGGACATCACGTCTTCGTGCGCCGTCTCGGGATTCATGGCGACAACGAAATCAATTTCCTTCTTGCGCGCGATGTAGCCGTCTTTGTTGGCGCGAATTGTGTACCAGGTGGGCAGGCCGGCAATATTCGAAGGAAACAAATTTTTGCCCGAGACGGGGACTCCCATCTGGAAAATGCTGCGCAACAGCACGGTGTTGGAGCTCTGCGAGCCCGAACCGTTGACCGTCGCAACCTGGATACTCATGTTATTGACGACGCGTCTTTGCTCTGCTTGGCTGCTGCCTTCGTGAAGCCCTACATCCGTGGTGGCCATTCCCGTCCTTCCCGTGTGCTGGCTTGTACTTGAAGCGGGGTTTGTCCGCTTGCAGAAATAGTGAAGTCAGAACCTTTTATTATACGGCAGGCTACCGGGGACGAACAGGCATCGAACGCAGAGTCCAGCCGAAAAGGTATCTGCTTGGGAACTAGAAGACGTCTCGCTGGTCGACCTCCCAAAGTTATTTTCTTTACTTTTGCGCCGCGGCGGCGTGCTGCCGGGCATCAGTAACGAGCGTCTCGAAGCGCGGGTCTGGGTGAATCGACTTCAGGTCCGGATCGGTTGCAATTCCGAGAGCCTGGGCGGGCGACAGTCCGTGTGTCATTGCCTCGTGCAGGTATGAAAACGCCTCATCAGACTGCCCCCGACGCGCCGCCAGGCAGGCCAGGTTGTAAGTGGTATCAGCGGTGCGGGGGCTCTCGGGCCCGAGGACACGGCGCTGAATGTCGCGGGTCTGAAGCAGGAGCTTTTCCGCCTCGTCGTACTTCCCCAGACCGCCGGGACTATTGGCCAGCCCGATCTGAGTGATCAGCGTGTCCCGTTGCTCCGCACCCAAAACCCGGCGCTGGATTTCAAGGGTCTCTCGCTGCAACTGAGCTGCCTCGGCGTAGCGGCCCTCGTATCCCAGAACGTTGGCCAGGTTGTTTGTTGTAAGGAGTGTGTCCGGGTGCTCCGCCCCACGAACCCGGAGGTCGAGGTCGATCAACTCGCGAAACAGCTTGTCGGCATCGGCGTAGCGGCCTTCTTCGCCGAGGGTCCAACCCAGATCGCTCATCGACTGCAAGGTCTCCTGATGCTCCGGTCCCAACACACGCCGCTGCAGCTCGAGCGTCTGCCATAACAGCTTTTCTGAGTCGGCATACTTACCCTGCTGGTACAGGGTCCAACTCAGGTCGCTGGCCGATCTCAGAGTGTCGGGGTGATCCGGCCCGAGCACACGCCGCTGCAGGTTGAGCGCTTCGCGTCCCAATTTCTCGGCCTCCGGATAGCGGCCTTCACGCTGCAAAGTCCAGGCAAGGCCTGCAACCGACCTCAGCGTGTCGGGGTTTTCGGCCCCCAAGACACGCTTCCGGGTTTCAACCGCCTGCGACAAAAGCGAATCCCCCCGCTGGTATAACCCGAGACTGGTGTAGACATTTCCCATCACGTCCATCATGCTCGCTTGAAGTTCAGGGTCTTTGGCCAGCCCGGTATAGATATCGGTGGACGCTTTATCCAGAATTTCGCGGGCAGTGATGGCGTTACCCCGGGCCTCGCGGGGTTGCGAGACCTTGAACATGCGAGTCATGAAATCGGTGATGCGATTGGCCCGGTCACGCTCACGTGTGATGCGGCGCAACTGCACCGCCTGCATCACGGAAAAAGCGATGCTCAGGAGCGCCAAACCCGCAGCCGCCACCACTCCTACGCGATGGCGCCGCACATACTCCGCAAGCGGTATCCCGGGGTCGCCGGACGCGCCTGCACCGGCTCGTTGCGCAGGTAGCGCGTAATATCGGCCGCCAACTCCGAAGGCGTGCCGTATCGCCGCGTGCGATCTTTCTCCAGTGCTTTCATCGTGATCCAGTCCAGATCGCCGCCAAGAATTGTAACCAGCTGGCGGGGCTCGGTGCCGCGCATTTCCGCGGTCGCGGTGGAAGCTTCTTTCTCCTGGCTAAGCTTGGTGCTCGGGTTGGGCGGATCCTCTTCGCGTATCTGTCGCAGGACTTGGTCAAACGGTTGCTTCTGCCCCCGCCTGGAGTCAAACGGATGGACACCGGCGAGGAGTTCATACAGCACCACGCCCAGCGAATACACATCAGTGCGCGTGTCCACGTCGCCGAGCGCAGGATCAGCTTGCTCTGGACTCATATACCCGGGTGTGCCCATCGGGGCTCCTCCGCGGGTCGACAAGGTTTGATCCGCGCCCGGCTGTGGGGTGGCCTTGGCGATGCCGAAGTCGATAATGCGTGGCTGCGCTTTGCCATCGAGTTCGGTCACGGGAATGTTCGAGGGCTTCAGGTCGCGGTGAATGATTGCCTTCTGGTGAGCGTGTTGCACGCCCTCGCAGACACGGACGAAGAGTTCCAGGCGCTCCCGAATCTTCAGCTTTTTCTGATCGCAATACCGGGTGATGGGCAGACCGGGCACGTACTCCATCACGAAGTAAGGCTGGCCGGCGGGTGTCGACCCCGCGTCAAAGACCTTGGCGATTGCGGGATGTTCCATGATCGCCAGCGACTGCTGCTCGGACGCAAAGCGCCGGGCCACGGCGTTGTCGTAGATTCCACTGCGAATCAGCTTCAACGCCACGTGCCGCTTCACGGGAGCAGACTGTTCGGCGAGCCAGACTTGTCCCATACCGCCTTCACCCAGCTTTTCCAGCAATCGGTAGGGACCGATCGAGTCCGCCGGCGATTCTGCCTTGGCCGGAGCGGGAGCCTCGGTGGGAATATCCACCGTGGCCTCGCCGGCGACACTAGGCAGAGCTCCGCTTCTCACACGCGTTTTCTGGGGTTTGCAATCGAGGTCGCTGGATGAATCGTCTGGTAGTCTCACAGCGGCCGCCCATGCCCCGCAACCACACCGATGCGGAAGTCTAACACTGCGAGATTCTGGTGGGATAGCAGAGCGCCGCGCGCAAATACTGCTCGCGCCGGGACGGACGCCCTCGAGTTAGTTCTAGTCTTCGCCGGTGAAGAATTGCGCCATGTTGCGGAATTTTGTGTAGCGTGTGCCCACCATCTCTTTGATGGTACCTTTCTTCAACTCGGCGAGATGTTTCTGCAGACTTGAATCGAGTAACGCAGCGGCAGCTTCGTGGTCGACGTGCGCACCGCCCTCGGGTTCGGGCACGATGCCGTCAATGCAGCCCAGTTCTTTCAAGTCTTCCGCGGTGATGCGCATGGCCTGGGCGGCCAGCGCTTTTTTGGTGGGATCACGCCACATGATGGAGGCGCAGCCCTCCGGTGAGATCACGGAATAGATCGAATTTTCCATCATCAGTACGCGGTCCGCGATGGCAATGGCGAGCGCGCCGCCACTTCCACCCTCGCCCGTGATGGTGGTGACGATGGGAATCTGCAGCCGCGCCATCTCTCGCAGGTTGTGAGCAATCGCTTCCGCCTGGCCGCGCTCTTCCGCTCCCAGGCCGGGATACGCGCCCGGAGTGTCCACGAAGCTAAACAGGGGACGGCCAAATTTCTCTGCAATCTTCATCACCCGCATCGCCTTGCGATAGCCCTCCGGATTGGGCATGCCGAAGTTGCGATAAACCTTTTGCTTGGTGTCGCGTGCCTTCTGATGGCCGACGATCATTACCTCTTCGCCGTGGAAGCGAGCCATGCCGCCGATGATGGCGGGATCATCCGCAAAGCCGCGATCCCCATGGATCTCGCTCCAGTCGGTGAAAATGCGCTCAATGTAATCCAGCAGATAGGGACGCTGGGGATGCCGCGCCAGTTCGGTTTTTTCCCAGGCTTTGTAGTGCGAGGATGACATATCTTTGCGTAACGCCTGAAGGCGGTCGTTCAACAACCGAATTTCGCGCTGCGTATTTTCGTCGGGTGCCGCGGCCTGCTGCATGCGGGCAACCTGCTTTTCGATCTTTTCCAATTCCTGGTGAGTCTTATCCCGAGACTCCATGTTGCTGCCGTCGCCGTTCCTGGCCAACCGGGCTTCCACCATGGACAGGAGAAGTTCGGTTCCTGCCATCACCAGCGCTTCCTTGGGCGCCGATGGTGCGATCTTCGCTCCCACATTGGAATTCTTCTGAATGGAAACTCTTATCCGCCGCGGATGTTCAGCGCGGCTCTACTTGGAGCCTGCAGATTGCCAAACCGAACAGCGTTAAATGCCGCCCTGCAAGGTCGTTGTGTCAATCAATCACGCGTACGGCGCCCCGGCCACACAACTCCTCGACCCGGGCGATGAAGGTACGGTCTGGCAGGACATTATAGCCTTCCGCCTCCATCACCACCATGAAATCCCCCTGACGTTCCACGTCAAACAATACCTTCGCCGGCCCCTTCTGCTGAGTGCAAAGCGTGTGTAGGGCGTCGACTGTGGACTCATTCGCGGTCTCCAGCGGAACGCGAATGCGGAGCGAATTGGGCAACGGTACCTTCGCATCCTCGAGGGGACTGATGTCATTCACCGTCAACTTTGGATTCGCACCTTCTTCAATGCGCACGCCACCCCGGACCAGCACAGGCACTTCCAGCTTCACCTTGTCCTGCAGCTTGCGGTAGGCCTCGGGGAACACCAGCATTTCGACCGAGCCGGCCAAGTCTTCGAGCGCACCCTGGGCGTAGAAATCGCCGCGCTTGGATTTGAGCACGCGCAAGTTGGTAATGATGCCGGCAGTGGTAATGTTCTCGTCCTTGCCTGTGGACTTGGTCAGGCCCCCGATTTCCTCAGCGCTCAGAGCACCCAGGTCTTCCAGCTTGTCGCGATATTTTTCCAGCGGATGTCCGCTGATGAAGAAGCCTAGAATCTCTTTCTCATTGGCGAGTCGTGTGTGTTCGTCCCAATCTGGCGTTTCGGGCAGCTTGTTGTGAAACGCTGAAACCTCTTCCTGCTGGAAGACGCCGAAAAGGCCATGCTGGCCGCTGTCGACATCACGTTGAGTTTTCTGCGCGCCTTCGATGGCGCGGTCGAGAACGGCCATGAGCTGGGCGCGGCGGCCGAGTCCATCCATGGCGCCGCTTTTGATCAGCGATTCCAGGACGCGTTTGTTCAGGAGACGAAGATCCACTCTTTCGCAGAATTCGTAGATGGAACTGTAGCGGCCAAGCTCCTTGCGTCCGGCCACGATGGACGCGATGGCGTTGTGGCCGACATTCTTGACTGCAGCCAGGCCGAAACGAATGGCGCTGCCATGCGGCGTGAAGTTCGCATCGCTCACGTTAATATCGGGAGCCTCGACGGGGATGCCCATTTCGCGGCACTCGTTGATGTACTTGACCACGTCATCCGTGCTGCCGGTCACCGAAGTCAGCAATGCGGCCATAAACTCGACCGGATAGCGGGTTTTCAAGTAGGCCGTCTGGTAAGCCAGGAGCGCGTAGGCGGCCGAGTGCGACTTGTTGAAGCCGTAGCCGGCGAACTGGGCCATGAGGTCAAAAATCTTCTCAATCTTTTTGGGCGGATAGCCGCGTTGATTGGCGCCCGTGACGAAGCGTTCCCGCTGGGCGGCCATTTCTGATGCGATCTTCTTGCCCATGGCGCGACGCAGCAAGTCGGCCTCGCCGAGGGAGTATCCAGCCAGCCGGTTGGCAATCTGCATCACCTGTTCCTGGTAGACGATGACCCCCAGCGTCTCCTGCAAGATCTCCTTCAGTTCTGGCAGTTCGTATTCGATCTTTTTGCGGCCGTGTTTGCGATCGATGAAATCGTCAATCATGCCGCCCTGGATCGGTCCGGGACGGTAGAGCGCGTTCAGGGCGGTGAGATCTTCAATCGAATTGGGTTGGTAGCGGCGCAACACATCGCGCATGCCACGAGATTCAAACTGGAACACTCCGGAAGTAAGCCCTTTGTGAAAGACCTTTTGGTAAGTTTCCTGATCGTCGAATTGGATCGCCTCGAGAACAATGCGCTCGCCCCGTGTTTGCGCGATCAGCTTCACCGCGTCGTCGAGAATGGTGAGCGTGGTCAGGCCGAGGAAGTCCATCTTCAACAGGCCCAGTTTTTCGATGGCCACCATGTCGAAGGCGGTGACGATTTCGTCGTTCTTGGTCTTGTGTAGGGGAACCAGTTCGTTGAGCGGCCGAGGCGAGATCACCACGCCAGCGGCGTGGACGCCCGCATTGCGCACCATGCCCTCAAGTTTCTTGGCAGTGTCCAGCAATTCGCGGACCTGCGGATCGCTCTCGTAGGCCTGCTGCAGCGTCGGCGATTCCCTGATCGCATCTTCAAGTTTGATGTTCAGCGTGGCTGGGACCATCTTGGCGATGCGGTCAACGTCGGCGTAAGGGACGTCCATGGCGCGCCCGACGTCCTTGATCGCCGCCTTGGCCGCCATGGTGCCGAAAGTGATGATTTGAGCGACGTTCTCGCGGCCGTACTTGTTGGTCACGTAATCGATGACCTCGCCGCGGCGGTTCATGCAGAAATCGATATCGATATCGGGTAAGGAAATGCGTTCGGGATTCAGGAAGCGCTCAAAGATCAACTCGTGCTGCAACGGATCGAGGTCGGTTATGCTCAGTGCGTGGGAGACCAGCGAACCCGCGGCCGAGCCACGCCCCGGCCCGACCGGGATGTCGCGTTCGCGGGCGTAACGGATGAAGTCCCAGACGATGAGAAAATATCCGGAAAATTTCATCTGTTGAATAATGGCCAGTTCCCGGGCCAGACGCTGTTCGTATTCCGCGAGACTGTGCTTCAATCGTCCCTGGGCCTCGAGCGGGCGGAGAGTCTCCAGCCGCCGGGCGAATCCCTCCCGGGTGACGTGTTCGAAGTAGCTGTCCAGGGTGAATCCGGCAGGCACGTCGAAGTGTGGGAACGGATTGCTGATTTTTTCCAGCCGCATGTTGCAGCGTTCCGCGATACCCAGCGTTCGGGAAAGCACGTCCGGCGCATCTTTGAAGAGGCGGTACATTTCGTCGTGGCTCTTGACAAAAAATCCCGTGCCCTGGAACTTCATGCGATTGGTGTCTTGGATGGACTTGCCGGTCTGAATACATAGCATCACATCCTGCGCGTGGGCGTCGTCCTCGCAGAGGTAATGGCTATCGTTGGTTGCCACGAGCGGCAGGCCAAGCTCTTTTTCCAGGCGGAACAGGTCGGAATGGATGCGATGCTCCTGTTCCAGTCCCTGGTCCTGAATCTCCAGAAAGAAGTTGTTCTTTCCGAAAATGTCACTGTAGGTCGCGGCGGCCGTGCGAGCCGCCTCGTAGTTATCTTCCATCAGGCGTTCGGCGACCTCGCCCTTCAGGCAACCTGAGAGTCCAATCAGTCCTTTGGAGTGCTCAGCAAGAAACCTTTTGCTGACCCGCGGCTTGTAGTAGAAACCGCGCAACGAGGCCTCCGACGTAATCTTGGCCAGGTTACGGTAGCCCTCCTCGTTTTCCGCAAGGACCAGCAGATGGTTATAGGTGTCGCCGTCGGGAGGGGTGCGCTCGATGTTGTGGTCATCTTTCTTGCAGACGTAAAGCTCGCAGCCCACGATCGGCTTCACCCCGGCCTTGTGCGCAGCGTTTACGAAATGGACGGCGCCAAAGATGTTGCCATGATCGGTCATGGCTACCGCTGGCATACCCAGCTCTTTCACCCGCTGGACAAGCTTTTCCACGTCGCACGCGCCGTCAAGCATGGAATAGTCGGTATGGAGGTGCAGATGGACGAATTGGGACATGGGGGGTTGTGGCGATTGTGCTTACCCTTATTCTAATTGGAAATCTGCGGGAGCAACGGGGAGTTTATCCACAGAAGGGAGACGCCAGCGAGTCGCCCGCGGCCCCACGGAAATCCCTCGATTACTTGAATCTACTTTGGTATCTGGAAATCTACTCCGCGATCATCGTTGGCTTTGGTCGTGGCCTCGACGTCCAGCCAGGACAGTGGAAGTTTGGTTGCGCGCTGCTCGCTGAATATCCAGAGTGTGCCGCCGACCACCGCGTAATTCCGCACTTCCTGAGTGTGCTTGTCGCGGAACACCAGCAGGGTCGGAGTGGAGAATTCGGATCTGCTCGCCGCTTGAGGTTTCGGCGCCTCGCGCGATTCTCGCGGCTCCGATTCTCGTTGCTCCCGTAAACGCACTACTTCATCTTCCAGACGGTCAATGTCTTGCTGCTGCCGCGCGATGTCATTTTGAGCGGCGTTCGCGGTGGCATAATAGTCGTATCCCGGATAGTAATCGGCCGTCGCGTAGGTGTAGCCGGAATCGTAATACGGATAGCCGTAGTATCCGAAATAGAAAGGGGAAACTGCGGAAAAGAAAATGGGGCGACGGAATCGCCTCGGGCCAAAGAATGGACCCGGGAAGCGACGAGCGTCGAAAAATGGTTGCCGAAAACCGGTGAAGGACCGGCCCGAGCGGAAAAAGGATTGACGCAAACCGCTACCGAAGCCCACCCCGGAGCGCAGTCCGCCACCAAAGCTCGAGCCGCCGCGGAATCCGACTGAGCCGGACGAGGAAAATCCGCCCCGTCCCATCGAACCTCCACTGCGCGAGCCACCATGCATCTGGGCCAGCGCGGGGGTAGCGAGCACCGCCGTGCATAACGCCGCAATGGCCAACTGGCGCCGCATACGACGGATTATAGCTCCGTCGGTGCACCGGTTTGTCAAATCTTTGAGGGACGGGACCCGGGGCGCGTCCGTGAAAGGTGCGCGGTTCGGGATGACGCCCCTTATGAGTGAGTCGTAAATATTGAGTCGCCATACTAGTTCTGATCTCCGGCCCCGTGTTTCTGGCGGCAGAGTTTGCAATAAGTTGGAGGTAGGCTGTTGTCCACTCTATGTTTCACGGGAGGCAGGGTTCGCAGATAGGCGAAGATAGCCTTCAGGTCGTCGTCCGTGAGGTTGGCGAATTCTCCGAGGGGCAGGATTGAAGATAGTTTTCTTGCCTTCACGTATCCGCTGCGCATGACCTGTAGGAACAGGGCCTCGTCGTAGTAATCGATACCGGAGTGGTCCGACGTGATATTTGCGCTGGTGACCTCTCCCCACGGTCCCTTTAGGTGCTGGCCGCCGCCAAACTCCAGGCCGCGAATCGGGCCTTTCTGGTCTTCTGGTGAATGGCAGTCGCAGCCGACCACGGCTAGATATCTTCCGCGCTCCGCGGGAGTGGCTTGCGGACCGGGACCGCTGACCGGTGTGGTCAAAGGCTGCGGAACGCTGCGAATCAGGTAGTTGACTGGAAAGTCCACCCGGGTCGGCGGCAACGGGTTTCGCACGGGCGCGACTGACCGCACATACGCTACGATGGAGGCTACATCCTCGTCCGAAAGCGTCCGGTAGGCGTTGTAGGGCATCATGGGGAAGATCGTGTGCCTGTCGTGGGCTATACCTTCGCGGATGGCGCGCGCAATTTCGTCATCGCTCCAACGCCTTGCCCCTGTTTCCGGGTCAGGAGTAAGGTTCGAAGCCACGACCGTGCCCGGCAAGCTGGGCACAGGAAGCAACTGCCCAGCCAGCTCCATGCCTGGCAGGTTGGGGGCTCCATGCGTGTTCCAGTCCTTTGGCGTATGACAAGTCTCGCAGCCGACCAAGCCGACTACAAGATAGCGGCCACGGGCCAGGCGTTCCGGAGTGCGTTCGAACTGGCGGTTGGTGGTGGCTCTGGCTCTGGGCCGATGAAACGGCCGCCCGCCGATTGTAAAAGTGATCGCCGCAGCAAGCAGCAGGCAGATCGCGAGCAGAATCTTTCCGAGTTTTTTCACCCTCACCCCAAGCGATGGATTCACGGAATACCGCGAAGGCATCCCGGTCAAGAAACTTGAATGGACACAGCGAGGTCTAGTCTTTACTTCTTGCCTTTATTCTTCTTATTTGTAGCAGATGCTTTCTTCGCAGTCTTAACCTTCTCGGCCTTGGGCGGGGCAGCGGTTTTCGACGCGTCCGCTTTGGCTGCAGCTGGACCCGCCGGCGCGGGGGCTTGGCCTTTTCCCTTCTTTTTGCCTGCAACAGACGCAGCCGGGGCTGCAGCTGCGGCAGCTTCCGCGGCGGCTGCCTTGGCCGCTCTTCCCCGCTTGGGCGGCGGCGGTGGCGGCGGCGGTGGGGGTGGCGGCGCCAGCGGTTTCAGGAACTTCAGGGTTTCGGTTCGTGAACGCAGCTTGCCGTCGAGCAACAGCATAAATACGTCGTGCGCAATCTTGGGATACTCGGGCAGCTGTGGCGTGATATGCAGCTCGGCCATTTCCGGCAACGGGACCTTCTGTTGCACCTGCCGCCACTTGGTAAAGAAGTTCTTTATCTTCTGCGCGACCGCCTGCTGGCGCGCGGTGAGCGCGAGGAACAGAATCATCTCTGGGCGCGCCTCGGAAAGCAGTTTCCAGGCACGGGAGGGCGTTGCGGCCTCCTTGCCGACGAGCCGCCTCGCCAGTTCTTTGGCATGGTCCTCAAGATCTCGCCAGGCCTCAACCAGGTCCTTGCGCGGAATCTGTTTACGCATGTCCGCAATATCCTTGTCGCCGAGCCGGGCAGTCAGGAAATACATGACTGCCGACGCCGGATCCGGGGCGTATCCCAGCTCGGTCATCTGCTGGCGGGTCTTCAGCAGTTGGCCCAGCTGCGCCGTATCCACTTTGGCGCTAGTCCAATGCGGATTAAGGACCTTGAGCCAGCCTTCTTTCTCCAGCACGCGCACGATATGCAGCGGGTCTTCTTCGTAGGCTAGCTGCTCGATTTCGTAGCCCACGGCCTTGTGGGTGATGTACTCGATGTAATTATTTTCCTTGGCGGATTCGAAGCGAGCCTGTGTGCGTTCCTCGAGCGGCCAATGAAAGCGTGCGGCCAACCGGGTGGCCCGGATCAGGCGAGAAGGATCTTCGACAAAAGCGTAGTTGTGGAGGACACGAAGAAGCTTGGCTTCGATATCGGCCGCGCCGTTGAATGGGTCCATCAGAAGGCCGCGCGAGCCCGGGTTCAACGACAGAGCCATGGCATTGACGGTAAAATCCCTGCGGCGCAGATCTTCGATGAGGGTGGCGGCAGAAATTACCGGAGGCTTGCCGGCTTTCTCGTAGTGCTCGATGCGCGCCATGCTGATTTCAGCACGGACGTTTCCGGGCAGACCCAGATACAGCGTCTTGACGTCATCATCGATGCCCGCAATCCTTACGCCGGCCCTCTCGAGCTCTTTTTGCAATTTGAGGGGATTACCCTGGACCGAGAAGTCGAGATCGCGGATTGGAAAACCGCTGATGATGTCACGGACGGCGCCCCCGGTCAGGTAAATGTTCATACCGGCGGCTCGGGCGATGTCTTGTACCAGGGTGACGCCGCGTTGCTGGTCCGGCGTCAGCCGGATTTCCATGGTGTATATGTAATCGGCCATGCTTGCTTAAAGACGCGGCACCGCGAGTCGGTTCGCCACAGCAGAGAGTGAGTTTTCCACAGGCTCTTCCCCGGGAAAACAGACTTCTCCGGTCGCTTGTATGTAAGTCACTCTATCCAATAGGCTTAGAGTACATGAGATGGGACGCCGCAAGCTACAGAAAATAACACAAGGTTAACGGTTTGGCTACAACGAACATACAAGGAATCCGTTTTTTACCGGAAAAGTGCGAGAATCTGCTTGAGCTTGGCGGCGGAAAGCCCCGAAAACAGTCGTCAGTCGTCGCTCCTCAGTCCTCAGGGGCCCGCTGACGACCGATGACCGAAGACTGACGACTGGTCACTAATGCCCTCAACCCATAAGAAAGTCGTAGTCCGGAAAATGGACCGGGATTCGATCAACGGACACGTTGCACCGGCCAATTTCGTCCGTGAAGGCAAACTCGAGCTCCTGAACACTTCCGGCAATGTAGTGGCGATCGATCTCAAGGACATCAAGGCGGTGTATTTTGTCCGCGAATTCGGCGATTCCGAAGCGCTGAGCCGTAAGACCTTCACCAGCCGGCCGCGCACCGAAGGACTTTGGATCCGGCTCAAGTTTAAAGACAACGAGGTACTCGAAGGCATGATGCCCAACGACCTCAGCCTGACTACGGCCGAGGGTTTCCTGATCAATCCGCCCGACCTGCGCTCGAACATCCAGAGGATTTTCGTGCCCCGCAGTGCGTTGGAATCACTGACCGTGCTGGCCGTGATAGGTGCCACTCATCGCCGCCGCAAGCCGCCCGCCGACACCCGGCAGGTGCCGATGTTTGGCGAGTGAAAAGGCTGACTGTGAGACGTCACGCGCCGGACCCGCGACAAAGGG
>CATPBJ010000230.1 GCA_955652395.1 uncultured Terriglobales bacterium | reverse complement strand
CATCGACGGGACAGTATACCTCTCGATTCCCTGAGGGTAACTGATGCGCGATCCACAAGCGCGAGTCGTCCCGGATGTGCGTATGGCGATGGGGCGACGAGAGCAACAGCGCGCGCAAGAGGAGCTGTGGATCGCACACACGGAGTTGCCGCGCACCGCGGCACATCCCTTCTACGACCAGCTCAATCGCCTGCGGAGGCATTTCCGCCTGCTGCTGATCGGGTATGTCGAGGGTCTGGACGGCGAGCGCGGGATTGCGTGGCGGGCGGCGGATTCGCTGGCACTGCGTGGTTTTCTTGGAGTAGAACTGAACGGTGGATGCTGGAGTCGCTGGCTGAGAGGGATCTGCTAAAGGGAAAGACGGTCGGCACTGATGACGTGTCGTTGAGGATGCGGCAATGGCTGAGCAAGGATACGCCACGCGGTCTGCAGGGACTCTCGGCGGGACTATCTGCTGACCATATTGCGGCTCTGGATATCGACGCTGACTCGCACAGAACACGAACGTGCATCGGGCCCGATGCCAGTATCGTTACATGCCGCAGCATCGTAATTCTCTTCTCGCTCGAGACGGCGTGGATAAACCACTTCTGCCACAGGCTGCCAGTCTAGGTTAGCGCCTACTTCCGTTGAGTCCGCCTGAAATTAACCTTCAATTTTTATGGTTTGACAGGTATAAGCCGATTTCTATACTGGAAATGATTTTTGTGTATTGGGCGACTTAGAACAATGAATTTTACTGCTCGATTCGCAGCAGTGCTGCTCTGCCGGTGTAATGACTGATTTCGAATCGCAATCTTACATGTATCTGGTCATAGTTGCGAGGATGGACACGCTCCACTCGTCGTTTTCTTGTGGGGGAGTTTCTGATGAGCACGCAGGTCGAGGGCGGGAGTGATCAAATAGTTTTTCGCAAGACTCACGCGCATACCGGACGGCATGTCTCTATTACGCCCGGAAATAGCTCCATGAAGCACCTGGCGTACGGGCGCATTATCCTGAACGCCGAGAAGCCTGCCGAGTCATTTTCAACCGGAGAGCGCGAGACCGGACTCATCGTGCTATCGGGCAACGCCACGGTGACAACGGAAGCCAAAGAGGTATCGCTGGGACAGTATGACGCGATCTATATTTCCACGCGATTCTTCGGTGAAGATCGCGACTACCTCAAGTGTGGATATTGCCGAGTTTTCGGCTGAGGTTTCCAAACATTACCCTTTTCAAGTGGTGCGCTTTTCCCAAGTCGAAAACGATCCTGGGTTAAAATTCACTACTGGCGGATCAGGATCATCACGGAAGCTCCACATGCTGCTGGCCAAGAACGTCGAAGCCGGGCGGCTGGTTGCCGGATTTACTATCTCGGAGCCGGGCAACTGGACGAGCTGGCCTCCGCACGAGCACGCTAAAATGCTGGAAGAGATGTACGTGTATTTCGACATGCCCGAGCCAGCTTTTGGCATTCAGCTTGTGTATAACCGTACTGACTATCCGGAAATGGTCACGGTCGTGCGCGATGGAGATGCGGTGCTCATGCCCAGCGGTTACCATCCAAACGTGTCGGTGCCTGGACATCGCATTTGTTTTCTCTGGGCGATGGCGGCCCACCGCGAAGGCGAAGACCGGCAGTTTGGTGTGGTCAACGTGCAGCGTGGATTCGACCAGGGATCTTCCGGACTCGAAGCTGGCCGTAAATAGTAACCATCTCAGATTATGGACCGAGCCGCTAACTCCGCGAACCGGGCGTCTTCAGCGGATTCCGAAGCGGTCAGGCCGGAGACATCTTCACCGGTTGGATATTTCCGCTGGGTCATCTGCGCTCTCCTTCTTTTCGGAACCACCAAGAACTACATGGACCGCCAGGTTCTGGGAATCCTCAAGAGCACACTGCAACACGATCTGGGATGGAACGACATCGACTTCGGCAATCTGGTGCTTGCCTTTCAGGCGGCTTACGCAGCCGGAATGGTGGTGCTGGGCTGGGTAGTGGATCGATTGGGAACGCGGCTCGGATACGCACTATCCATGGTCTTCTGGAGCCTGGCTTCCATGGGACACGCCCTGGGCAGCTCTTTCACCAGCTTTATTGTCGCTCGGTCGGCGTTGGGTCTCGGGGAGTCGGGTGTCTTTCCCGCCAGCATTAAGACTGTCGCCGAATGGTTTCCGAAGAAAGAGCGGGCACTGGCTACGGGAATTTTTAATTCCGGAGCGAACTTCGGCGCTATCCTCACGCCGCTGGTGGTCCCGTGGATCACTTTTCGATGGGGCTGGCGCTGGGCGTTTGTGATTACTGGCGCGTCGGGTTTCGTCTGGCTCGCATTTTGGCTCCTGCTCTATCGCCGGCCGGAGGACCATCCGCGTGTTTCCAGGGCGGAGTTGGATTACATCCGCAGCGATCCCCAGGTCCCGATGGCGAAAATCAAATGGGCTCGCCTCATACCACATCGTCAGACTTGGGCGTTCGTCGTGGGCAAGTTCATGACCGATCCGATCTGGTGGTTCTATCTGTTCTGGATACCGGATTTTCTGCAACGCAGACATGGCCTGGCGCTGATGAATATTCGTCTGCCCATCGTGGTGATTTATGTGATCGCCGACATCGGCAGCGTCGCCGGGGGCTGGCTCTCATCCGGGCTGATCCATCGTGGCCGAAGCGTTAACTTCGCTCGAAAGAGTGCGCTCCTGATTTGCGCGGTGTGTGTCGTTCCCATTGTGTTCGCCTACAACATGGAGAGTTTGTGGGGATCGGTCCTGTTGATTGCACTTGCTGCCGCGGCCCACCAGGGATTCTCCGCCAATCTGTTCACCTTGACCTCCGACACTTTTCCCGCCCAGGCCGTGGGTTCGGTGGTTGGCATGGGCGGAACCGCAGGCGCGATCGGAGGCATGTTGATCGCCACGATCGTAGGCCACGCGTTGCAGTGGACGGGCAGTTACATGATTCCGTTTCTGATGGCGGGCTTCGCGTACTTGCTGGCGCTGGTCGTCATTCAGTTGCTGGTGCCAAAGCTGGAACCTGCCAACATCCAGTGAGAGAACAAGCATGATTCTGGAAGCTTTCCAACTGAAGGGCAAGAACGCGCTGGTGACTGGCTCCAGTCGGGGCTTGGGTGCCGCGATCGCCATTGCGCTGGCGCAAGCCGGGGCGAACGTCGGCTGTCATGGACGGAGTGCCGATGGCAAGGCTACCAGCGAAACCATTCGTCGGGTGGGCAGGAAGTCTTTCTACCTGGCCGGGGATATGTCCGATCCGAAGCTGTATCCAGCCTTGATCGCAAGGACCGTCGAGGAATTTGGCTCCATCGACATCCTGGTTAACAACGCCGGCACGATCCGGAGAGCCCCCGCGGCCGAATATCCGCAAGATTGTTGGGACGAATTAATTGCGGTGAACCTGACTTCGGTATTCCGGCTTTCGCAACTTGCAGGCCAGGACATGCTGAATCGGGGCACCAAAGGCAAAATCCTCAATATCGCTTCCGTGCTTTCATTTCAGGGAGGGATTCTGGTTCCGGCCTATGCTGCCGCCAAGGGTGGCGTAGCGCAACTTACCAAGGCACTCGCCAACGAATGGGCATCGAAGGGCATCAACGTCAATGCGATCGCGCCCGGCTATATGGCGACTGACAATACCACGGCGCTGCGGCAAGACCCGCAGCGCAGTCGACAGATCCTGGAACGGATCCCCGCGGGCCGATGGGGAAGGCCGGACGACATTGCCGGCGCGGCAGTCTTTCTCTGCTCCTCTGCCAGCGACTACGTGCACGGGCATGTCATGGTGGTCGACGGCGGCTGGTTGGGTCGTTGATGTTCGCCTTGCGAAGGCCCTCCGTACCTGGGCTTTTGCACCCATCATGCGGCTGAAGGAAGATGGGCCGCCATTTCGTCTAATCCCGCTGGACGCGGACATTCGTTTTTCTTCTTTGACATACCGGCGATTCGAGTCCTATAGTTCCCGAGTCTCGAACTTGTAGCGGCATTTCAATGCTCAACCCCGGGGGGGAGGCAACCGCTTCGGTGGCTGGCTACTTTGTATTTGCCCCCTGAAGAATCAAGAAACGATGCATTGGGTTGTGGCCAACACAGCTTCTACGACGGAATGAATATGCTCTGCCGCAAGTGTATTTGCGCCGCTGAGTTCGGCGCGTGGGAGTGATGGTTTGAAGGACGTAGCTTCCACTTTCGTTTGTGCTCGCTGTACTGTGTACCGGTTCTTGGCAAGCGTGCTCAGCCGTGAAAATCAGCATGAACTCTGCGTGTACGCCCGAAAATTCAATAACCTTATGCCCTTTGGGTGCTGGTGGTTCCTGAACAATCCTTCAATCGTCGAGGAGATCACCCGGGAGCGCATCGAACTACTGGGAGCCAGCTTCATCCCGCAGCATTCCGACGCCCGCGTCCTCGAACAGGTCATCTACAAGTGGCGCAACACACGCGCCACGCTGGGTCCGATTCTCACCAACGCTTATTATCGCTTACTTTCGCGGGACGGCCGCAACGTTACCCGCCAGGACATTCAACGCGATGTGGATCGTATGTTCTGCTCCAATTTCCAACAGTGGACAGGCAAGCGCTCCCAAGGCTGAGGCTCAGGCGGTCAACATCGTGCGCAGAGATTCTGCGATCGAGAGGGTCAATTTGCGAGGATAGTCCGTTTGCACCATCGCGAGCGCCAGACTCCGGGTTATGGGATGGCCATCGACCCGGTAGGTTTGGAAAAAGCCCGTCCGTCGCCGGAGCGCATGCTCTGGAAGTATGGAGTAACCGAAGCCGGATTCCACCAAACGCTTGATGGCCTCCGTATCTTCCGCTTCCATTACGACCCGCGGACTTACGCCGATATCTTTAAAGAAACGATCGATAAGCACTCGCAGCACCGTCCCCTTGGGATAGAGCAGGAATGGAACCCGGGTCAACTCGGACACGCGCACCGATCCCGCCTGATGGCCCCGAACTTTGTTGCTCGACGGCCGCACAATCAAGAGCTCTTCGTCAAAGAGCGGAATGATCTTAAGATTCTCTTCGGGAACCGGACGCGAAATGAGGCCCAGATCAAAGCGGCGATCGTGCAGGCCCTTAATGGTTTCCTCGGTCACGTTTACCGACACCCGAATCTCCGCTTTTGGATACTGCTTCCGCAACTGTCGGAGGGGCTTTCCGAGTTGATAGATCAGCGTAGTCACGCCAGTGGCAAAGTGGAAGGGCCGGACATCTGTGGCCAGGTCATTTTCAAACTCCTGCTTGATCTGGCCCATCCGCTTGATCAGATCTTTCGCATGCTCCGCCAGGCGAAGCGCAGCCGGAGTAGGAATCAGCCGTTTCCCGCTGCGCACGAACAGCTCGGTATGGAGTTCGTCAGCAAGATTGTGCAGTTGCAGGCTGACCGCTCCCGGAGACAGAAAGACCTTCTCTGCGGCGCGGGTCATACTGGGCGACTCCATGACCGCAAGGAACAGTTCGAGCTGGTGCACATCCATATACCTACTCCAATCAGGGCCCACTTCCAGGTAGACGCTTACCACCGGTCAGACAAGAACGAGAGTCGCAAACACGCCGATGCTTTTAACCTTGCTGAAAGGCTTCTTTAGCTTTTCCAATTTGACAGCGCTGGCGCCCCTGCCTATCGTTTCAATGCTGGCAGGGTTACTTTAGCAAATCTAAAGGATGGAGTTGTGAACCGGGGGGATTTTTGCGGCCTTGATCCCCTTATGGGGACGCATCGACACTCCCGAAAAGCACGATCTCGCGGAATGCGTCGCGATCCGCGGATCAGTTCAACGGTGCGACCAACTTATCTTCGAGCGACGGACCGCCCATCATGTCCTTTTTTCCGAAAGTCCTCGATAGAGATTCTGGATTCGACCTATGACAAAGACCTCCCAGCACATGTGGTCAGTGATTCTGTTCTTAACATGGTTAATATTTTTGGGTCCCGAAAGCCAGGCGGCAGTTGATAGCCTGGAGTCTTCGGTCCTTCGTCTTGAAATTACGACCGGTCCATACTCCTTTCGCGTGATTGAAAAAGCGACCGGCGACGTCTTGCTGGCGCAGGATGGCACCACATTCTCCTTCGGCCCAGAACTCTATCCTGTCGTCGACGTCGACAACCTGAGCCGGAGTTCCGACAACATAAAAGCGGACCTCCTGATGTCGTTTTCGGGGCGAGATAGTCTGCCTGCCGGAGTGCCGGACCGGGCCCAGGTGTCTTTTTCGTTACCAAGCCAGAGGTGCTGCAGATTCACATCGCGTGTAGCCGGGCCACCGAGATTTCAGAAGAGTTCAACGATCGTGGTGAGCACTATTACGGCATTTGGGAGTATCCATTCGGCGGAAATATTGACAATCGCGGGGCGGACCGGGACCTTCTCCATGCCGACGGCACACTGGCGGAAGGTCCGATCGCCCTGTGTGAAGTTCAGGGTTATGTGTTCGCGGCCAAACGCGGGGCTGCACGTCTTGCCTCGGTCCTGGGCGACCGCGCACGGGCTTCTGCACTCGAATCTCAAGCCGCAGCCCTTCGGAAACGATTTGACGCCGCTTTCTGGTGTGATGAAATCTCCACTTATGCGATGGCGCTGGACGGACAAAAGAGGCGGTGCGCCATTCGAACCTCGAATCCCGGCCATTGTCTCTATACCGGAATCGTCCCCGCAGATCGGGCTTACCGGGTGGCTCATTCTCTTCTCAGCAAGGATTTTTTCTCAGGTTGGGGAATTCGTACCGTAGCCAGCGGCGAGTCTCGCTACAACCCCATTTCGTATCACAATGGGTCGGTGTGGCCGCACGACAACGCACTGATCGCTGCAGGTCTCGCCCGCTACGGGTTCAAAGAAATGGCTGGCGAAATTCTCTCTGGGTTGCTTGCGGTCAGCACACTCGTGGACTTGTATCGACTTCCGGAACTGTTCTGCGGACTCGAACGCCGATCGCGTGAAGGACCAACCCTGTATCCCGTGGCCTGCGCTCCTCAGGCTTGGGCGGCGGCGGCCGTGTTCCTCTTGTTGCAATCGTGCCTGGGCCTTTCGCTGGATGCCGAAAAAAAGCAGATTCGGCTTGATGGTCCTTACCTTCCCGAAACCGTGCCAGAACTATGGATCAGGGACCTCAGAGTCGGAGAAGCTTGTGTGGACCTTTTTTTGGAGCGTCGCGCCAATCTGGTCCGGTTTCAGATACTCGACAAGCGCGGCGAGGTTGAGGTCATCACCACCTGACGGCTGCAGAATTACCCGACAACCGCTGCGGTGAACAGCAACACATTGATTGGCTTTGACATCCAAAGGCTGTGCCGAAGCCTGTCAAATTGCCCGTGAGTTCCTCCATCCAGCCCAAGTTTCCGCCGAAGCAGGAAACAATGTTCCGGGAAACCCTGATGGTTCTCAATCGTTGCCGAGTGCCGTACGCGGTCTCAGGCGCCTTCGCACTCCAGGTCCACACCGGAATCTGGCGTTCCACAAAAGATATCGATTTGTTTCTGGCAGCGGAGGACGTAGCCGTTGCACTTAGGTGTCTGCGGAAAAATGGTTTTCTCTGCAAAGTGAAGGATCCCGTATGGCTACACAAGGCTCACCGCAACGGTTTTTTTGTAGACCTGATCACAGGCATGAGTAATGCTGCAATTTCAGTCGAAGCATCCTGGATTGAAAATGCTCGACCCGCAATGGTTCTGGACGTGCGTGCGCGGGTTCTGGCAGCCGAGGAACTGCTGACATCAAAGCTTTTCATCCTCCGTCGCGAACGCTTCGACGGTGCCGACATCGCTCACATTGTCTATGCCAGCCAGGGAAACCTCGACTGGGATCGGATTCTTGCACAGGTCAAAGGACACTGGGAACTCTTGCTCTACGCCCTCGTGCTCTACCGCTACGTTTATCCCGCATACAGTCACTATGTACCGTCCTGGGTATGGCAGCGTCTTCTGGGCCGTTTGTCCGAGGAACTTGCGCAGCCAAATCCCAACGCGCCGTTTCGTGGCAGTCTGGTAGATGAGAAGATGTTTGCCATCGACGTTGCAGAATGGGGAATGGAAGACATACTTGGTGTTCGTCGTCAGGCGCGTAAGATGAGAATCCAGACAAGAATAAGGATCGCCGATTCCGATAAGTCTCTGGCTCGCGGCGCCGGGAAGAAACGGAGAGCATGAGAATCGCTGCGACCGCGGACTTGCACTACCTTTCACCGCGATACAGCGCGATGCAGGAACAGCTTGCCCAGATCCGAGACCAGGCCGACCTGCTGGTTCTCGCCGGCGACCTCACGAACTATGGCAAGCTATCGGAGATGGAAGGTCTGCTGGACTCTCTCCTCCCGCTTCGTCTTCCGATCGTAGCCGTCCTGGGGAACCACGACTACGAATGCGGCGCAGAAGAAGACTTGATGCGCATGCTGACGCAGGAGGGAATAAAGCTGTTGGATGGTACCGCCTGTGAGCATGCTGGCGTGGGTTTTGCCGGTACCAAAGGCTTTCCCGGAGGGTTTGGGCGGGGTGCGCTGACCGCCTTTGGCGAGCCCCAGGTCAAAGCATTCGTCCAGGCTGCGATTGACGAAGCAATGAAACTGGAACGCGCCATATCCCAACTCCGAACCGAAAAACGGGTGGTCGTGCTTCATTACGCGCCCGTGTTGGATACTGTTCAGGGCGAGTCGCCCGAGATCTTTCCATATTTGGGGAGCTCACGCCTTGCCGAAGTGGTGGATCGGCACGGCGCAGACATGATCTTGCATGGCCATGCGCACCACGGTTCCGCAGACGGCAAAACCACTGCCGGCATCCGGGTCCACAATGTGGCTCTTCCCATCCTCCAGAATCGGCAACCGGCAGCGGTTTTCCGGGTTTTCGACATTTAGGGGCACTGTCCCCATCATGCTCAAACTTTTCCTGCTCCTGCACGTCAAGCGTCCGCCTTTCACGCAAATCAGGGCAGGATTGTCTGCCGACGTGAGGGAGATAGTTACAGTGTTTTTCTTGGACCGCTACAGCATATCGCTGATCGCACTTCGGTTTCCGTTGACCTACTTTGCGACATGACATTTCATTTCGCTGAAATGGAGGCCGCCAATGAAATCGAGATTTCTGGGGGCCATCAGCCTGCTCTCAGTACTATTACCCGCCGTAGCCTGTTCAAGTCAGCGCACGTCGCAAAACGGCGTTTATAAACAAAACGATTCTTTCAAGGACCGTGTAAAACGAGCGCTACAACAGGCGGATGTTTAAGACGTGACCGTAGGTGAAGACCGAGACAAGAACACAATCACTCTCGGAGGCAAAGTCCATTCCGAGAACGCCCGTCTCCAGGCCACTGAGGTCGCCCAAGCGGCGGCTGGCAGCCGAACCGTGGCGAACGAGATCAGCGTCCAGCCTGTCGGGGCAGAATCTGAATCCAAAGAGATCGCCTCAGACTTAGACGGCGCGATTGAGAAAAGCTACAAGGCAGCTCTCACGGCCAACGGTTTGGACAGGAGCGCATCCGGTTTGATGCCAAAAACGGGGTTCTCACTCGCAAAGGGAAAGTAACCAATCAAGCAGAAAGAACTCAAGCCCAGCAATTAGCGGCAGCGACTCCAAACGTTCGGCAGGTCCTGAACCAGATCGATGTAAACCGGCAGGAATAGTGGAAGGAGGATGTCCGTTCGTCGGAGGTGAATATGAGCCTTTCGTGATTACCCCGGTTCGGAGACTGCCGGTAGTCTGTCACTCCCGGGCGGCCATGCTGACACAACGGATTGTTGGGGTACGGGGGTTGGATAGGGAATTGCGACCTCAACAATTGTGCCCGGATTGGCATTCGTCACTCGCAATTCTCCACCAAATTCTTTGGCACGCTGCCGCATCCCGCTAATCCCGACGCCTATCTTGTCAGGACGCAACTCTGAGACTTGTTGGGTGATTCCCTTTCCATCATCACGCACGCTCACAACGACTTCGCAGTCGCGTTGCTCGACACTTATCCAACCTCTTTGTGCCCGCGCATGGCGAAAGACGTTAGTAAGGGCTTCCTGAACGATCCGGAAGATGGCCCGTTCTAAGTCTGGCGCGAGCCTCGGGAAGTTGGCTGGTTGCACCTCTAGCGCAGTCTTAATACCACTCCGCTGGGTCAAACCATCCAGGTACCAGCGCACTGCCGAGATCAGTCCTACTTCATCGAGCAATGGAGGATGGAGAAGGTGGGACAGGCTGCGGATTTCCTGGCATGCGCGATCGATCATGTTGTTCACTTCGCCCACTTGGACTTTAAGACCAGGCGCGTCGTGAAGCATCGCGTTCACTAGCATCTTCATCGCTACCAGTTCCTGTCCTAGGCCGTCGTGTAACTCCCGCGCGATGCGACGTCGTTCGTCATCTTGCATCGTCATCAGGCGGCCAGACAGGAGCCGCAATGTGGCAGTCCTCTCATCAACCTTCCTCTCCAGTTCTGCCGCACTGTCACGCATGGAATGCTCTAGTAGTTTGCTGTCGTGAATGTCGGCGCACGTGCCGTACCAGCGGACCACGTTGCCTGTCGGGTCTCGAAGTGGAACAGCTCGAGCGCGAAACCAGCGATATTGCCCGTCTCGGCCGCGCAGCCGGTATTCGGATTCGTAATTTTGGCCAGATTGCACACAGTGTGTCCACTCCTCCATGCTTCGCCCTTTGTCTTCGGGGTGCACATACTTCAGCCAATCCAAACCGTTCGCCGAGTTCGGCGGTGCACCAGTGAACTCATAAAATCGACCGCTGATATAATCGCGAGTGCCGTCTGTCTTCCGGCTGAAAATGATATCGGGGGCCGTCTTCACGATGGCATCGAGTTCCTGGTTCTTGCGGGCAAGTTCACCATTCAAATGCTCTAGCGCCTCGGCGCGCAGCTTCAATTCCTCGGTGCGCTCAGCAACCCTTGCTTCCAGCTCACGATTGAGGGTCTCCAGCTGATGTGCTCTGTGGTGTAATTCAACGAAGACACTCACTTTCGCGCGTAGCAGTTCCGGAACGACTGGAACGGAAATGTAGTCTACCGCCCCGCGTTCGTAGCCCTGGAGGCGGTCAACGTCGCTCATGTGCACCGCAGAGATAAATATGATCGCAGTTTTCTGGCAACGCGGATGGTCTCGAATCATCTCCGCCAATTGAAACCCGTCGATTTCCGGCATGCTGACATCCATCAGCACGACGGCAATGTCGGTTTTAAGCAGATGTTCAAGTGCGGCCCGCCCGGAAGTAGCTTTAATCAGATTCAAGCCCAGCTCATTAAGTATGACCTCATAGCTGAGCAACTTCGCAGGCTGATCGTCCACCATCAAAATGTTGGCTTTGGCGCGCGCGCTCATTCACTCCTCATCTCTCAGAACCCCTCAAGAGCGTTATCTGTGAAGCCACATGCGTAGCGCTGAAAGCAGCTGTTCGGTGTTCACTGGTTTAGCCAAATATTCCGAGGCCCCAGCTTCAAGGCACTTCTCGCGGTCCCCTTTCATCGCTTTCGCGGTCAGGGCAATGATCGGCAGACGCCGGAACAAGGAGTTCTGACGGATCACTTGCATGGTTTCGTAGCCGTCCATTTCCGGCATCATGATGTCCATCAGTACAATCGCAATCTCCGGAGTCTCCTCGAGCGTCGCAATTGCTTCGCGGCCGGTACCGGCGGTTAAGACCGTCATCCCGCGCCGCTCCAGCACACTACTGAGGGCAAAAATGTTTCGCACATCGTCATCCACCACCAGCACCTTTTTGCCCACCAGGGCGTCGTCAGAACGGTGCAACCGGTCAAGCATTTTTTGTTTTTCCGCTGGTAGGTTTCCGACAATCCGGTGCAAGAACAGCGCCGTCTCATCCAGCAACCGTTCCGGCGATTCAACCCCCTTGACCACCACGCTCCGGGCCAATGCATGCAAGCGGGTGTCTTCTTCGGGCGACAGCTCCTTCCCGGTAAATACTACGACCGGAAGGTCATTCAGAGATGGAGTGTCGCGCAAACGTTCCAAGACCTCAAAGCCTGACATATCGGGAAGGCGCAAATCGAGCACCACGCAATCGAAGCTAGACTCTCTGACCTCAGTCAGGGCCTCATTTCCACTAGCCACGACCGAAACGTCGATATCGTCATACCCCAGCAGTTCGCGAATACTGAGCTGCTCGGCAGGATTGTCTTCCACGACCAACAAGCGCTTGCGACGAGGGGCGGTGTATTCCTTGATGCGGCTCAATGCAAGGTCAAGCCCCTCGGTCGTCGTCGGCTTGGTCACAAAGGCGAACGCTCCGCGGGTCAATCCGTGATGCCGGTCCTCGTCCAAAGTTAACATCTGGACTGGAATGTGCCGTGTCGATGGGTCCTGTTTCAGATGATTGAGCACCGTCCAGCCCAGCATGTCCGGCAGAAAGACATCAAGCGAAATTGCTGTTGGATGGAATTCACGAGTCAGAGCCAGGGCTTCCGAGCCACTCATCGCAACCAGGACCTTGAACCCTTTATCGCGCGACAGATCGCAAAGCACCCGCGCATAGTGTGGGTCATCCTCGACGATGAGCAAAACCGGATCCTCAGACTGCAGATTGGCACGATCATCGGCGACATGTTCGATCTCCAGATCGGAGGTGACCGCAGCCAGTTGGCGTGGTAAAGCAGCGGCTTTTCGGTCCGCCGTTGCAACATTCGTCGAAGACGGCCCGACATAGGTTTGAGGCAAATACAAGGTGAACGTGCTGCCCCTGCCGGGCGTGCTGCGCAGTTGAATCTCGCCTCCCAAAAGGCTAGCCAGCTCGCGGCTGATAGCAAGCCCCAGGCCGGTTCCCCCGTACTTGCGACTGGTGCCGGCGTCGGCCTGCTGAAATGCCTCGAAGATGATTCGCTGCTTCTCGGAAGGAATGCCAATCCCGGTATCGGAAACCTGAAAGGCCACGACCGAAGCTGCCGAACCAAGAACAGGATGATCGTCGCTCCAGCCACCGGCAGCGACCGATACGGACAGATTCACCCCTCCGTGTTCTGTGAACTTGAACGCGTTGGATAGCAGATTCTTGAGTACTTGCTGCAAGCGTTTCGAGTCAGTGACCAGACTACGGGCAAGGTGAGGATCAGTATGCACTTCGAAGCTCAGTCGCCGGTTCTCTGCTTCGTGGCGGAACGGACGACCCACCATATCAAGTAGACTCGCGAAGAAGACTTCTTCGGCCTCCACCGAAACCGTGCCCGACTCGATTTTCGATAGATCGAGAATGTCGCTGATCAGATTCAGCAGATCGGTTCCAGCGCCATGAATCGTACGCGCGAACTCCACCTGCTTCGACGTCAAGTTGCCATCGGGATTGTCCGTCAGCTGCTGCCCCAAAACGAGGATGCTGTTGAGGGGAGTGCGCAATTCGTGAGACATATTGGCCAGGAATTCCGACTTGTATTTGGAAGTCAGGGCCAGCTCCTTCGCCTTCTCCTCCAGGGCGCGCCGTGCCTGTTCGATTTCCTGGTTCTTGCGTTCGACTTCTACGTTCTGTTCGGCGAGTTGCTGGGCTTTCTGTGCCAGCTGCTCGTTGGTTTGCTGCAATTCTTTTTGCTGGGTCTGGAGCTCCGTGGCCAACTGCTGAGACTGTTTCAGCAGGCCTTCCGTCTGCATCGTTGCCTCAATGCTGTTTAGAACAATGCCAATGCTCGATGTGAGCTGCTCAAGAAATGCCAGGTGCGAGGCGGTGAAAACGCTCAACGAAGCCAACTCGATGACAGCCTTGACTCGATCCTCGAACAGAACAGGCAACACGATCACGTTTCGGGGAACGGCCTCGAACAAACCTGAACGAATCGAAACCGTGTTCGGCGGCAAATCTGCAATCAACATGCGTCTCTTTTCCGACGCACATTGTCCTACCAGACCCTCTCCCACTTTCAAGCGCCGCAGGTGGCCGTCTGCGCCATCGGCCGCAAACGCCGAGAGCAGAACTAGGCCAGCCGACTCTTCGGTCTCCATCTGGTAAATGACGCCTTGTTGGGCGTCGACCAAAGGGGCCAATTCCGACAGCAGCATGCGACCCACGCTGGTCAAATCGCGTTGACCTTGCAACATTCCAGTGAAGCGAGCGAGGTTTGTCTTAAGCCAGTCCTGCTCAGTATTGCGATCAGTGGTCAGGCGCAGATTGTCAATCATCGTGTTGATGTTGTCTTTCAAGTCTGCGACTTCACCGCTCGCTTCCACCTGGATCGAACGGGTCAAGTCTCCTTTGGTAACAGCCGTTGCAACCTCTGCGATCGCGCGCACCTGGTTGGTGATGTTGTCGGCAAGGAGATTCACGTTACCCGTCAAGTCTTTCCACGTACCGGCGGCGCCGGGAACGTTGGCCTGCCCGCCCAAACGGCCTTCCACACCGACTTCGCGCGCCACGGTGGTCACCTGGTCAGCAAAAGTGGCGAGGGTGTCGGTCATGTTGTTAATCGTCTCAGCAAGAGCGGCCACTTCACCCTTGGCATTGACCGTGAGCTTCTGCGTAAGCTCGCCGTTGGCAACCGCAGTCACGACTTTGACGATGCCGCGCACTTGCTCAGTAAGGTTGGCAGCCATTACATTGACGTTGTCGGTGAGATCCTTCCACGTACCGGCCACTCCAGGAACCTTTGCTTGGCCTCCAAGCTTGCCGTCAGTTCCTACTTCCCGTGCCACACGCGTGACTTCGGCCGCAAAGGCGTTGAGCTGGTCTACCATCGTGTTGATAGTGTTCTTGAGTTCGAGGATTTCACCCTTGACATCAACAGTGATCTTCCGCGATAGGTCACCTCGAGCCACGGCCGTGGTTACTTCGGCGATGTTACGTACCTGTCCCGTCAGGTTTCCCGCCATGGCATTCACCGAATCGGTCAAGTCTTTCCATGTCCCGGCCACTCCGGGGACGTTGGCCTGTCCACCCAAGCGGCCTTCGCTGCCAACTTCGCGGGCTACGCGCGTGACTTCAGCCGCGAACGAACGCAATTGCTCGACCATGGTGTTGAGGGTTTCTTTCAATTGCAGAATTTCGCCGCGCACATCGACGGTGATCTTCTTTGATAGATCGCCAGTAGCGATGGCCGTAGCTACCTCAGCGATGTTGCGCACCTGACCAGTCAGATTGCTGGCCATGAAATTCACGTTGTCGGTCAGGTCTTTCCATGTCCCACCCACCCCAGGCACCTGCGCCTGACCGCCCAGCTTACCCTCGGTGCCGACTTCGCGCGCCACTCGAGTCACCTCGCCCGCGAAGGCGTTGAGTTGGTCCACCATGGTGTTGATCGTGTTCTTCAGCTCAAGGATTTCGCCCTTTACGTCTACCGTGATTTTGCGTGACAAGTCCCCACGTGCCACTGCCGTCGTTACTTCCGCAATGTTGCGCACCTGACCGGTCAGGTTTCCCGCCATCGAGTTCACCGAGTCGGTGAGGTCCTTCCAGGTCCCAGCCACTCCAGGCACATTGGCCTGTCCCCCAAGCCGGCCTTCCGTGCCTACCTCGCGCGCTACACGCGTCACTTCGCCGGCGAAGGCGTTGAGCTGATCGACCATCGTGTTGATAGTCTCTTTGAGCAGCAGAATTTCGCCGCTCACATTCACTGTGATCTTCTTTGACAGGTTGCCGCTGGCAATCGCGGTTGCCACTTCCGCAATGTTGCGCACTTGACCGGTCAAGTTACTCGCCATTGAGTTGACGGAGTCCGTGAGATCTTTCCAGGTACCCGCCACGCCGGGTACTTGCGCCTGGCCTCCAAGCCTCCCATCCGTGCCCACTTCCCGGGCTACACGCGTTACTTCTGAAGCGAACGCCCTCAATTGGTCCACCATGGTGTTGATGGTGTCCTTGAGCTCGAGAATTTCTCCCTTCACGTCGACGGTTATTTTGCGCGACAAGTCACCGCGGGCAACGGCGGTTGCCACTTCCGCGATGTTGCGCACCTGTCCGGTCAGGTTGCTAGCCATGAAGTTCACATTGTCAGTAAGATCTTTCCAGGTCCCGGCCACCCCCGGCACCTGGGCCTGGCCCCCGAGCTTGCCTTCGGTGCCGACCTCGCGAGCCACGCGCGTCACCTCACCTGCGAAGGCGTTAAGCTGATCGACCATTGTGTTGATCGTATTTTTTAGCTCGAGAATTTCGCCTTTCACGTCGACGGTGATCTTGCGCGACAAATCGCCGCCCGCGACTGCAGTGGTTACTTCGGCGATGTTCCGCACCTGCCCGGTCAGGTTTCCAGCCATTGAGTTGACTGAGTCCGTAAGATCTTTCCATGTGCCGGCCACGCCAGGCACGTTTGCTTGCCCGCCTAACCTGCCCTCGGTCCCCACCTCGCGGGCTACGCGCGTGACTTCGCCGGCGAACCGGTTTAGCTGATCTACCATGGTGTTCAGCGTTTCCTTCAACTGTAGAATCTCTCCGCGCACGTCGACGGTGATCTTGCGGGAGAGGTCGCCGCTGGCAATCGCCGTGGCCACTTCCGCGATATTGCGAACCTGCCCCGTCAGGTTGCTGGCCATGAAGTTCACGTTGTCGGTAAGATCCTTCCAGGTGCCGCCAACTCCGGGTACTTGCGCCTGCCCGCCCAGCTTGCCTTCGGTGCCGACCTCACGCGCCACTCGCGTTACTTCTCCGGCAAAGCCGTTTAGCTGATCTACCATTGTGTTGATCGTGTCCTTGAGGGCGAGGATTTCGCCTTTTACGTCGACGGTAATTTTTCGTGACAAATCGCCGCGCGCGACGGCTGTGGTCACTTCGGCGATATTGCGCACCTGCGCGGTCAGGTTCCAAGCCATGGCGTTTACGGAGTCGGTAAGATCTTTCCAGGTGCCGGCCACGCCAGGGACGACAGCCTGTCCTCCGAGCTTTCCGTCGGTTCCCACTTCACGGGCGACGCGGGTCACTTCAGAAGCAAATGAGCGCAGCTGATCCACCATGGTGTTGATGGCTTCTTTGAGTTGCAGAATCTCTCCTCGAACATCCACGGTAATTTTGCGGGAAAGATCACCGCTGGCTACAGCCGTAGCAACTTCGGCGATATTGCGCACCTGCCCGGTGAGGTTACTGGCCATCGAGTTGACGGAGTCGGTCAAATCTTTCCAGGTGCCAGCGACGCCAGGAACTTGGGCCTGACCCCCAAGTTTTCCATCGGTTCCTACTTCGCGGGCGACTCGAGTGACCTCAGCGGTGAATACGCTGAGCTGCTGAATCATCGTGTTGACGATATTGGCCGAACGAAGAAATTCTCCTTCAAGCGGTCTCCCGTCGACGTCAAGTCTGACGGTCTGGGTCAGGTTGCCCTGCGCGACACCCGCAATCGCTCGGGTCACTTCGGTGGTCGGACGGAGAAGATCTTCAACCAGGGTGTTGACCGAGGCCTCCATCTCACCCCAGGCCCCTCGTGACTCATGAAACCGTACGCGCTCCCGTGTTTTTCCTTCCTTACCCACAACCTGGCCCACCCGCTTGAGCTCGTGCGCCATTTGTTGGTTCACTGACACGATGTCGTTGAACGCATCGGCAATTTTTCCTGCCAGGCCTGTCCATGAGCCAGGCAGCCGTACCGAAAAATCTCCGGAACGCATGGTCTGCAAACTCGCCAGGATGACGCTCAGATCGGCGGAAAGCGGCTCGGCAACCGCGGCCGAACGACCGTTGTTCCCCGAGCTAGATGCAGGGTTGTCGGTAAGGATCACGTTGGCGGCGTGACGGTCGCCTCTCTTCATGTTTGTCTCCTGAAACAACCGAGGGATGGGCTATGCGACAACCCACGTTCATTTCGCTGTCGGCTTTCCGGCCGGGACAACTGTTGAGTCAACGGACACACAGAACCCAGCGCGTTCAGCAATCAACTTTTCCTCATTGCCGACGGGGCCCAACAACGCGAATACTTGTCTCCGTTGTTAACATGAAATTTTTCGCTTGACTCTACAGTGTTTCCTGTATGAGCAGATAGCAGATCAGTTGGTTTGGTGGGGACAACCAATTCCAGCCTCCAACCCAGCCGTTTCCCTACGGAATTCACTGTATTGATATCGGTGGGCGAACGCCCACAAAATGCAAACTCATCCCACGCGGAGAGTTGCTCATGGTGCCTTTAACTTTGCAGGAAGTCATCGAGAAGATCAGAAAGAACGGTGAAGAGACTCAGCATTCGGAGGAGAATCCATAACCGAGCTAGCGCAATGCGCCAAAGAGTGCGAGTAGTATGCCCGCTGACGTACTGACGAACGAAATCGCCCAAAATCGGTGGTTGCGCGTCAACAACGTGATCGAACACAGAACAATGCTGATTTCGACTAACACTTCAGAATAATCGAAGTAACTTGCATTCTTCGCCGTTTTTCTGGTCTCGTCGTCTAATCTTTCGGCTTCTCTGCGTAGTTCATCTGCACCGTTTTTCTGTTCCTCGCTCTCTTTTACGAACTCGGCCCCGAGGTCGCGGCCGTTCGGTACGAGCATCGCCAATTTAGCATCCGCTGCGTACATTTGTGCGCGGATGTTCCGAGATTGATAGAACGCCCACTGATCCGCCACGCGCGTCTGCAGAACCACTTCTTCTGTATGTCTGCGATGTCCGACCATGGTGATGATGGCGAGCAGAACAGCAATGATGGCCATGGTCACACCAATACGCTTCTCATCCCCGCCTTCCGCCCGCTCGATGGCTTCCTTGACTTCTCCAATCTCCATCGTATGTACCTCTTAATTATTCGTCGTCCTCCCACTTTTTAGTATGCCGCCGAGCCGAAGAGCCAGACCTCGATCTGAAGCTTGTGATAACCTCCTCGCCTCCATGTAGCGAGCACCCACCGGCGCCGGGGGGCTGAAGCGGGCGGTTGCGACGGCAGTTCGCACCCGGTGCTCTTTAGTGGACGCCTTTATCTGGCTGCCGACACGGCTGACTTCTCATCCATCCCCCGCTGATGCAGCAACTGTACCAGAGCTTGATTCAAGCGAGCGCGCATGTCAGATCTCTCCTGGGCTCGTGTGATGTAGCGGACATGTACTTCCGCGCCTGAAGCAGTCGGCCAGAGGTTGACTGCCGGCTGCACCGCCGAAGCGGTTCGAACCTTGTAGCGGCTGGCCGCACTCTGCCATTCTTTGCCGGCCGACTGGGCATTGGCCTCGGTTTCCTTGGCCACCCTCTTTTGGATGGCGTCGAGCAGCGGGTAGGGATCCTCATTCGAGGGCACCATAATCTGCAACTCGTCCCACATCCACTGCCCGCTGGTGGTGAAGTTAAAGAAATGGCCCTCGATAGCATAACTGTTTACGAATGCTACCTTGCGCCCAGTTGGATGGCCGGTATCGGTCCAGTTGCCGGTTTCAAGCAAGACGGTACGCAGGAGATTGATTTCGACCACCTCTCCCGCTACCCCATTGATTTCCACCCAATCGCCCACGTGCAGCCCATTCTTTCCCATTAATACGAACCAGCCAAAGAAAGCCACAATGAAGTCTTTCAGAGCCACAGTCAGTCCGGCGCCGGCGAGGCCGAGAATCGTCGGCATCTGGCTGGGAGTGCCCAGGATCACGAGCAAGATCAAGGCGACACCCACCGCTTGCACGACAAACCGAATCACAGCGCGCAATGTCTGCAACCGTGTGTGCTCCGCACTGCTCTCCGCGAGGCGGTAATCGATCGCACGATCAGCGAGATATACCGACAGCACAATGAGAAGGATCCAGAGCGCCGATTCAGTCATGCCATGCAACGCGGCACGTTCGTGTGACCGGACTATCGTGATCCAAGTGGCGTAACTGTTTCCCAACTGCTGTTGGTCTTGGACGCGCTTGTCTAGATCGGCCAGGTTTTTCTGGTCTCCGGAAAGAAGATGCAAGGACTTGATCGCAGTGCCGGCATTGCCTTGAGCTTCTGGGTGGGAATTAGGCTGGGTAGCGGCTTGCGGATTGAGCGCCGGACTATTGATCTTTTCGGTGCTGACTTGCTTCTCCAGCGAGTCATGGGCCCGGGTGAGCGCGGCAGCGGCCTGGACAGCTTCGTCATGCGCTCGTTGCAACGGGACTGTCTTATCACGCAGGGCGCGCCAGGCAGCAAATTGGGCCAGGAGATTTCCAGCTTGGTAATCCACCTCCGATTTGTTCGCAGCTGCCTGCGCCGGTTTCTCGTCGGCGGTATGCTCGGCCGCTTGGTGCTGGTCGAATTGGCGCTGTATTAAACTTCCGGGATCCGCTCCAGACCGCACCAGGTCCTCTCTCGCGTCATTCAATTCATCCTGATCGAGTTCAAGTTGGGCCTGGGCGACGTCAAGCTGTTCCTGAAGACTGTCTTGGTGCGCGCCTTTGGCAGAACCCAGCCGCTTCTTCAGTTCGTCAACAGCGGTTTGGTCTGCTTTGACTTGCGCTTCGGCTTGACTCGCGTTTTCATAGAGTCCACGGTTCTGCGGTTTGTTCTGAGGAGGGTGATCAGCGGCGTCCCGCAAAGCGTCGTGGAAAGCTAGATCCACCTCGTTGTCCGCGAACTGCATGGCTAAAGCCGCGACGCGTTGCTCGTCCGAATTAGACGCCAGTTTAGCCATCGCCCGCGCGGTCTGGAGCGGGCGTTCGTCGACCAGTTGAACCGGATCGGTTGCGGATTCCGAACTAGAGGAGGTTTCGGGCGCCACCGAATCACGAGTCAAAATAAACCCGGCGATGGCGGCCGATACCAAAACCAGTAGCCCCATGGCGATCAACCACTGGCGAAGTTTCATCCATGATTCCATGAAGGTGGGACTCCCAAGTCGGCGAGCAAACTGTGTAAATCGGATCTAATTCTAAAGACTCTTTATGTCGCCAGTCCAGTCTGCTCCGCTTTCCTGTCGGATCCTTTGGATGCTGGGCTAATGCGGCCTGGAGGTTTTCCACCACGGCGCCGAAACGAGCCCCTATTCGCTCGAAGAAGTCATGGCGATTTGAAGGTTTTGTCGGAGCCGTCGGCCACAGCTGTGGCAACTGCCGCCTTCACAGGGCTGCGACTGGGGGAACCGCGTGGTCTCACATGGGAAGCTTACGAACCCGCGCAGGATGAAGAATCGCTAGGTTGGGTGAACGTCACTCGATCCGTGTGGCACAGTTGGTGATCCTAAGACTGCGAAATCGAAGGCTCCTGTTCCAGTCATCCCGCAACTTGCACAAAGGCTTGATGCACATCGTAAGAAATGCGGCAATCCCCTGGGGGGGCTTCTTCGCAAACTCAGTCGGACATCCGCTCGACTTGAACGGTTGCTATCAGCGGGATACGAAAGATGTGCTCAAACGTGCTGGACTCTGCTGGCACCAGGCGGAATCCGTTACGCAGGCTTCGTGGTGTACCCTGGCAACCCTATCTAGCATTGGCTCGACTGACGTAACGTCGCCCTTAAATCGTAGAGCAAAGAGGGACACTGCTTCCAGTCGAAGCGGTCGCGGCGACGCTGAAACAAGTTAGTCCGGGCGTCCAGTTCTTTCCCGCGAAAATCCGCATGTAAGCCCAAGGCTGTTCCTAGACGGGTCAAGTGGGACTTCCAGCGCAATTACCCGGTGCTGACGAGCGTAAATTTAGGCGCTATGAAGAAAGAGCAGCCCCTGCTCTCACAGCCTCGCTGCAAACCGATCTAAAAGGTAACCGCTTGCGAAAAGATTTGCATGCTGGCCCCGTCACGGGTATCAGACCAAGCGGCGTGGACTACGCCGTCGGGCCCCGAGGCAATCTGCGTATAGTCCTCCGAAGAAGCCACACCCGGGGAAGCCGACGCAGGGATTAAATGAGGTATCACTAACAGCCGTCTGGATTGGGAAGTTTTTCCCACCATCGGTCGAATCCCGACGAAATACTCCACCTTGGTGTTGAACGGGTCATTGCGGTCATCGTACCATCCCACGTACACCGAGCCATCAGCCTTGGTGGTCGCCCACGGGAAGAAGTGGTCAAACCCATCGTTAAATGGGTCGCCGTTGACGCGGTGAATCTTTGACGAGCCGGTCAGGGTATTCACAACCGCAATGTAGACGCTCAAGCCGGACTCGGCAGGGCCACCAGCAATTTGATTCGCCGAGAACGCACAATAAGCGGTATCCGCGTGAATCCCACATCCTGGAGCGACCGTGCCGATACTTCGGAAGGACCAGTTGATAATCGCATAATTAATGAAATTGACGTCGCAACCGGAGTTCGGTGAACCACCCACTTTCCTCCGCTCAATGTGGACTCCCACATGGTGATTGTGGGAAAGACCCCGGAAAAGTCGTCGAAGAACATGTGGGGTGTGCCGTGGCTATCGACAACCAGGTAAGAGAACTGCTCCTGCGTCAACGGGCCACTGGCCAAGGCTGGAGGGGAGAAAGGCAGCCAGCGCCTCGCGACGTCGCGACCAAGATCGCTGAGGAGAACGGCGGCACAGTAGCAGTTCCGTCGGTGCACGGTGTGGCCTGGATGCAGAACAGTGTGTAGTAGACGTAGATCGTGCCATTGTTGGGGCTGCCGGGCACGTTATCTATTGTGATAAGCGGCTTATCGAGTTGGGCAGGGCAATTGAACGGCCCAGTGAAGGTTCCACTACATGGCTGATCGTCGATTGGAATCGGCGACAGTTGAGTGTAGATGCCGTGAGCAAAGCCCTCGGCCGCTTCGATCTCCTTGTCAAGATTTTCATAGCCGTTGTTGAGGTCGAAAATCAGATTGCCGGTGATCGTCGACAACATACTATGGCCTCTGGTATCAAAGGCGACTCCTGGATCGCTTTGAAAGGTGAGAGGAATGAAGCCCGTAACAGGATCGGCTCCCCCACCATGGAATCGTCGGTCCAAGATCCGCCACCATTGGTCGAGACATGGTAGAACATGTGGTCAAGGCTCTCGCGGAAGTCATTTGACATCACGACCACGTTTCTGCCGTTCGTGGGGTCGACCGCAGTCCCAATTTCGGCCTTTGGCCAAGGGTCACGGTCCTGATTTACTTTTACGTTGTGACCAGCGTTAGGTGCGCGGGGCGCGCTCGTCAGGAGTTGCCTCTTCCCACCGGTCGGAAGCCGCGAACTATCGCGGTCGAAGGGCGCTTTGTTATGAGACTTCACCCATTTTACTAAGTCATCCACGCTTTTGAACGGTGTTGGATTCTGAGCCCTTGCAAGCTGCCCCCAGGATAGAATGCCGAGCATTGCGACAAAGGTGGCACGCAGCGTTTTTGTCATACCTTTTCCTCTCGTACTCGGGAGAAATCTGTTCGTGGCCATAAGAAATATCGTGCAGGGTCCCGAAGTAGCGGATCTGATCCGGCACGAGCATCGGAGGGGTTTTCTCTTGAGGGTTTTCTGGTTGGAGCCTCCGTGTCGCAGCAGGAATAACTGGACTTGCGGCCATGGCGGACCTTCCGGTGAAATCAAAGAGGGGATAGCCATTCCGTATTGCAGGAAGCGGACACCCGGAGCCACTTCAGTCGCTATTCTTCACCGGAAAAAGAGGGAAGGTGCGACTAACATCAGAAATGAGACGAAGACTTGCGCGACTGCGCCAAATACAATGAGCACGCTGACACACAGGACCAAGGTTGTCAATCAAGGGTCGGAATTACGAGTTGGTGTCAGGTCGAAGTCGGACGGTCGACCTCCCGATCAAGAGTCCAAATAAATTGCGCATGGCGAGTCATTCTGGCCACAAAGAAGCTTGCTGTCAGAAGGCGGTGAGTCGCTCGCGGCGGCTCATGATTGTTGAGAAGTGAGGAATGGGGTCGGCTTGAACTGCATTCCCAAGTAGGTAAGTTTTGCAGTCTTGTTTGTTTTGAGAAGGATGCTCACACAACGCATTATCGTCGGATCGGCGTGCAAGTGGAATTACTGCTCGTCTACTGGAGTTCACTCGGCAAGTGAATTTGGTAGCCTGAAGGCTGAATGGCCACCCGCCGCATGATCGCTGTTTGGCTGATTGCAATCGCCGGTTGTGTCTTGACTGCCGTGGTTTTCCTGGCGCCTGTTTTCTTCGATCCGGATCGCTACCGGCCCGAGGTAATCTCCTATTTAGAAGAAAAAATCGGAAAGAAGGTCGACATCGAACGCCTGGCGGTGACGTTCTTTCCCAAAGTAACGGTTCACATCGACGGCTTTGGTGTGAAGAGCCCTCCGTTATTTCCTCCCAGTTACATCGTTAAGGTGGCGCGGGCTGATGCCGTGCTCGACTTTTGGGCACTGCTGCACCGCAAGGTGGTTATCAAGTCACTGGTGCTGGAAGGCCCAGAGATCAATCTGGTTTCGGACCCCGACGGCCCGTGGAACTTCGAGAATCCGGGGGCGAAGAATACACCGAGCACGTTTCCTTTCGGAATAGTCTCGCGAGTGGAAATCAAACGGGGAGAGGTGGTCGCGTCAAATCTTCTGCCTTCCGACGCGGCGGGGCCGGTCTTTTTCGAGGCGCACGACGTCTCCAGCGAACTGGAAAACGTGAATGTTGACGCCATTGCCGACCCTACTTCCACAACACTCGACGGACAGGGGACATTGCAGGCGGGGCGGCTGCGATTCGGCTCGATCGAGGCGACAAATCTGAATTCCAATATCCGCCTGCAGGCGAGACAGGTTTTTTTCACGGACGTGAAAGCAGAAACGTATGGGGGAAAGGCGACGGGAGAGCTCTCGATTAAATTGTCGGGAAAGAACGCGAGCTTTAAGACCGATGCGCGAATGAAAGGGATTGATGTGGCGCATCTTTTGACGGCTTTTCAAAATGCCCGCGGGAAAATGACGGGAAAGATGGAGGGTGAGTTGAAGATCGCCGGAGAAATCGAGCACTCGCTCCATCCGCTGGAGGGATTACACGGCAGCGGGCATTTGACGGTGCACAACGGCCGGGTGCCGAGCTTAAGGCTCAATGCGAACCTGATGAAGCTGGCGCACTACAACGATCTCGGCCCCGCCAAGAATGATCCCTCCTCGTTCAATTTTGTTTCGACCGACCTGGAGCTGAATCACGAGAGGATTTCGAGCAAGGTCATCGACATCGACGGCTATGGGGTCGATCTTGATGGGTCAGGCAGTGTAAGCTTATCCGGCTCCGACGAACTGAACTACCAGGGTGTGGCGGAAATAGTTTCCCAGCAGGGATTTGTGACCAACCTGTTTGCGCGGCTAGCCGGAGGGACGCTGAAAGACGGCAAGCTGTCTTTTCCGTTCCGGATTGAGGGAACGATCGAGCACCCGAAATTCTTGAAGGGAATGAAGGACAAGTAGGAGACCTAAAATGTTCCCCTATGGTTCTGGCAGTCTGGACCGTTACAGATTAGCGCTCCCGGGCGCAAAATCGCATCCACAACCTCGTTTTCCTCAGATCGCACGATAATCTCAGTGTAAGTCGCCAAATCAACATAAGTAATTGATAATACAAATGTTACATTAAGCCAGACTTTGCACCAAACCCTGCTCCAAGTCACCGGATCGCGCTAGTCGCAGCTCAACGCGGCGGCAAAGACTTTCGGCGAGCAGTGAAGAATGAAATTGACGCGGAGGCGCCATCAGCGCCGAAACTTCAGGCCACATGGCGTCGAGAGAAAAGCCGGATGTCGGGCAGATCGAAGATCGACGATTCCGGCCCGCTGAGAACGATTCGGCCGAGCTTCCACAGGGCTCTTCCCCCCAGCTGGCCTTCATTCGCGCGGCGCTAGCGCCGCCGGAGTTCAGCCTTGCTCGCGGCATTGTACTCGAAGCGTTTTCCGCGGCCACAAGCTCGCAACGAACGGGCCTTCCCGCATTCCCCGCTTGCTCCGGCTACGGCTTCACGCTAGCCTCGTCCCACGAGGAAATCGCATGCCCCGACCGGCTTCCGCGCGCGCTCCTGATTTGCGCCAAGGCATGCAGGAGACACACGCGGTCAGCAACCGCATGAACCAGCTCCTGCTCGAGCATCTCGACCCTCGGGCGTGGCGAGCCCAGCTGCCGGGCAGCAAGGGACGCACCATCGCCGCCATCTTCGCCCACGTCCACAACATTCGCTGCAAGTGGCTTCGCCTATCGGCGGCGCACCTCAAGCCGCCGCCCCGGCTGGACCGGGTCCGCTGCACACAGCAGCAGGCCAAGCAAGCCCTGGCGGAGAGCGCAGCGCTGTGCTTGCAGATGCTGGCTGAGGCTCTCGCCCAGGGCCGCGTCAAGAAGTTTCATCGCGACGGCTGGGCCCGGCCGTGGACCCCGGGCGCGGCCATGTTCGCCTATATGATCATCCACGAAGCGCACCACCGCGGGCAGGTGTGCATGCTGGCTCATCAGCTCGGCTTCCCGCTGCCGGACAAGGCCGCCTACGGAATCTGGGGCTGGGAAAAACTCTGGAAGCAGTGCGGACTCGGCCCCCCGCAGTGAGGCACGGCGCTATGAACAATTCATTCCATCAGTCGCGAAAATGCGGAGCATGATGTCTGGGGAGAAGTCTGCGATGGCTGGCACCTGGTGAAGGACGTCAAGTTGAGCGTGATCGATCTTTGATTGCAAGCCCCACCAAATGTTATCGTGTCTCTGCCCAGACAACTCTCCGATCGTAGGCACACTCAGCGCGTGGATCTTATTTTTCCTGGCGTGAACAGTCCATATCTCACATGAACATCCTTGATCTCGTTGTCGGAAAACCGATCAAGACCAGCGACGAACGAGCCGAGCAGATCGGTCCTGTGCAGGGCATCCCGATCTTTGGTCTCGATGGACTTAGCTCGGCCGCGTACGGCCCGGAGGCGGCCCTCAGCCTTCTGATTCCCCTGGGCCTTCTGGGCGTTCGCTATATCGTTCCCATCAGCGCCGCCATCATCACGTTACTCGTGATCGTGTACTTCTCCTATCGCCAAACCATCGCCGCCTATCCCTCCGGCGGTGGCTCCTACACCGTGGCGCGCTTCAATCTTGGCGCACCTGCCGGCCTTCTCGCCGCAGCCGCTCTCCTCGCCGATTACATTCTCACCGCCGCAGTAGGCATTTCCGCGGGGGTCGGTGCTTTAGTCTCTGCCGTTCCGTCCTTGTTGCCCCACATGGTTTCTCTTTGCGTGGGCATCTTGATCGTCATCACCATCCTTAATCTTCGCGGCGTTCGCGAAGCGGGAACTGTTTTCGCGGTTCCCACTTATCTTTTTGTCGGCGCCCTGCTCATCACGATCGTTACGGGAGTTCTCCGTGTGCTCCTTAGCGGAGGGCATCTCACACCGGCGGTTCCCCTTCCGTTTCCCCCGCCCATGACCGAAGCCGTCAGCTACTGGCTGCTGCTGAAGGTTTTCGCGAGCGGTTGCACGGCGTTGACTGGCGTGGAGGCCGTCAGCAACGGCGTGAAGGCTTTCCGGGAGCCCACGGTAAAAAACGCTCAGCGCACGCTCACCGTGATCATTTTTCTCCTGGCCGTCCTGCTGGCGGGGATTTCATATCTCGTAAAGATCTATGGAATTGCTGCAACCCATCCGGGCCAGCCCGGCTACCAGAGCGTTCTCTCCATGCTCACCGCCGCAGTTTTCGGCAAAGGTGTTTTCTACTATCTGACCATCGGCACGATCCTCGTCGTTCTCTCTCTGTCCGCCAACACCGCCTTTGCCGACTTTCCGCGTCTCTGCCGCGCCATCGCGCAGAACAACTACCTCCCGCACGTCTTCGTGTATCGCGGGCGGCGGCTGGTCTACACCTACGGCATCGTCGTCTTGGCGGTACTCTGTGGTGGCCTCCTCGTTTTGTTCGGTGGTGTCACCGATCGTCTTATCCCGCTCTATGCCGTCGGCGCTTTTCTGGCCTTCACGCTTTCACAAGCCGGCATGGTCATGCACTGGAGGAAAAACCGCGGTCCTCATTGGCTGAAGAGCGCACTCGTGAACGGGCTGGGAGCGCTCGTAACAGGCATTACCACCGTCGTCGTGCTGGTCGCGAAATTCGTGGAAGGCGCCTGGATTACGCTGCTTTTCATTCCCTTGACGATTGTCTTCTTCGCCCTCGTTCGCCGCCACTACCACTCCGTGAAATTGCTCACCACCTGCAAGGTTCCGGTCGACGCAGCAGGTCTCAGCCAGCATCCGATTGCGGTCATTGCGATCGACCGCTGGAGTGCGGTGACGCGCCAGGGAATTGAATTTGCAGCTCGGCTTTCCCCGGAGGTGATCTCCCTGCACGTCGAGCCCAACGAGCACGAGCACTCCGACTTGCTCCAAGACGACTGGGAACACTACGTTGAGCAGCCCTTCCGCTCGGCAGGTAAAGAGCCGCCCCAACTCCACGTCCTGCCTTCACCCTACCGCTTTGTCATCATTCCCGTCGTTCAGTTCATTCTCGAGCTTTCGAAAAGAAATCCCGCTCGCAGCATTGTTGTGGTCATACCGGAGCTTGTGGAAGACAGATGGTACGAATACTTCCTCCATGATCAACGTGGCCGACTTCTGGAATGGGTGCTTCTCGCCCGCGGCAATGAACGCATCTTCACGGTGAGCGCGCCTTGGTACATCGGGAAACGAACCTAGTTCTCACCTGAAGAGGAGGATGATGACTAGGAGGGCCCGCGGGCGCGTTGTGCCCAGAAATCGGCGGCCATGAGCCGTGTCCTATCCAAATGATGGGCCGGAAAATCACCGACGCAGGCAATCTGGTCTTCGGTTCGCAGTCCGGAACCGACTTGATGTTCATGCCAACGTCGAAAAAACACATTAAGGCCGCGACGTCGGCCTTGATTTTTATGACCTTCTCATAAGAAGCTTATGGGACATTACACAGGTCTCTGCCCCGGTTGCTCGGGTGAGTCCGGGGCGCGGTGAGGCGGGAGCGTTCAGCCTCGTTTGCGGAATAGTCGACTTCGCAATGCTGAACCTCAGTGACTCGCGCGCCGATCCACCGGCAATGAGTAGAGAAGTTCAAACGTGTGCGGCTCAAGCGAGATGAGACTCCCCATTGGGACGTTCATTTGGTTGGTGCGGCAGACTTCGCCAACTTGGAAAATTGCGCACGAGCAATCGTGAGAAAAGCCTCTGTCGCCGGGTTCTCTAGTTTCGCTTTCATCCCAATGTCCACCGATGTCCAATGCTGGGAGCGTATTCTTTTAAAAATCACTCTCGGCATCGCAAGGCGTGCAACACATGCGGGAGCTAAAGATACGCCCAGTCCCGCCGCAACCAGTTGCAATACAGTGGGCCATTGCGGCGCATCTTGCACGAAATTCGGCCGGAACCCTTCTGCCTCACAGCACGCAACCGTCCTGTCATAAGCAAGGCCGCCCATTTTCCTGGGAAACAGCACGAACGGCTAATCTTTCAATTCCGCTGGAGAAATCGAAGACTTTCCTGCCAGCTCATGACGCGCCGCAGGATGGCAACGAACGGCTCGCGCAGAATCGGTTCAATCGTCAACCCTTCTCGCGTCTAGGAACCCAAGATCCAGGGTTCCGTTGAGGAGAGAGGGGACTTGCTCAGCCGTCACAAGCTCCCGTAGTCGCAACTCCACGTTGGGATGCATGCGCCGGTAGCGTCCGATAACTGTCGGCAGAGCCGTGAATATGGTGGAACCGCTGAAACCAACCGTGAGAATACCTTCCACCCCACTTCCTAACCGTCGGGCCATCTCTACGTCGTCGCCGACCTTGGCCAAAGTGTTCCGAGAGCGCTCCAAAAAGAACTCCCCAACTCTGGTCAGACGCACGCCGCGGGTGGTTCTGTCGAATAACGAGTATCCAAGATTGCGTTCGAGATTTCTGATCTGCTGGCTCAACGGGGGCTGCGCCATCCGCAGTTTGTCCGCTGCTCTGCCGAAGTGCAAGGTTTCAGCCACCGCAACGAAGTAGCGCAAATGCCGCATCTCAATTTCCTGTTTCATATCAATTACGTCCTAGATGTCTTGAAGTGAAGAACTTGATGCAAATGAGTCAAGTTTTAGGCGGCTAATTTTGCGTGTTGGATCCAAGCCGTGACCTCCTGATCAAGTTTATCGAAACTGCGCCGGAGCGAGGAGTTGGACAGGGAAAGTTCT
>CATPBJ010000229.1 GCA_955652395.1 uncultured Terriglobales bacterium | reverse complement strand
AGCATTCTTCGGTAGGGATTGGTATTCAACCCTTCATGGACGAACGCAACCCACTAGACGGCCCAACGTGCAGCGGTTGAGACAGAGCGAGATGCCAACCGTCATCCGCCGAGCGAGCGAAAACTGCTTCTCAGCTCTCAGGCTGGCTCTAAGAACCGAAAAGCATCCTCGGATCTCGTTTGGATCGCTCTCACCATGCCCCGAAAGATCAAATAGTGAATGGGGTAGAGCAGCCACCAATAGATTTCGCCTGCTAATCCGCGTGGCTCGAACCAAGCCCAGCAACTGAGACGCGTCTGACCCTTTGCGTCAGAAATAGGCAGGAACTGCAGCCACGCGCGACCCGGCAGCTTCATTTCCGCTCGCAGCAGAAGGCTCCGCGGGCAGGCCACTTGCTCTACACGCCAGAAATCCACATAGTCGCCTGTCTTCAACGGTCCATCTCGGCTGTTGCCCCGCCTCATGCCAACCCCACCCAACAAACCATCAACCCATGCCCGCAGCTGCCATAGGATATTGGCATATAGCCAGCCACGTTTCCCGCCCAAGCTTTGCAAGACTGCAAACACCTGCTCGGCATCAGCGTTCACAATTGTCTGCCGGAGGTCGCTGATCAAGCCTTCGCGCCGCACGCATGCATGCTTGGCGTTACCGCGAACACTGCGTTGGAAGGACTCATCCGGAACCGGCCGTTCCAGAGCAGCTTCGACGGCTGCCGTGTAGGTCATAGGGCATATCGCGGGAAACAGTCTCTTGGCTGAGGCGCTCGTGCAGACAGCCTCTGTGCGTAGTCCTTCAATGAGTGGACGAGCAATGGCTGCGGGAATCGGCGTGACCAGGTTGAGCCAGTATGAAGAAAGCCGGGGCGTGAGTACGGGAACTCGAAGCAGCCATCTTCGCAGTCCTCGTGTGTGGGCGTAGATGAGCATCATGCTCCGATAAGTCTCGACGGCCGCGCCACCGATTTCTATGATTTCACCGACGGACTCCGGTACATTCAGCGTAGCAACGAGGTACTCGAGCACGTTGCTGATCGCGATCGGCTGAGTGCGAGTGATTACCCATCGTGGGCAAATCATCACGGGCAGCCGTTCCGTAAGGTAACGAATCATCTCGAAGGACACGCTACCGTTGCCCACAATGATTCCCGCGCGAAACTCGGTCAGCGGCGGCCCATACTCGCGCAGCACTGCTCCGGTTTCTTGGCGGCTCCTGAGATGTGGAGACACTTTAGAGGTCTGGGACGTCAGGCCGCCCAAGTAGATGATGCGCCGCACTCCCGCCTGCTTCGCAGCCGTAGCAAAGTTGCGTGCGGCTTGCCGATCGCGCTCTGCGAAGTCAGCCTTCCCGCCAGTCATGGAGTGGATCAAATAGTAGGCCGCATCAATGCCTTCCAGCACCGGCAATAAGCTACTGGCATCGAGCGCGTCGGCTTGAGCAACGCGCGCCCCGACAAGGGCGCGTTGGCTCACGCGCGAACGATCCCGAAACATGCTCGTTACTTGGTGGCCCGCCCGCACCAGTTTCGGTACCAGCACGTTGCCGACGTATCCAGTTGTGCCGGTAACCAGGATTCTCATATCGAACCCAGATTTAGTCGCCAGAGTTGGAAGTTGAGATAGCTGGCAAACGATACCCACGCTGCATACGGCACCATGAGCCAGAATGCAGCACTGGAAAAAGGAAGGAAGGCGATGGCGGTGGCAGCAATCGCCGCCAGCAAGAGAAAGATTTCGATCAGTGCTGCTCCCGGAAAGTGAAGACGAAAGAACAAACCTGACCAGGCGACGTTAAGTCCCAACTGAGCAAAGAACAACACAAGAGCGTATTTGGCGGTGCTCCAGCCAGCGGTCCGCCACACCAACCAAGCACTGGTCGCCATGAACAGATACAGCACAGACCAAACCCATCCGAAAATCCAGCTTGGAGGATTGAGGGCTGGCTTGCGCAATTGTGCGTACCACGTGTTAACGGACGAGGTCGTCCATGCGGATCCGACTGCCGCCGCACCAAAACACGTGGCAGTGAAGAACAGAAGCATGAGCCAGCTACGCCTGGGCATGGGCACCTTCGAGTGTGGCAATTTGCGCGATGAATTTCTTCGAGTCGAACTTCCTCGCTGTGCTGGCCAAAGACATGTACCGGACTTTGCCGAACACCGGCCGGTCACCCCAGGCACGATCATGCTTGCCCAGAATCGCCCACGCGATTCCTGCATAACCGTTCGGATCGCGTCCATCCAGTTCGTAACGGTCGTTGAGCCCCAGGGCGCGCTGAAATGCAACCCCCACCGAAGGACTCCATTCGAGAATCTTCTTGGCCCAGTACATCCGCAGGTAGTTGTGCATCCAGCCGGTGAGAATCATCTGCTTCTGCGCGGCATTCCACAAGGGATCATGAGTGTCGGCATTCTCAAGTTGCTCATCGTTGTAAATGACCGGCCGACGATCACCCGTGTGTTGCGCAAACGAGTGATCTGCCCAAGGCTCAAGAGACTCCATGGAATCGTATGAAGAATTAAATCGGACGAAGTTCACTGCAAGTTCGCGCCGGACGATGAGCTGTTCCAGTAGTGCGTTTTTTGCGGACGCAGGCACGTTCGCATTTTGAATCGCAAACGCAACCGTGTGCGGGCCGATATGGCCGAAGTGCAGGTACGGCGACAGCCGGCTCGTCCCGTCCTGTTCCGGGCGGTTGCGCTGATCGGGATACTCGCGAAGTTTTGTTTGCACGAATTCCTGAAGTGTGTGCATCGCCTGTTCGGTTCCCCCACGCCAATTAGCGACTCCCTGCACTGCGCGGTCCAGAGTCCATCCGCGAGTGAAATCCTCGTCCCATGGCAGCGAGCGGAGGTTGGGCGGCGAAGCCCAAGGCAAGCGTGCTTCTGGATTATCTTGGCGCACTAAAAACTGGGGTAGAAGCTCGTGAAGCCGGGGCCTTATGGTGCGGGCGGCATAGTGCTCACGTCGAAGAAGCCTGGAGGGAACGATCACGTCGGCGTCGATTGTCCAGAACGGTACCCGAATCTGACGCGCGACGCGAGACCGCCATTCCTCCGGCTCACGCAGCGGATTCTCATCTCCAATCACCATGGAAGCTCTCACTTCCTCGCAGAACTTCAGCAGGCCGTGGTCGGGGTAAGCCCGCAGCACAAACCCGATACCGCGCCGTGCGAGAGCCTCTGCGATGTCCGGTATGCCGTTAGCAAGAAAACTGAAATGCCGCAGGTTGGCGTGAGGATAGAACGGCACCGGCGCGAAAAAGACCACGACGGGCTTCCACAACTCATTTCCTACATTCACAGCCAAATCGAGAGCAGGGTTATCGAGGGCACGCTGTGCACGCTGCATCCAATACACAATGCAGTCTCCGTTCGGGTCCGGTGGTCCTGCTTTCCGTATCGTGACGCGAGGATCTTCGCCTAATTTCAGAAGCATATTCATGGGAAAGAAAGGGGGAGTTGCATCGGCCTCCCCCGGCTGCTTTGCGTAAGTTGTTATCGGGTCGCGAGCGCCGCCTCATGTCCCCAGCGTCGCTGGATGGACCTGAAGGACACCGCCTGGTACAACGCGGACACACCCACCAACGTGTAAACGGCTGAGCTGAGCGTTGAGGTCTCGCCGAATCTCATGCCGAAGATCGTCGCAACCAAGTCGAAGTGGGCCAGGCCCACCAGACCCCAGTTGAGTCCGCCGATCACCAATAGTACGGCTGCAATAATGTCCAAGGTTTTCATTGTGTCTCTCCTTTGAGTGTGTAATGTTTTTAGGTTCCGTTCTCAGTTGCTGCCAGGCAGGATTACCGCATCGATTACGTGGATCACACCATTCGATGCGGAGATATCCGCCTTCGTCACCTTGGCCTTGTTCACCATGAGTGTGCCATCGTGGGTACTGATCGTCACGTTTTGTCCGTTGAGGGTTTTCGCAGACGAGAGTTTCATTGCCTGCGCTGCGGTGACTCGGCCGGATACCACGTGGTAGGTGAGGATTGCCCGCAGCTTTTCCTTGTTCTCAGGCTTAAGCAGCGACTCCAGAGTTCCCGCGGGAAGTTTCTTGAAGGCATCGTCTGTTGGGGCGAAGACGGTGAATGGTCCCTCCCCTTTTAAGGCGTCGATCAGATCTGCCGCTTGAAGCGCTGTAGCCAGGGTATTGAACGACCCTGCCGCAACCGCTGTGTCAATGATGTCCTTGTCTGCCGCTCCGGCCTTGATCGCCGCGGTGCTTAGCAAGACTGCCAGTATAAGCGCGAACCTAGTTACTTTCATGTGATCTCCTTTTAGTAGTTGCACCTTCTGCCGGTGCGATGTATTAACTGTAAAGCACATTGTTTTGCATACAATGAAAACATGCGGCCACGACCAAATCATGTGCCTGGCAGTCAAAGGATCCGCGGTGTTTTCTACCAGAAGGAAAACAGGAGGGTTCGGTGGTCAACAAGACGATTGTGGAAGGACTCAAGCCTTATGCGCTGGGAGAGAAGCTTCGCGCTCTGCGACTGAAGAAAAGCATGGGCCTAGTCGAACTTGGCAAACACACTGGCTTGTCAGCGGCTATGTTGTCGAAACTGGAGCGAGGAAAACTGTTCCCTACCTTGCCCACGCTGCTGCGAATTGCCATGGTTTTCGGGGTGGGCTTGGAACACTTTTTCAGCGATGAGCGTAAGCGTCATGTAGTCTCGATCATACGCAGGGCGGAGCGCTTGCGTTTTCCCGAAAGCCCCGGCCGGGCAACGATTGCCTATCACTTCGAGAGCCTCGATTTCAAAGCAACCGAGCGGAAGCTGAACGCCTTCTACGCGGAATTCGAATCCGTGCCCCCCGAAAAAGTCAGGCTGCACCAACACGCCGGAGTCGAGCTGCTTTACTTGATCAGCGGCAGCCTGGAACTCACCATCGGCCCTGACACCTACACGCTGGACTCAGGTGACGCGATCTATTTCGACTCGGCAGTACGTCACAATTACTGTCGGGTAGGTAAACATGCCTGCAGCGCGGTGATCGTAACCACCGCGTAGAACCCGTTCCGCATTCGAAAATGTAGAATGCGAACACATCTAATGAATTCCAACTGGTTATTCAAAATACTTGCGCAACCCCAATACTCAGGTGGCTTGGTCGTCCGTGAGTGACCTTTTCCCTCCGACGGAACACGAGAAAGTTTGGGGTGCAGAACACAATCGGGTAAATGCTGTATTAGCTGATAAAGAATGCCGTATTCTCGTGCCCTAGGAAACTATTTAAGATTGAAACTATTTATTGACCATTTCGGGTCAGCAGGCACCATCCTCGACAGAGTGGAGCATGTATGGGTTCGTTGAGCATCCTCATCGTTGACGACCACGAGGCCGTCAGGCAGGGTGTCCACGCTTTATTAACGTCACGCGCTGACTGGTTCGTGTGTGGTGAAGCTGTGAACGGCCTCGAAGCGGTTGAAAAAGCGAAGAGCTTGCGACCCAATGTTGTGCTGATGGACATTTCCATGCCCCGGATGGACGGAATACAGGCAACCAGAATCCTACGTCGAGAAGTCCCGGAATCCGCAGTGGTTATCGTAAGTCAGAACGACCGTACAATAGTTCGTAACCAAGCTCGGGAGGTAGGGGCTGCGGCATATGTTGCCAAAAGTGATCTTGCTCAAGAGCTGCTTCCGATGCTTGATCGATTAGCTCTGGCAAGGCGGAATCGACCTCAAAACGATGGTGACAACATGAGCGAGTCCCCAGAATCTCAAGTATGCGGTGCCGCAGACAATTCCCTTGATGATGCTGCCGTTCCAGTGGAATCGATCCTTTGCACGGAGGAGTTGCGTCGTCGTCCATCGCGTCCGCCCGATCACGAGAAGGAGAGCCGTGCGCTCGTGTCCTTGGCTCAAGCGCTGGCTGACTCCCCGCGCACAGTTCTTCAGACTCTGGCTGAGACACTTCTAGACGTCTGCCGCGCCGGTTCAGCAGGCATCAGCCTGCTCACGACGGAAGGAAAAAGGTTCTACTGGCCGGCGATCGCCGGCAACTGGAAATCGCACATCGGCGGAGGTACGCCGCGCGATTTCGGCCCCTGCGGCGACGTGCTTGATCGCAACACCACGTTACTATTCAGCCACGTCGAACGGCGGTACACCTATTTTCAACCCGTTACACCTCTCGTCGAAGAGGCTCTCCTGGTTCCGTTTTACGTTGGAGGCAAAGCTGTCGGTACGATCTGGGCAGTCGCACACGATGAGAACCGTAAGTTCGACGCCGAAGACGAGCGGATCATGAGTTCGCTCGGAAAATTCGCCGCATCGGCATATCAAATTTTGGCGTCGCTCGACGCCCTAAAATCAGAAGCATTGGAGCGTCAAAAGGCTGAACGCGCAAACAGTTTGCTGGCTGCCATCGTGGGTTCCTCGGAGGATGCCATCGTCAGCAAAAGCCTGGATGGCATTATCACCAGCTGGAATAAGGGTGCTGAAGACTTGTTCGGCTATAAGGTTGAAGAAGCCGTGGGGAAGAACATTACCCTTATTATTCCTGCCGATCGCTTAGGCGAAGAGATAACGATTCTTGAGCGGCTAAAGCGAGGGGAGCGCATCGAGCACTTCCAAACCCGTCGCAGGCGTAAAGATGGAACGCTGCTCGACATCTCGCTCACAATTTCGCCTGTGAAGGACGCCGCGGGCGTCGTCGTTGGAGCATCCAAGATAGCTCGGGACATCACTCAACAAATGCTAGCCGAGCGAGCCCTGCGCGAAAGCGAAGAACGTTTCCGGGCGATTGTTGAGACCACGCCGGAATGCGTGAAGCTCGTGACCAACGACGGCACCTTGCTTCACATGAATCCGCCCGGCCTAAGAATGGTTGGCGCGGATTGCGCTGAGAGGGTCGTCGGAAAGAGCGTCTATGACCTCATCGCTTCCCACGACCGAGAGAGGTTTCGTGTTTTCAATGAAAGAATCTGTCGCGGAGAGAGAAGTTCTCTGGAATTCGATATCGTGGGACTAAACGGCACGGCCCATCATATGGAAACCCATGCTGCTCCGTTACGAATGGCCGATGGAAATGTCGTTCAACTCGCCATGACCCGCGACATAACTGAGCGAACGCGAGTGCAAGAACAACTGCGGAGAAGCGAAGAACGGCTGCGAACACTCGCTGACGAGCTCGAAAAACAAGTGCGCGCTCGCACCCTAGAACTGGAGGAGCGAAACAACGAGGTTCTGCAACAGTCGGAACAACTTCGAGAGCTGTCCAATCGCCTACTGCGAGCTCAAGAATATGAGCGGCGGCATATTGCCCGCGAGTTGCATGACAGCGCAGGACAAATCATAACCGCGCTCGGCATGAACCTTGCGAGCATGACTCACGATGTAGCGAAGAACCCGAGACTGGGCAAATCTCTTGACGACAGCCAGAGCCTGGTTCAGCAGCTGAGCAAAGAGATACGCACGACATCTTATCTCTTGCATCCTCCGCTATTGGATGAAAATGGCCTGCCCGAAGCCATTCGTTGGTATATGCACGGTCTGGCGGAACGTAGCGATCTAATTGTTGACCTAAGCATTGCTGAAGACTTCGGCAGACTGCCAAGCGAGATGGAACTAGCCGTGTTTCGTGTCGTGCAGGAATGCCTCACCAATATTCATCGCCATTCTGGCAGCAAGGCTGCGACACTTCGGCTGTCCCGCACTGCCGAGGCTGTTGCCCTGGAAATTCAGGACGATGGCAAGGGAATACCAGCCGAAAAGCTGGGTGGGATTCACGCGCAGCGTTCCGGCGTGGGGATCGCGGGCATGCGAGAGCGTGTTCGCCACTTCAAAGGCACGATGGATATTCACTCGAGCGGAACGGGTACGAAAATCTCGGTCGCGCTGCCGATCCCGACGACCGACATTTTGGAGCAAGAGAATATACTCCAAGAGCAAGCGTCCAGCATCGCCGGATAGGGCGCTCTGGAGGACAGACAAGGTGCACGGTCTTGCGTATTCTCATTGCCGATGACAACGACGCTGTTCGCCGTGGCGTCATCGAAATGTTGTGTTCGGAGCCGGGGTGGGAAATTTGCGGAGAAGCAAGGAACGGGTGCGAAGCCGTTGAAATTAACCGTCATCTAAATCCGGATCTCGTTTTGCTCGATGTCAGCATGCCTGGGATGAGCGGGTTAGAGGCGGCCCGGCTGATTCGGCAGGAAGCACCGGACGTCAGAATCATCGTTCTAAGCCAACATGATCCTGCTCAATTGGGGGCCGCAGTCACCGCGGCGGGCGGCGACGCCTGCGTCGATAAAAGCTGCTTAGGCACGGATTTGCTGAGGGCCATTAAAAGCGTCTGCTGCGGCGTTTAGAAAGCCGCCCTCGGGGCGGCATTCCGAAATGCGAATACGTCTCACAACAGCATTCTCCGCGGAGCGTCCCTACCTAAAATTGCCCCTTTCCTCCGGGCGGCTATCTGCCCGGAGCGCCGCGAGCTGATGACAACTGTAACTATGACCCTAATGGTGGACGGTGCATGGCAAGAGTCTTGGTGTTCTGAGGCTGGTTCCAAACACGTTCGCCTTTCACGGCGGTACACTTCAAAATCCCAACAAAACAGTGTTGCGCGAGACGAATAAACTCAGAAAACGCCGCCCGTCCTGAATCGATTGGGCTTACCTCTTTCTCAGGTTCTCCGTGTTTTTCTTCTCCTTTTGCCTAGCTGCAGAACGTGCCTCGTTGATGGCCGTTAATCGTACCACCGCTGCAGCGGCGGTGTATTCCACTACTTTGCTTTCGTCATCCATGTATAGCTTCACTGTTTCGAGTATCGACGGATCCCCGCGTTTAGCAAGAGCCTCGAGCGCACCAGCCAGCTCTTGTCGCCCGCAGCGTCGGTCAACGCTTTGGTCGTGGCTGGATCGGGATCTTGGGCCAGCACTTTGGCAGCCGCGGCCCGAATCGGAGACGTGTCATCCTTCGTGATCGCCTTGATAGCGCCCCATCCGATGCCGGCGAATGGAATGAAGCCAATACCCTCTTCGAAGCCGAGCTGCGCCATCTTTTTCGGATCACTCAGTATCGATGTCTGCGACGCGATTAGGCCTTTGCCAGTTTTCCGCTCACCATTCAGAACTTCGTAGTAGACCTCGTAGGCGGATTTGTCATGCATCAGTTCGAGGGCATGGGCCGCTGCGAGAACAACGGAAGGATCTTTGTCATCCAACGCCATTCTCAGCTTGGAGATGCTTCTTCTAGAATTCATCTCCCCGAGAGCTGCAGCCGCCGCGGCTCTCACCTCCGGTTTGTCGTCTTTCAGCGCTGTTACTGCCAATTTTACTGCCCTTGTGTCGTTGGGCATCAGCCCCAAAACGCGGACCGCTATAGCACGGTCGCCGGTTTTTCCCCCAGTGCTTGCACTCTCGAGCATCCGCCACGCCTGCTCCTGGGGACTCATCGACGCCTGTGGAGTGGGTGGGATTTGCTGTCCAGGCCCAGCCTCTTGCGGCTGTGGGGCGGGCACTGCGGCTTCGATGATGGGCGGCGCGTTTGCTTTGGTCGGTTGGTCTCGCGCCAGCACGATCTTTTGCGGCGCTGCATTTGTTGTTGGCTGCGGCGCCAACAGCAGGCACCCGGTAATAACTGCAGATGCACAGAGTCCTTTATAGAGGGGTCTAGACATGACGTACTCGGTGCGACGGGACGGAAGCAGACGCCTCTCGCTTCTGCGGACCTTGTGCAATCGGAGCGGCCTTTCCTTTCACTCCTCGATGGGATGATTGCCACAATGCCAAGAACGATGTACACCATTGCGACGCTGCCGCTTTTGTCGCCTGCATGCATTACTGAACTGAGCTCGACACTGAAGAAAATACGTGGTCGGCGTTGCTTCCGACCATTCGAACAGTTCCGATAACGAGTACCAAAATCATGGCCAAGATCACTCCATACTTGGCCATGTCTTGACCTTGCTGGTCGCTCCACAAAGTCCAGAATAAGTCGCCCCATAAGTGTCCGGTTATCGAATCCCAAGATCCATGCAACTAATTGCTGCAGCATAAGTTAAGTGGCATTTCTATTTTTTTCGATTTGAAAGTGTCGACGACGTTTTGGGCCCATCCGGCTCGATCTGGCTTTGCGAAACAATGAGGTGTGAATACTGGACGAACCGTTTTTTCGCAGCTGATGGATTATCTGCCCGCCTACGAGTTTCAGAAATGTGTGGACCGCTACCATGGTGATTACAAGCTACGGAACTTCTCTTGCCGAGACCAGTTTCTCTCGATGGCCTTCGCGCAACTGACTTATCGGGAGAGTCTGCGTGATATCGAGACTTGCTTGCGATCCATCGGCAGCAAGCTCTACCACATGGGGTTCCGGAGTACCATCGCCCGGTCTACTCTGGCCGACGCCAATGAATCGCACGACTGGCGGATCTATGCGGATTTTGCGCAGGTCTTAATCGCTATGGCACGACCGCTGTATGCTCACGATCCCATGGGTGTGGAGTTGAATCAAAGTTTGTACGCTCTGGATTCGACCACCATCGACCTCTGCCTCTCGCTGTTTCCTTGGGCCAAGTTTCGCCAACACAAAGCGGCCGTGAAGATGCATACGCTGCTGGACCTGCATGGCAACATCCCCACGTTTATCCGCATTACGGACGGCAAAGTGCACGACGTGAACATTCTGGATGAGATCCTTCCCGAGGCCGGCGCCTTCTATATTCTGGACCGAGGGTACATCGATTTCGAACGCTTATTCGTGTTTACGCTCTGCTCGGCATTCTTCGTCGTACGCACCAAAGAGAATGTCTTGCTCGAGCGGCGCTACTCCCATCCGGTGGACAAAACTACAGGCGTGCGATCTGATCACACCGTTATTCTGACCGCGATCGAATCCGCGAAAGCCTATCCCGATCCCTTGCGCCGAGTCAGCTACCTCGATGCAGAAACCGAGAAGCGACTCAAGTTCTTGACCAACAACTTCGTGCTTCCAGCACTTACCATAGCCCAGACCTACAAGTGCCGCTGGCAGATAGAATTATTTTTCAAATGGATCAAGCAGCACCTTCGCATCAAAGCGTTCTATGGCACCAGCGAGAACGCAGTGAAGACTCAGATCTGAATCGCAGTCTCGATTTATGTGCTGGTGGCTATCATCCGGAAACGGCTTGGGCTGGAGAGGAGT
>CATPBJ010000228.1 GCA_955652395.1 uncultured Terriglobales bacterium | reverse complement strand
TTTTATGAAGGGATCCGTCTTCGGCCAACCGCTATGCAGGTGATCTTGCGCCGGCGCCTTGGGACCCCAAACTCTATCCCTTTCGTTGACTTGTCCATTTCACAACAAGTAACATCATGGGCCAGTGATCGGCCGGACCATTTCGCACTACCGCATTATCGAACAGGTCGGTGGTGGCGGCATGGGCGTGGTTTACAAGGCCGAAGACACTCGGCTGCATCGTTTTGTCGCCCTCAAGTTCCTGCCTGACGAAGTTGCCCGAGACCCCCAGTCGCTGGCCCGCTTCCAGCGTGAGGCCCAGGCGGCTTCCGCCCTGAACCATCCCAATATCTGCACCATTTACGACATCGGCGAGCAGGAGGGGCAGGCTTTCATTGCCATGGAGTATCTGGACGGTACGACCCTCAAACACAAGATCGAGGGCCGGCCGCTCAAGATTGAACCGTTACTGGAGATGGGTATCCAGATTGCCGACGCTCTCGATGCCGCCCACTCCAGTGGCATTGTGCACCGCGATATCAAGCCGGCGAATGTATTTGTCACGCAGCGCGGGCAGACTAAGATCCTTGATTTCGGCCTGGCAAAACTCACCCCGCAGGGAAGCCGAGCCGTCGACGCGTCGGAAGGGACGCGCTCGGCCATCAGCGTGGACCAACTCACCACGCCTGGGACAGCGATGGGGACGATCGCTTATATGTCACCCGAACAGGCGCGCGGCGAGGCGCTGGATCATCGCACCGATCTATTCTCGTACGGCGTCATGCTCTATGAAATGGCGACTGGCAGGCAGCCCTTCTCGGGAACGACATCCGCGGTTGTCTTTGAAGCGATCCTGAACAAAGTGCCTGCATCACCAGTTCAGTTGAACCCGGGATTGCCGCCGCAACTGGAAACGATCCTGAACAAGGCTTTAGAAAAAGACCGGGAGTTGCGCTGCCAGAGCGCAGCCGAGCTTCGCGCTGACCTGAAGCGCTTGAAACGAGACACGGATTCCTCACGCCCCGGGATCACAAGAGCTGGGACCAGTGGCGGGGCCGTGCTGGCCGCGGCGAGCAGCGCAAAAGCAAGCCATGAGAAAGATGAAAGAGAGCGTCCGGTCCAGACACGCCGCAGCCGCGGTCTTCTGCCCGCGATGATCGGCTTCGGTCTGCTGGTGGCTCTTGCAGCCGGGTTATTGTTGGGCAAGCGCCTCTGGGGATCGTCCGAGGCCAGCGCGCTGTATCACGAGATCACTTTCCGGCGCGGCGAAATCCGCTCGGCCCGATTCGCGCCCGACGGGCAGACAATCTTGTACAGCGCCTCCTGGCAAGGAAACCCGGTGGAAATATTCGCCGCGCGCCAGGGCACCGTCGAATCGCGCTCTCTGGGACTGGGTCGCGCCGAGCTTCTGGGAGTTTCGTCGACCGGTGAGATGGCGCTTTCTCTAGGTAGCAATCCCGTCGGAACCTGGGTGAACGTGGGCACGCTGGCCAGAGCGCCATTGGCGGGCGGCGCGCCCCGGCCGATTCTCGAGAATGTCGAGTCGGCGGATTGGTCCCCGGACGGAAACAGCCTGGCGGTGGTACGCAACGTGAGTGGCCGTGAGCGGCTGGAATTTCCCATCGGCAAGGTGTTGTACGAGACCAGCGGCGGCTGGATCAGCTATCCGCGAGTTTCGCCGAAAGGCGACTATGTGGCATTTATTGACCACCCCAACCAGGGAGACGATGGCGGCTTCGTGGCGGTGGTCGATTTGTCCGGAAAGAAAAAAAAGCTTACCCGCGACTGGTATGGCACCGGCGGCCTTGCCTGGTCACCGACCGGCGAAGAAGTCTGGTTCACCGCCAGCGAATTGGGAGTCGATCACTATCTCTCCGCCGTGAGCCTGGGAGGAAAAGAACGGTTGGTGGCGCGGATACCCGGTACGCTCGTGGTATTCGACATCTGGCACGACGGACGGGTGCTGCTGGCGCGTGTGGGCCGCCGGCGCGAAGTCATGGCTATCCAGGAAGGCGAGAGCAAAGAGCGAGACCTTTCCTGGCTGGACTACTCCTATCCCGCCGACCTTTCCGCCGACGGGAAAACGGCGCTTTTCGATGAGGAGGGAGTTGGCGGCGGGGTGCAGTACGGGAATTCAAAGGAGCTGACTTACGCAGTTTACATTCGCAACACCGACGGCTCTCCGGCCATTCGCCTCGGCGAAGGCGTTGCCGACGCCCTCTCTCCCGACCAAAAGTGGGTCATCGTTCAGACTCCGGGCTCGCCCGAGCAACTCCGGCTGTTGCCCACCGGGGCCGGTGAAACTCAGCCTCTTACCAGCGATTCGATCAACCACCAGTGGGCGCGCTGGTTCCCGGACGGCAAGCGCTTTGCTTTCGCGGGCAACGAACCGGGGCGCGGGGTAAGGCTCTATACGCAGGATCTTTCCGGAGGAACACCGAAGCCGATTTCTCCTGAAGGGGTCGACGCAACCGCGTTTGCGATTTCGCCGGATGGCCAGCAGGTCGTGGGCATTGGCCCCGATGGAACAGGGTCCTTCTACCCCGCCGCGGGAGGGGACCCTCGAATCGTTAACGGTATGGAACCGGGAGATATACCCATCATCTGGAACCAGGATGGCCGATCCATCTATCTGTATCGCACCGGCGAAGTGCCCGCCAAGGTTTACCAGTTGGAATTAGCCACGGGAAAGAGAACTGTCCGCAAGCAGATTGTCCCCGTCGATACCACCGGTGTCTCCACCATCGGCCCGATTCAGGTGACACCTGACGGAAAAACCTACGTCTATGGTTTCCATCGAACCCTCGGAGATCTCTACCTGGTGGAAGGCCTGAAGTAGATCATCCTTACTTTAAGTCGGCGGCTGGGCACCCTTTGGATTTGTCGGCATCGCCCCATCGGGGGTGCCCCATCCTTCGCGCTTTTTGCGAAGGGTGGGAGGCACACACGGTCAGCACTGACTGCAGGCCCAGGGGTTGATCTTGCGGGTACTGTCCCCGATTCGCTGCCCGCGGCCCTTGCCTCCCACCCTTTCAAAGAACGCAAGGATGGGGCAGCCCAGGCCGGAGAAGGTGCCAAACAAAACCGGTGGCTGTGGTCTACGAGGAACGCCGCAGGAACCGCCGAATACCGAAGTCATAGACTGCAGCGCCAATGACTCCGCCGACCAGCGGAGCCAGGATCGGCACCCACCACACCCGACTCCCATCCGTGATGCCGTTATTGCGAAAGCCGGCCAGCACCGTAAACAGCCGGGGGCCGAAATCGCGTGCCGGATTGATCGCATAACCGTGCATCGCCCCGAAGCTCATGCCGATCGCCACCACCGCCAGCCCAATCATCCACGGCGCCATGTTGGCACCAGGAGGCATGTTGAATTCATCCGTAATAGCGAAAATGAACAGCAGCAGCAATGCAGTGCCGATTATCTGGTCGAGAAATCCCGCCTGCAGCAAATTGGGAAAGGCCGGGAAGGTTGTGAAAATGCCTGCCGTTCGCTCCAGTTGCGGGTCCACCTGATGGAAGGCGGGCAGATAGTTTCGGTACACCAGCGCCGCCGCTACAAATGCACCCGCAACTTGCGCGATCGAGTAGGGCAACACTTTCCGCCAGGGAAATCCTCTGAAAATCGCCAGCGCCAGGGTCACTGCGGGATTCAGATGCGCCCCCGAGATTTTCCCGGCTACGTAGATCCCCATGGTCACTCCAAGTCCCCATCCCAGAGTGATGTTGGTGAAGCCACCGTGGATCAGTTCGCCCGGCGTCTGCGACGGAAACAGCACGACCATCGCGACCACACCCGTCCCCAACATGATCAGCACGAGGGTTCCGAGGAACTCGGCAATCAGCTCCGCCAACAGCGGGAACTTGGGGTTCATCAAGGCGCTCCAGTATCTAGTCTGAGGACAGAATGGTCGCGACGTAGTCTAACAACGAATAGTGTTAACAGACGCAAAAAATGCGGGAATGGCGACGAAGCAGCGGGCGGTCTGGCACAGCGAATGCATGAGTCACGACTTAGACCGTGAGTGGTTCGCCGAACGATGAGTCCTCGTTGTCTTTGCGTCGATCCCTTTTTCCCATCCCCCAAGCTGCAGAGCTATGGCGAGGCACGAGCCGCGGAGCTCGTCGGCATGAGTGCAGTCGACCAACGTCCTGGCCACCACCATGCCCCCGATACTGAGAGCTGCGATCACCTGCGCGGTTGCGCGGCATGGCCGCTTCTTATCCAGCAGACTCCGTTCCAGCACACTAACCATCGCTCTGAATACAGTCTCCAAGGCGCGCCTTGCCACGACACCGCTGCGAGCCACGTCAGTGGGCAGGGCAACCATCGGACACGAATGTTCCACGTCCTCGAAATGCTAACGATTGAAGAGTCTTCGGGCGCTATCAATGATGTTCTTCTTCGTTTCTACGCGGTGACCAGCGGGATAAGGCATAAGTGCCCTCCGAAAGAGGCAGTCGAACCACGATGTCCCGCCCTTTCTTCTAATCGGCGCCAATGGATGACAGGCGCCGTGGCCGCGATTGGCGGCCTCGCCGTCGGCTCGAGCCATGCCTGGGCAGGAGCCGAAGACGGCGTCTCTCGTACCGCAGAGGCCATCCATCAAGAACCCGTTTTCAAAGCCACTCCAGTACGCATCGACGACGCTTTGACTGACGCGCAGCAATTTCAGAAGGTCGAGCTGCTCGGCAGAGCCATGAAGAGCTCGGACCTTGCGGCCAATGCTGCGCAGATCAGTCGAGAGCCGGGTGGATCATCCGCCATTTTTGGTGCGTTCATCGTCGGTAGGCAGCTAGAGCTTGTGCCCAACAAGCGAATTGTCCAGGCGTGGGGTGAGACCAGTTGGAATCCTGGCGTCTATTCAATTGCGAAGTTCGAACTCACAGAGCAAGGCTCCGGAACTAAACTTATCTTCGATCACACCGGCTTTCCGGCCAGTGCCGGCGAGCGCCTGGCGGCGGGATGGAAATCGCACTATTGGGATGCGTTGGAGGAGTTTCTGAGCTAAACAGTGTGCGAATTTGTGAGCTGAGGACCCTTTCTCGGAGTTGTCAGGGGCGCAAGCGGGCCTGCTTGGTAAAGTTTTGGAACCTTGGGGTGGGAGACGGGGATTGAACCCGCAACGTCCGGAGCCACAGTCCGGTGCTCTACCAATTGAGCTACTCCCACCGTAGCCTAACGATTATAGCAACTGAGGTGAGAGCTGTCAGAAGGGAAGCTTAGCGTTGTCGGGGCGCCCAGAAATGCCTAGTGGCGGCCTACGCCGACGTACTCAAATCCCATGGCGCGCAGGCGCACCGAGTCGAGAAGATTCTTGGTGTCGACGATCACGGGACGCTTCAGCAGGTGCTTGATGCGATCGAAATCGAGGCCGCGAAACTCGGGCCAGCCGGTTCCGACTACCAGCGCATCCATGCCCTCGCACGCCGCATAAGGGGTTTCGCAATAGTGGACGGTGCCATTCAGTTCCATGCGCGCCTCCGGGATGGCTACCGGATCATAGGCGCGGACCCGGGCGCCCCGCGCCACCAGATTTTGGGCCAGTCGCAGCGAAGAAGAACCGGCGACCGAGTTGGTGTTGGGCTTGAAAGCCAGGCCGAGAATTCCGACGTCTTTGTTTTGCACTGACTTCACCACCGCCGAGATCTTGTCGACAATGCGGTCCGCGAGGCCGAGATTCACTTCCCGCGCCGCGCTCAACACCTTGAGCGAGACTCCCTTGCCGCGCGCCAGTTCGGCCAGGGACTCCATGTCAGATTCGGCAAAAATTCCGCCCATTCCGGCACCCGGCTGCAGGCAGCGGGGCGCAATTTTCTTGTCCAGCCCAAGCGCCATCGCCAGGCTGACAGCGTCGGCGTTGACTTTCTCGCACAGGCTTGAAAGCTCGTTGATAAATGAAATCTTGGTGGCGACAAACGCCGTGGCCGATTCCCGTACCAGTTCCGCGGTTTCGTGATTGGTCACGATCACCGGAACCCCCCGCATCACCAGGGGATGGAGAATCTGTTTCAGCGCGAGCACGGCATCGCTCGCGGCCGTGCCCAGGATGATCCTGTCGGGCCAGTTGAAGTCCTCGACCGCGCAGCCCGGCGTAACAAACACGGGTTGCGACACGATGGTTGCCTTCAGGCCGGCGTCCTTCAGCCGCTTCTCCACGCTGGTGGCGGTTCCGACCGACACCGGCGTCATAATGGTAAGAATGGGAGGCTTGGGCGCCAGGCGCGCGATCCGAACTGCCAAATCGGCGAGGTGCTGCGGCGTGTCTTCCGCCAGAAAAATCACCTGCGCCTTGCGGGCAAAAGACTCCATGTCGGTCGAGTACGCCAACCGACCGGAACGCACGTTACGCTTGATTACTTCCGTCAGGTTCTTTTCGAAGAAGGGAACGTTGCCTTGTGCCATTTCGACCATGCGAGAACTATCGGGATGGCAGCAGGTTACCGGAGTTCCGAAGTCCGCCAGACAGGCTGAAACCACAGTGCCGAGATAGCCTGACCCGTAAACTCCTGTTTGCATAAGCCTCCTGGCCAGAATGCCCCAAACCCGCGCGGGCAGCGGCTTTACGCAGCAACCCAACATCTTATGTACGCCCTGCCATGCAGCTTGGCAATAGACGGGAAGGCCATGTACTTAGGAGGCCGACGTCGGGGGTCCCACCTCGGACTTTGGCCCTTAACCTCGGACTTCAGACCTCCCACCCAGGCCGTCAGACCTCTAAGTGAGTTCTCAAGGCCAACTCTGATGATGTCGGTTGTTTGTAGTTCTGCGGCTCTGGGAGCCGGACATCGACTGCCAGGTTTGGACCGAAGTCTGAAGTCCGAGGTCTGAAGTCCGACGCCCGCTTATGACACCAGCTGGCGGCCCAGCGGAACTCCGGCCAGGTCCAGCCAGCAATTCTGTTCGTCTTCGCGCACGAAAGTCAACTCGCTTACCTGAAGGTCGCGGCTACCCTGGAAGTGGGTCCAACGCTCGCGGGCTACTCGATAGGCTTGCTGCGCCTGGGACTCGTCGCTCATCTTCACAATGGTCAGGTGAGGCATGTACGGCCACTCTTCCTGGGCGGCCAGGGCTTTGGTGTTGAGCTGGTCGTGAAGCTCGCGCATGCGGTAGGACGCCTCGGCCACACGGATGAAAACCGTGGGCGTGCGCGGGACGAAGGTTTCGACATCACCCAGCGTGACCATAAACGGCGCCACCTGACTGCACACTTCTTCCAGGGTTTCGACTGCCGACTGCTCAGTCCCTTGCAGGAGACGGGGCGGGAGCACGGTCAGATGAGCCGCAAGATGAGGGAGCTCGGGGTGCAGCTGCCGCCGGAGGCGTTCGACAAATTCCCCGACCGGATTTCTTACGTAGGCCACCAGGGCATAACGCGGGGTCAGCATGATCCAAGGCGAATTATACGCCGTGTGCGTAAACGGAGTAATGGATTGGGCCTGAGACTCGCCGGGAAGGGTCGGCTATAATCGAAGCGGATGTTTCTTCCCAGTCGGGGCGTAGCGCAGCCTGGTAGCGCACCTGCCTTGGGCGCAGTTCCACACCACCCCGATTCACTCCAAAAGACTTACGCGCATTTCCTCTAAATCTGCACACCTGCTTGGAGGAAATCGTGAGCTTTCAGCGCAGCTTCTCTCAGTTCATCAAAGAGCGTCAATATCTGCACAACGTCTCTCCTGCAACCGTGGAGTGGTATCGGCAAAGTCTCCGCTGGCTCGGCACTGAGTCACCCAACGAAGAGCAACTGAAAGACTTCGTCATGCGAATGCGTGAGAAAGGGTTGAAGGCGACGGGCTGCAACAATCGCATTCGGGCAGTCAATGCCTACTTGAAGTGGACAGGCTCGCCGCTCCGCGTTCACAAGCTCAAGGAAGAGCAGCGCATCCTGCCAACTTTTACACCTTCGCAAGTCTCTCTCATCATCGACTCGAAACCACGCGGCTTCTATCCCCGCCGTCTACACTTGATTGTTCTGACCCTGATGGACACAGGATGCCGTATCAGTGAGGTCTTGGGCATGCGCATGCAAGACTGCGACTTCGACAATCTCCTGCTGACCGTAACGGGCAAAGGGCAGAAACAGCGAAAGGTGCCGTTCTCGTTCGAGCTTCGCAAAGTCTTGGTGCGATACATGACCGAGTTCTGCCCGCACCCACACATGCTCGTCTTCAGCACGCGCAGAGGCGGGAACGTGAGCAAACACGTAGTGTCGCGTGATGTGAAACGGCTCTGCACCCGGTTGGGCTTCAATCCGCCCGCACGCACGATTCATGCCTTCCGGCATACGTTCGCGGTGAACTATCACGGTCATAGAGCCAGATATCAATATCAGTGACCC
>CATPBJ010000227.1 GCA_955652395.1 uncultured Terriglobales bacterium | reverse complement strand
GTACGACGGCTGCTGGACATGGGGTACAAAGCAGGAATTATTCCGCGAGAGGCGAGAGTGGAATTTGTGGGGTAACAAAGCTGCTGGCTTCTGGCGTCTAGCTTAGACCTGAGACCGAGTGGCCGGGGCTAGCAGCCAAGAGCTAATTTAGAAGCTAATAGCGCCTTACTTTATTTTCTCTGGAAACGAAAATACTGGGTCCACATCCACGGGAACCTTCGACGCAGTCTTCAGCGACACGTGCAGTTCCGACGGCATCACGTCGTACTTCTTGAACCAGTTTTCGGCGCGCTCGCGGTTTCCCGTGGCTTCAATATGCAGAAGCTCCTTGGCCAAATCGTTCAACACACCGGGCATGCCGGCATAGTCAATCGCATACATTCCCGATGATTGCCGCGTGATTGCGCCCCGCTCCGAAAGATAATTGAACTCCATCATCTGTGCCTGGCCGTGGGCTTCTCCGATGCCGAAGCGTATGGTGCGGAAAATTCCGGCGACGTAGGAGGCGTAGTATTCTTCCAGCTTTTCCTTGGGCAATACCTCGTGGTCCACCATCCAGTTCAGGCCGAACATTCCGACTACATCGGCTTTCGCTTCCTCCAGACCGCTGTAGATGGGGCCAATGGCTTCACGAACGGGCACCTTGCCGGTTGAAGTCCGCGAGTAGGCCGGGCCCAGTCCGTGCGCCATCTCGTGCATGATCGTGAACAGTAAGTATCCTTCCGCTGAGGCCTTGGCTGCTTGTTCCGACGGCATCATGAACTGTGCCAGCGGAAGAATCACGTAGGTGACTCGCGCGTCCATGAAGTTCTTGAAGAAAATTTTCTTGCTGCCCTTCTGCTCATGGACCCGAGGATCGTTCGGCAAGTTGTCGGCCACGGCCTGGTAGCCATGGCGCAAGTCACCCGCGCGGTAAGGGGCATCCATGACCTCCATCGGGGTTTCGAGGCCATGTTTGGAAGGCCTGTCCGCGGGAACGAGTGGCAGCGCATCCTGGACATCAGCAACATACTTCTGAAACATCGCCAGCTTGCGGCTCTCGGTTTCATTGCGCACCAGCACGGCCGCGCCGTATGAACCCTTTACTCCGAGAAGGTCGTCGTTGTAGGTCTCGTAGGGAGCAAAGATCACGTCGAACTTCGGATCTTTCAAATCGACCCAGGCCAGATCGCTTTTGAAGTAGTCATCGGTCACCAGGGCATCGGCCCGCAGACCCAGGAAATTCGCGAAAGCCGGATCGTCGCTCAAACTGGCGGCTTCGCGCAGGTCTCGGGCTGCCGGATCCAGGAATGAGCGGTAGGCAATGTGATAAGGCACTCCTTCGAGGCGATCTCCGTGCCAGCGTACGGCTGTTGTGGAACTATAGATTTCGTCTTTCTGATCGGGATGGTCCTGCACGTATTGCTCGATCTGTTTACGAGTCAAGCCTTCGGGATAAAAACCCCGGCCCGGCGGCATGAGCGCAGTCCCGACAAATGGCCGGTTCTCTTCGATCAGGTCGAAACGCGAGCCGTTGATCCACACATAACGGCGCAGTTCCTGATCTCGCGTACTCTTGCTGGTCGCCAAAGACTGGTAGAGCGTCAGGCCCTCAGGATCGTTCTGTCGCCAATAAATGTCTTCCAGATAGCGTGAAGCATCCACCAGTTTTGCCACCATGCTTTTCTCCCGCGCGGTCAGACCGGCGGAGTGAAACGGCATATCCACGCGGCGAAATTTTGCCAGCCGCTCGGCCAGATCTGGCACCACTTGCATGCCGTTGGAGGCTGAGCCTTTGGCAGCTGATCCCGTCATTGTCCGTGTCTTTGGCTTCTTGCTTCTTTGAGCTGAGGTGGAAGAAATCATCAGAACAACAAGGAGCAGGGGGAGGAGGGAGCCCTGTTTGATCATCAATCTGATTCTAGCAGAGCTCTGATTTGTGTTTGTACAGACAAACCGCTTTGCGCTCTTTGCGGGCTTGCGGTCAAAATCTTTAACCGCAAAGGGCGCAGAGGATTCCGCAAAGTGCGCGGAGCGATCCCATCTCGCCAAGCCTCGCCTTCCCCGCTATCATGTTGCACGATGCCTGCCGACACGAATTCAAATGGCGCCCAGACCCTCCTGGTCGATGCCGACGACACACTTTGGGAAAATAACATCTACTTTGAGCGCTCCATTGCGAACTTTATCTCGTTCTTGAATCATCACGAGTACACACCCGAGCAAGTGCGCGAAGTGCTGAACCAGGTGGAGCGCGAGTCTATCGTGACCCACGGCTACGGGCTGCATAGCTTCGCGCACTCTCTGATGCAGACCTTCGAGCGCCTGGCAGTCGAACCGCTCACCCCCGCCCTGCACGAGACTATCAACGGATTCGCTCACACGATCGCCGGCCACCCGGTGGAACTGCTGCTCGGCGTTCCGGAAACACTGCAATATCTGTCGGAACGCCATCACTTGATCCTGATGACCAAAGGCGCCGTACCGGAACAGACAAGCAAGGTCGAACGCTCCGGTCTTAAGGAATATTTCTCGGCGGTGGAGATTGTGTCCGAGAAGAATGTCCCCACCTACCGCTCCGTCATTTCCAGGTACGATCTGCTTCCCGATGCGACCTGGATGATCGGCAACAGCCCCAAATCCGATATCAATCCCGCGCTTGCCGCGGGGCTGAACGCCGTGTTTGTCCCACATGGGGCTACCTGGGTACTGGAACATGAAGAAGTCGATTCTGCGGAACCGCCGAGGCGATTGCTGGTGGTGGAAAAGTTCTCCGAGCTGCGAACACACTTCTGAGGGCGCGCGGCGCTACGAGCTGGCAATGGCGTACCGCCGATTTCTCGCACTTACGGCACCACTGAAGTCGTCGTGCCCTTTCCGACGCTCTTCGCCCGACGTTCTTACACAGCCTCCATCGCGGGTGCCTCCGCGGACTGGTGGACAACAGGCCTTTGCAAGCTGAAAGCTGACAGCTGAGGGCTGCCTCCCTCTCTTCCGCAGCACCAAACTAACCAACAACCTCCGTATCCTGCTGTTTGGTCGCATGTTACTCTTTTTCTGCTCTGGTCTTTTGCCCGCATCCGTGCGTGGCTGTGCAGAAAAACAATTTGCGGCGGCTGCTGCGAACTGTGGAAGCTCTGTCCGATCTCGGCCCTGAGATGACGGCGGAGCGCGAGTTTCCGCAGACGGCGCGGGCCATGGTCTCGGCATTGCTGCAGGCCGGCGGCGCGCGCGAAGCCGTGCTCTTCACTTTCAGCGACAAACCTTCCATGCTTTCGTCCGTTGCGTCGGAAGGCTTCGCCTTGATGCCTGAGCCGGCGATCATGCCGTTGTTGCCGAAACACGTTCATGCCCTCACTTCGGCGCACGGACCGGTCGTCCTCAATCCCGGCTCTTATGATATTTTCCTGAGCTCGAACGGAAACGTGGCGCCGCAACTGTTCAAGTGCATTGCACCGCTCAAAGTCGGCGGCAAACTTGTCGGAATGGTCGCACTGGGCCGCGAGGCCGACGCTCTCTTCGACGACGAAGAACTGGGAGCACTCGATTTGCTGTGCCATTACGTGGCAATCGCTATGCAGAATCACGTACTCTCGCAGACCCTGGCGCAACGCGTCTCCGAGAACCTGCGTCTGCTGGCGTCCCTTCACGGCTTTTATGACACCGCGCTCGAAGCCTTCGCCACCGCGATCGACGTGAAGCACGTAAACATTCACGGCCACTCGTTGCGGGTGGGGCGCTATGCCTCTGCCATCGGAGAAGCCATGGGCATGGAACCCAATGACGTTGCCGCTCTGCGCTCAGCAGGCTACCTGCACGATATCGGCAAAGTCGCAGTGGACAAACGTCTATTCGGGAAACCCACTTCTCTCGACGCCGAAGAATTCCGGGAAATGGCTGACCACACCATAGTCGGACATCAGATCGTCAGCGGCGTGCAGTTCCCCTGGCCGCGCATCCCCGAAATTGTGCGTTCCCACCACGAGCGGGGTGACGGGTCAGGATATCCGGATGGGCTGATGATGGAGGATGTCGCCATGCCGGTCCGCATCATCGGACTGGCCGACACTTTTGACGCCATGACCAGTGAGAGGCCCTATCGCGAACCGCTCTCGGTCGGCAACACACTGAGCGAGATCGTGCGCCTTTCCCCGCAAAAATTTGACCCCAACGCAGTTCACGGACTTCTGCTGCAAATCCGGCGCGATTCTGTCGGCAGCAATCGCACCCGATTTCTCGAAGATCGCATGGCCGTCAACATCGCGGCCGGGGATATCGATCAGCTTGCCGCCACCCTGCAACACAAAGTCACGCATGGCCGCCTGTACCTGACCTAAATTTAGCTTAAAGCAAGTACACAGATATATCATATAAAACATTGTATTTAAAATACTTATACAATTAAAACTTTCTTTGTCAACGAAAGTCGCGCTGGGCAAAGTGTTGGGCCGCCGCCTTTGAACGAGGGTAACCTCCTCGCCAGCAACTTTTCTGCCCCCTCGGGTTAACAATACTCAAGCACCTTTCGCTTGGACGCAGCCCGCATGAATCTCTTGCGACGACAAATCGCCCTTCTGATCGCTGCAGCGACGCTGGGGCTGGCGGTCTCCGTTCAGTTCGCTATTGCCAAGAAAGACAAGCGGGAATCTGCCACCACCCAGGTGGATGAGCCAAAACGTGCGCTGCACGCGCTCAACCGGCTGGCCTTCGGACCGCGCCCCGGCGACGTCGAGCGGGTAGCGGCGATGGGCGTGGACAAGTGGATCGATCAACAATTGCACCCGGACAAGATCGACGACCACTCTCTCGATTCTCGCCTCGAGCCTTTTCGTACGCTGCGCATGAATACCCGCGAGATCGTCGAGAACTTTCCACCGCCGCAAGTGATCAAGGCCATCGCCGAAGGTAAGCAGTCGATGCCTTCTGATCCCGCCAGGCGCGCCGTGTATGAAGCGCAGCTGGAGCGCTATCAGGAGAAACTGGAGCGCAAACAGGAGGCTGCGAACACCGATCCTTCGTCCGCCGGAGCATCCGGAAAATCAGCGCAGTTGAGCGACGAAGAACAAAACCGCCGCCGCGAGGACCGCCTGTACGCCGATCTCAAAGCCGAGGACCTGCTGGACTTGCCGCCCGACCAGCGCATGAAGGCGATTCTCAAGATGTCGCCCGAGGATCAGCGTGCGGTTGAAGCTTCACTCAAGGGCGATAAGCGTGACGAATTCATGGAGGGCATGAAACCGCAACAGCGTGAAACTCTGATGGCACTCAACAACCCTCAACAAGTCGTGACCAGTGAACTGGTGCAGAGCAAGCTGCTGCGGACAATTTACAGCAACCGCCAGCTGGAGGAGGTGATGACCGATTTCTGGTTCAATCATTTCAATGTGTTTATCGGAAAAGGCGCTGACCGCTACATGCTGACGGGGTATGAACGTGACGTCATCCGTCCGCGTGCCTTGGGCAAGTTTGAAGACCTGCTGGTGGCGACCGCGCAGAGTCCAGCCATGTTGTTCTACCTGGATAACTGGCTGAGTGTGGGGCCGAATTCGGATTTCGCCAACGGCATCCGCAGGCGCACTAACAATTACAACTGGCGCCGGCCGCCGCGTCCACCGCACCCCGCGCCGGTGAAGCAAGCCAAGGGCAAGCGCAGCGGCCTGAACGAGAACTATGGCCGCGAACTCATGGAACTGCACACGCTCGGCGTGAATGGCGGCTATTCGCAGAAAGATGTCACCGAAGTGGCCCGCGTCCTGACGGGTTGGACCTTGAAGCAGCCCAGAGAGGGCGGCGGCTTCGTCTTCGAAGAACGGATGCACGAGCCCGGCGACAAGCACGTGCTCGGGCATCGCATCAAATTCGGCGGTGAAAAGGAAGGCCGCGAGGTACTGCACATTCTCGCGCATCATCCCTCCACGGCGAAGTTCATCTCCACCAAGCTGGCGATGCGCTTCGTCTCCGACGATCCGCCGCCCGCACTGATCGATCGCATGACTCAGGCTTATTTGAAGAAGGACGGCGACATTCGCGAAGTGCTGAAGACCATGTTCCGTTCGCCGGAATTCTGGGCGCCTGAGTCCTACCGGGCCAAGGTAAAAACTCCGCTGGAGTTTGTGGTTTCAGCCGTGCGGACCAGCGGCGCGGAGGTCAGCGACGCATTGCCCCTGGCCCGCCAGCTCCAAAACCTGGGCATGCCACTGTATGGTATGCAGCCACCGACGGGTTATTCGATGAAGGCTGATGCCTGGGTAAATTCGTCCGCCCTGCTGGGACGAATGAATTTCGCGCTGGCACTGACCGCAGGAAGACTTAAAGGCGTTCAGGTGGACCCGGGTCAAATGCTTGGCGCCGGCGCTGCCGCACCTGCAGATTCCCAAGGCACGTTGACGGCGCTCGAGGACAGTTTGCTCGCGGGCAATGTGTCCAGACAAACCCACGACACCATTGCGGCGCAGATGAATGATCCGAAGATCAGCCAACGCCAACTGGATGATCCGGCCCTCCCGCCGAATACAACTGCGATCGCGGGCCTGCTGCTAGGATCGCCAGAGTTTCAGAGGAGATAAGCCGTCCGCTGTCAGCTCTCAGTTTTATGATCTTGCTGATCGCTGAGAGCTGACGGCTGAAAGCTGAGGTTTTATGTCCATCACTCGTAGAG
>CATPBJ010000226.1 GCA_955652395.1 uncultured Terriglobales bacterium | reverse complement strand
GCGGCGAACAGCCTGATCATTTGCGTCATCGGGTTAAGAACGGCGCAACTGGGCTTCATTCCGGCGAACCTGTTTTGTATTGTGCTCTATGCCGTCAACCTCCGAACCTGGCGCAAGGCCGAGATCTCCTGACCAGCGTCCGCGAAGATGCCGCGGCCGAGATCAAATATCTCGAGACGAGTGCAGAGCCGAGGTGCGATGGGTGCGGCGGAGCTTTTCAACGGGGCCCGCAGGCAGGTACCGACGGTGAGGAAGCGGAGGACAGAAGGAAATGCGATGGCGACTCAGCGGGCGACCCGCGTCGGAATCAGTACACCGTACAACGCTCGATACGCTGGGTGAGCAGAACCGCCGTCATGTGGCACCCATAATTCCCTTCGACCGCCCCCGCCAGGAGCCCCCGCTCCTCACTTTCATTCGTTTCCTTGTGGGGCCGTTCATGCAGTAATCAAGCAGTAGCGCATTAAATGCACTGTAGAATCAATATGTTACACTAATCGACTACTCGCTAGACCGTCACTCACATACCCACGAGAATACCCACGACTGCGGTTAACGCAGTTGGTTGCTGTTCCAGTGAGATTTGGTAATCGAAAATCGTCGCCCTGTTTCACTCAGGGACTACATGCCCTTGTAAGGCTCATATGGAGGCTCAGGCAGCGGTGGCTTCTTGGTGCGCTCCGAGTCAGGCGGTGCTCCTCGATATGGCGGCGGTGGTTCGGGAGACTTTTTTGTGTCGGGGGCAGGATGGTTGAGCATGATACGGCGCATGATGGCTACGCCGTGCAGAAGCGGCCACAACTTCCAGCGTGCCCCTTTTACCCTTTCTCCTGAGATAGTGCGCGTTGCAGATGATGGCGCGATGTTCAAGATTGCTCGGTTCTGAAAATAATTCTGAAAATAATACGGATACGGCTTGGTGCCTCTGTATTGCGCGTCGAAAACCAGCGGCCACCGCAAGCTGGGGAAATGGTCGTACGGGCTGGGCATGTGACGCTTGGGTCGTAGGTTACGCAAGTTCTTCGTATCCGCACTGCTTTTGAACAGGAGTTGTGAATAGTCGCTGGTCTTGACACTCGCGCTTCAGGCGCTTTCGCCGCCTTGCACTAAGAGTAATTCGTCACGGAAATTCGTGTCTGCCGGCAATGGACCCCGACATAGGCCCCAGCCGAAAACCGTTGAGATCAGTCTGCACCGGCGAAGGCGATTGCAGCGTGCGGAAGCTTTTCCAGAGCACCACGGGCCATGAGTAGCAGCGGTATGGGAGTCCGTGAGTGCGGCAAAACTCGCTTACGATTGGAGCCAATTTCGGGTAATACACGTGGCTGATATTTGGAAAGAGATGGTGCTCGATTTGGTACTCTAGGAGCCCGTCCGAGTAATCAGTTGCGTGGCCACATATTCATTACTCGGACAAGCTCCTAGCCCCGAGCATAAAAGCCTGCCCACCAGGCCAGTTCGGAAATTGACTGTGGCGGCCGTCTGAAGAAGTACATAGTCGCAGTTCTTACTCTGACCACTAAGACAAGCTGCTTCCGCGGGAAAATGTCCTGGAGCCAGCACCGCGCAAAAACGGCGTAGCCCATGAGTCCGATGCGAAGGCAGTAAAACCCCACCACATGCATGGGTGGGAAAAATGCCATCGGAATCGCCAGCCAGATCACGTAATGCAAGATGACTGAGCCGAGATCAATCCATTCTTTCTTTTTTTGGCCGCCCGCTCGTCGCAAGCTGCGGACAAGTGACCCCCAGCCTGCCGCCTGCATATTGAATCCGATAAGTGCGATAGCAAGAGGAAAAACCAGTCCCTGTAGTTTTTCATGATAGATGCGCCGCCCTCCCGAGGTACGAAGTACTTCTTCTCGAGTACGCGCGAACCAGGGAAGAAGATCTACATCACCGTCGACCCCGATTACATTAGGTGCTGGATGATGAACCACGACATGCTTGTGCCACCAGTAGCATGCCGACATGCCCACAAATATCGGATAACCAAAGAAGGTGAGCAGCTCATTTATCCATCGTTTCCTGCTCGTTGCGTAATGAGAGGACGTATGCGTATTGGTTGCCACGCCCATGGAGCCGGCGGTGGATATAAGAATCGCGAAAGTACACAACACAAGACCGTGAAAGACAACGAACATCCAAATTCCTGCCAGCGCTACCACAAGATTAACTAACAACTCGGCCACCACACGGCCCGTAGCTTTGCGGTTCCAGCCTCGCGCAATGATCTGTTCCCTCAGTTCCGCCAGGAGTTCGATGCTTCTATTCACGCTAGCTCCTTCAACCGCGTTCAGACGCGCTTTAACGGAATATCCCCGGCCCGGTCATTGTGAAAGAGCACTTGGTACACGGCGGCATCAGAGGCCCGGGCTGCTGCTATGCCGCAGCACAGATAATACTCCCACATTCTTTGAAAGACTGCGTCGTAGCGGTTAGGATCCAGGGTAGAGCGTTTCTGCTGAAAACGTGCGAGCCATCCCAACACCGTGTAAGAGTAAATGGCGAACGATGTTCTCCACATCCAATACCGCCAAACCATGTTTCTCCATGGACGCGGTTATCTCGGATAGTCGGGGTTGGTTCGAGCCCGGAAATATGTATTTTTGAATAAAAGGGTCGTGTCTGTTCACAGCAGCAGTGCAACCGGTTTCCGGGATCGTTAGCATTCGTGGGTCCTTGCAATGCGCCACTGTCCAGGGTATACAGAACAGCAGCAACCCAGCTAAATAGCGGCACCAGGCCAATTAACCTCCAATCAAAGACTCAGCGGACCAAAACGCGAGTTTTGGCATGGAGCCGTAGCCGACTGGTTTGCTTCATTGATATTATCTACTGCGATATAAACTCAAATTTCCCCAGTCTAAAGGCTTATTCCGTCCACCGGCGGAAGAGCAGCGCCCCATTCGTTCCGCCGAAGCCGAACGAATTTGACATGGCGTATTCCACTTCCGCTTTTCTGGCCTGGTTGGGGACGTAATCAAGATCGCACTCGGGATC
>CATPBJ010000225.1 GCA_955652395.1 uncultured Terriglobales bacterium | reverse complement strand
TCCGAAATTGTCTGGCAGGTGGCTCGTAATTTGAGTACGTAAAGCACTTTCCGATGCAGGCTCGATCCACCATGTGGTTGATGAACTGCAGGCGGGAGTCTTCTCGGGCATTGATGGTTTCTATGACTCGTCGCCCGTTAGGTAGACCGCTGGCGGCCCGTATTTTCGCCAATAAACTTCTGAGCCTGACGCATTTGCATTCGGGAGATGCTACCACTGCGGGCCGGACTTCGGCCAAGCACAATCGCAAATCGCCGGTTCGCCAGCCATTCGAGTCGAGTGCCGAATTCACCCGGTCAAAATAGTGTCTTCGATCACCATCTGGTTCCTTTCGTGTCAATCATTGGCACCATTCGTAGCGCCGTTTGGCCTGCCTGTGGCGGGATTTCGGTTCCGTCCTAGGGGTCTGGACAAGCCTAGGTAAGCCTAGAAGACATCGGGTACAAGATCGATGTGGATGCGACTGACCAACTTCCAGACTGTCTATAAAGTGCGCGGTTGGCTTCCGATTTCAGTCTTGCCTTTGACGGCAGTGGCTTGCCGCAATCTGCTGCCGCCTTGAGTATTCATGTGGTTCTTTCGTTCGCCACTATCTCAGCCTGAAGTGGCTGCCGTGGTGGAGAGCGCGATCACGAATTGCTCATCCGGCGTGGCACTCGGTGGCCGATATTTCCCTCGGGTGAGTGGTTGGGCGCCCCTGTCACCCACACTTCTAATCTAGATCCGGTGCGGCGACGCAGACCTGAACGATCCGACCGTTTGCAACAAGGAGAATTTAAGGCTTCTGCTGATGCTGCTTTTCGGATTCCTCAATTGCCTTCCGAAACTGCTCGACTGCGGCGACTTGCGGTGCATTCAAAGCGTCCCTCGCTATATACCGCCAGACCGGCGACGTATCCAGCGGGTCTTCGACTCCGCCTCGATACACTTCAAAGGTATCTTCAGACGAACCTATCTGGTTTCCCAGCTGCGGTCCTCTATTCCCTAGCCCGCCAGGAACAGGATTCGTCAGATCGGGAGGACGACCTTGCTGGCCACCCGTGCGAACGCCTCCATCACTCGGCTGAAAGATGACGGGACGGTTATCCACTGGCGAATTGCTAATTGTCGGGCCACCCGCGTGCCCCTTTCGAACTGCAATTACCAAATCCGCGGTCTGCGCTTCCATGACCAGATTGAATCTGCCCCATTTCGAGATCGCCCTCTCTACCTCATCCTGGGCAGTTCGATTGGCGGTCGGATTGGTCAGGGGTTCCACCGCGTCGGGACGAATTACCACGAGCACTCTCTGCGCCTTCAGTACGTAATCCGGCAGCAACTGCTTTTTCTTGTTTTTTGCATCAGCTTGGGGAATTAACAGAAGAAGAAGGAAGACAATCGACATGCGAACGGACATAACCACCTCCGGCACTGTGCCTGTTTCACTTCGTGATTATACGGCTTGGCCGCGCAAACGGGGTGGCTGTTGTAAACAGGCTCCAACGGCGCTTTGTGACAGATCAACGCGGGACGCCCCTGGATTGCTCGCTTGGGTTGCTCAGGTGTCTGACGAGTTCGTCCAATTGGGTTTCGAGCATGGTGAGTTTGTCTTGCTCGGTTCGCAGTTGCTGCTCGGCTTCGATTTCTCCCGCCTGACGTTGCTGCTCTATACTCGTCGAGTCTTCGAGTTCTGATTTGGAGTGATTGATCCTATCTCGGAGTTCTTTCTGTTGCGCCAGGTTCTCTTCGGCGCTTAGTGTGTCCTCCAACCGCTTGATGTCGAGCCCCACATGGTTCTGATGGGCCTGCGCGTCAGCGAGCTTCCCCCGAGCGTCATTTAAGCGTTCCGACGCACGCGTAACGTTCGCTTGTTGGGTTTGCAACCGGGACAGCAAAATCTGGGCGTTTTCCACTCTTGCCAGCGAACTCCCCAGATCCTTTCGAAGGCCGCGGACTTCGGTTAAAAGAGCTTTTAGCATCTGCGCGTCGGATGAATCCGCCTGAGCGAAAGCAGCCGCTGGTATTCCGAAAAGCACAAGAATGAGGCAAAATGCTCGCCACATTGCGAACCTCCTTAAGTTGAAATCTGCGATTGGACGTTTGGCTCGCGTATTATAAAATTTTTGGTTCGGCTCGGTTTGAATTCGTTTTCTTCACCTTGATCTCGAAATCAACCTAGTTACTTGACTATTTTCGTGGTGACTGTCGCAAAGTTAAGATGTTTCGGCAAGGCCGATGCCAGGACGAATGCCGCTCCGGCGAAGAGGAGCGTGTCCGCAACGTAATTGATCCCTTCGGTGATCAGTGGCGTTGTTCCGCCATGGGCCATGATCAGGATAGGCAAATACAGAAACAGAGTGAGCACAGTCATCAGCGTTCCAATTGAGGTTGCTGCCATCCGCGGCCTCCGGTTGATGAGAAGGGCGATGCCTGCGGCCAGAAGAATTGCTCCGGCAATGTATCCCCAAGCGATCGCCAATGGAAACCACGTTGGCGTGATCTTTTGGAGAGGAACTCCGGGCGCGAACTCCGGATGCAAAAAGTGTTCGACGGCAAAGAAGATCACGGCGATGGCGACGACGATGCGTCCATACAAGATCATCCAGCGAGATTTTTCGGGAGACGATTTCTGAGTATGCACTCCTGCCAGCGCCCACACTCCTCCGGAAAAAGATAAATCTCTGAGCGCGATGGCCCACATGATTCGGTCTTTTGGATGGGTGGCCACGTTTGGCAGATGAAGAGTTAACACAAATATGAGCCACATCAGGCCAAGCAAAGACGATGACAGGCGTACGAACTTTTGCGCGATCAGGCTGGTGGCCGCGGCGATCAGCGCGCATCCTACAAAATAAGCCCAGAACAGGCGCGCCGGCATCCAGGCCGGCACGAGATTCATGATGAATCTGGCGCCGCGGAAATGTTCGGTTGCGAATACCGCAAGCGGGGCTGCGATGAAGACACATCCCAATGCGACGAGTTTGTCGAAACCGCGAGCCGCTCGCAAATCTCTCCGCGCGATAATGAGGCCAGCGACAAGGTAGACGAGCCCTACAAGACACATCCAACAATTTGTGGAAGACAACATGCGCAGTTCCTTTTGAGAGATTTGCAGCGGGACGGATTATAGCTGGTTGCTCGGCGCTGTACGTTTTCGGACACCCTACTCCTTGGATGGACACTGGAAGTAGTCCAGCCTGTGCGAAAGGCTTTCCAGATCCTGGGAGCTGTCAGGGGCGCCCCGTTCAACCTTTGCGCCAGGGGCGTAGTGTAGCGAAGTTTTCCGCATCTGAAATGAAAGTGGCCGCCCTCTCCTGTGGGAGCTATTGGCCCATGTTTCGGCAGGGCACAAGCTAAGCCGCCCGATCTCTGGGCGGCTTTCTTTGCATCACTTGGAGGTTGGTTCAACAGGCGTAACGCTCATTGACCTGTCGATGAGGTAATGGCGATATTTCAACAGTTATCAATAAATGAACGCAGAGTGATGACCCGTGATTTTCACTACGTTCCGCCCGCAACACGGAGGCAGTGAACTTTTGGAACAAGGCGTCGAGAACTACCCTCGTTCCTTCCTTGTCAAATCCGTAAACTCTTAGGTTAAGAGATGGTAAGTTGCAGCGCGCTACTGGTTCCACCACTCGTGCATCCCAGATTGCCCGAGTTTCCGCTCGGAGTGTTGACCGTCACGCTTGCGGTTCCAGGACCGGAGATCAAGGCGGTCGTTATCGTCACTTGCAACTGCTGACTGCTCGTTACCTTCGTGCTCAGACTCGTGCCGTTGATGACCACGACAGAGGATGAAACAAAATGGCTACCATTCACGCTGAGGAGAAAGCCTTGCTGCACTTGCGCGAAGGTAATCGTACTGGCCGAGAGGGAGCCAACGCTCGGGGCCGGCCTTGCGCTCCCACAAAGCGGATTGAGTGCGTTGCAGCTTGGAAGGAGTAGCAAGGCGAAGAGAATGGCGCTGAGACACCAAAATGAACCACCGGGTTGTTTCACTTCTCTCCTTGAATGCAGCACTAGCAAGAGCTTATTCCCGAGCGAAGCTCCACATTGTCATGCTTGCGAAGGAAAAGCTAGGGCAAACGTAGAAGGCTCACCAACATTGAGCCTCCCGCAACTTCACGGGCCGTATCTTTCAGTCTCTATAATATTTTGGCTGCAGGAACGAGTGGGGGAGTTGTGTCGAGCAGGCATCAAGTACATGAGAGGAGCCGCGCCGTGAACACACGCTTGGCAAAAGCATTGTTGTGGGTCTCAATGAACACGCCCATGTTGTTCGCCCAGGGCCCGCCCGAAGGGATCTGGCAAGGATACGACGGGGAATGGAGGCATGTTTCTCGGCAGTTGATTGCGTTGGCCGAGGCGACGCCAGCGGATAAATTCGCATGGCGACCTGGGGCAGGAGTCCGCTCCACCAGCGAAGTATATATGCACATCGTAATGGCGAACTTCTATCTTCTCAGCGTTACAGGACCTAAGATGCCTGCGGACCTCAAAGAGGATATGGAAAAAACGGTTACGTCCAAGCCAGAAGTGATCAATTGGCTGAAGCGCTCGTTGGACGCCGTCAAAGAGGCTCATTCAGCTGAGAACCCGAAAGACCTCGAGCGTAACGTCCACATCGCCGACCGAGATGCGACGGTTGATGGCATGTATCTCCGCATCATCGTTCATGCCAACGAGCACATGGGGCAACTGATCGCGTATGCGCGCATGACTGGCGTCGTGCCGCACTGGGCAAAGAACTGAAAAAACCGGGATTAACACGGGTATCGGGAACGGGTTCGGAGGGCCGGGCAGCCCAGCTGCTCGAATGTTGGCCCATCGAGTGGAGAACTCACGAACAGGCGTTAGCACTCACAAACCCGGTCGGGGGCGTAGTTGGTGACATGGCGATCGGTCAGGCGACATGGTTCACCAGAGTGCCGATGGCGTCTATGCTGATCCGGATCTCGTCCGCCCTTTGCAGCGTGAATGCATCCGGGGGAACGATGCCGGTGCCGGTGAGCAAGAAGCAACCATACGGGAAACTGTGGTCGCGGAAGAGAAATTCGACGAGCGTTTCCGGCGTTCGCTTCATGTCGGCCAAGGTGACCGTTGCCGAAAACACCGACTGGCCGCCACGCAGAATATCCAGCTGAATCCGGGTGGAAGAGGGCAACGGTTCATTTTGAATAAGAATGCCGGGTCCAAGCGAGCAGCTCTGGTCATAGACCTTTGCTTGTGGCAGGTAGAGCGGGTTCATTCCCTCAATATCGCGCGAACTCATGTCATTGCCGATGGTGTAACCGATGATCTGAGCGCGAGGACTCACAAGCAAGGTGAGCTCCGGTTCCGGAACCGACCATCTTGCGTCCCGGCGGATTCTTACCGTACCATTCGGGCCAGCCACTCTGTGGGCAACCGCCTTGAAAAACAACTCGGGCCGTTCGGCGGAGTAGACGCGGTCGTAGAAATCGCCTCCACCTGCATCTCTTGATTCCTTGATACGCGCGCTGCGGCTGCGATAGTAAGTAACTCCTGCGGCCCAGACCTCCTGATTGCCAATCGGGGCCTCCAATTGGTCGATCTGCCCGGCGGGATTTCCCCCGTCGATGACCGAAGAGAGAAATCCGTGCAGATCATCGTGGAGGAAGAGAAGATCCAGGGATGCCAGTTTAACCCTGTAGAAACTGCCATCCTGTTCTACAAAAATTCCATTACTGGCCCGATACAGTATCAAGTTTGTATTCCTTTCTCTGTGGCAATGCTATGTTGAGCTAGAAGACCGGGACGAGAAAAGGTTGGGTGCTGCCATAAAGGCAGGTCTGCACGCTTGATTCAACCCCGTCCAATAAACGGCATCTTGGTGGCCATCACGGTCATAAACTGCACATTGGCGTCTAAAGGCAGGCTCGCCATGTAAAGTACGGCGTCGGCCACGTGCTGCACGTCCATGCGAGGCTCAACCATCATCGTGCCGTTCGCTTGGCGCACCCCAGCTGTCATGGATTCTGTCATTTCGGTTGCCGCGTTACCGATGTCGATCTGGCCACACGCGATATCGTACTTACGACCGTCGAGCGATATGCATTTCGTCAGTCCAGTGATGGCGTGCTTGGTCGCGGTATAAGGCGCCGAATTGGGCCGCGGCAGGTGGGCTGAGAGCGAGCCGTTGTTGATGATGCGTCCCCCCCGTGGATTCTGTGCCTTCATCAGCTTGACGGCTTCCTGGGCACAGAGGAAAGCGCCGGTGAGATTGACGCCTACGACCGCGCTCCACTGTTCGTAGGGTAGATCCTCCATCGCAATGGCGGGCGCGCTTGTGCCAGCGTTGTTGAAGAGAATATCCAACCGGCCGAATATTTCCCGGGTCCGCGCGAACAGCGTTCGGACGGAGTCGGGTTTGCTGACGTCGGTGGGCACGGGAACGATTGGGCCGCCGGCTGAGGTTGCAGATGCCGCGGTCCGTTCAAGTTCTGCTGCGCGACGCCCGGCCACCACCACCGCATACCCCGCCGATTGCAAAGCCAGTGAGACCGCCCGGCCTATGCCGCTGCCACCGCCGGTCACGAGAGCGATCTTCCGAGTAGTTACGTTGCCCAATTCTTCCTCTTTTGGCGATGAGTCGACGCTGACGCTCGACCACGAACACCTCGCCAAGCCCAAAGCACTGTAGGATCGGTTTCGTTTCCTTGCATTTCTAACAATTTCAACCTGCACAAGGTTCCAAGCACATGCTAGCCGTCTGTTGCCTCATCCGTTTGCTCCAGATTCCAGATTGGCTTGCGCATTTCGTGCTTGCCGCTGGAAAGATGGATCAAATACAAAACCAGCATCACCGCGGCCATCGTGTATCCGGCGCGCTGGTTGGGCGGCATCACCATGACCACGCAAATGAAGACTGTCCAAGCCATGGCCAGAACATTGATGGTATTGCTCGACCGGCCCAGATGCCAGGGGCCCGTTTCGTAAGCCATCGTTGCTTTTCGCGCCAGCCGAGATACACCGGAATGATGTAGGAAATATAGAAGCCCACCACGCTGATGGAGGTCACAACCGAATAAGCACCGCTGTAAATCAGGGCCAGGAAGGCCAGGGACACGGAAAGCCAGATGGCTCGCGCCGGGGTCTGGTGCGCGCCTATGCGCCCCCAGCTCCGCCACAATGGCATGCCCTTATCTCGCGCTAACGAGTAAAAGGTCCGTGAGAGTGAAGTCACGGACGCCATGCCACAGAACCACATGGCCAGCACCGTCAGAACCAGCACAGCGGCGCCGGCGCGCTCGCCGATCGTTAGCTGCACAATCGCCAGGACCGCCGGAATGGTTTTGCCGCCCGCATCCGTGGTGTTCAGGACCCGCTGAAGATCAGGAATGACCGAGGTGAGTGAAAGTACTAACAGATACCCGAATACGCCCGATACCACCACCGCCATTACCATGCCCCAGGGGGCGCGGCGCCGGGGGTCTATTGTTTCCTCGGCAATGTGCGCTGAGCCATCGAATCCGGTATAGGTCCATTGGGCTTGCAGGAGTCCAAGCACAAATAGCCATGCATAGGGCGCATGCACGGGCGGACCCACCGGCGAAGCTTGGAGCAGGAAGGCAAGCGGCCGTTTCGGGACAAAGAACCACAGAGAAGCCATGAGAATTACCACACCTAAAATGTGGACCGCCACGCTCAGATCGTTGAAGCGCGCCACCCAGCGCACACCGTATTGGTTGATCAGTCCGTGTGAGAGAAGGATCACGCCATAGACGAGGAGGATGGTTGAATTTTTGGACGGGAGCCCCAGTATGGGGACCAGAAAGCGCGCGCACCCATAGTCGATGCCAACGATGACCGTGACGAGCCCGATAATGTTGAACCACACAGTGAACCAGGCCCAAGTTGGCCCGCCCAACTCAGCCGACCAGTGATACATTGCGCCCGAGGTGGGAAGCGCAGAAGAGAGCTCCGCCATGCTCAAGGCAACCAGCAGCGTCCCCACCGTGACCAGTGGCCAGCCCAAAGTCATTTCCAGCGGCCCACCCATGGAGAGCCCGTAGTCATAAAGCGTGACCGCACCTGTGAGGACGGAGATGATGGAGAAGGAGATGGCGAAATTGGAAAAGCCACCCATGGTGCGGAGAAGTTCCTGGACATACCCCAGTCTTTCCAGATCCTGCGAGTCGTTACCTTGAGAGTTCTGACTGAGCTGTTTAGCGGCCTTCAACTTTCACTCCACATCCTCAAAGCCCGTCACTAATTGTAACCGGCGCTGATCAGCCAGGGACCTTGGCGCAGCGGCGCGCTGCACCGGCGAGAGCGAGAGCGTCCGCATCACAATTCTCGACCCATTGAGAATAGAGGCGGAGTGGAAATGGGGAAGAAATCTTTCCAGAAATCAACCGTGTGATCATGGGCACGCCAAACCTGTCAGTAAGCCCAGTCTTCATGGCAAACCGGCAACTGATTTAGCTGGTCGCGGCAGATGCGCCATTGCGGCATGAGTCGATCCATTAGCGCAACGAAGCGAGCATTGTGCGGTGGCTTAGCAAGTATTCAAACAACTTCCTGCTGAGCGCGTACTTGCGAGACCTGCAGGAGCCAGTGGTCGACCAAAAGATTCTGCGGGTACCTCTATTTCGCAGGTATGGTATCGAACTTCCCTGATGCTTCCTCGTAAAAGAGCGCGCCTTCCTTCTTGTCACCGCCGCTCCAATGCTTGTGGCCGCCTGGAACGCGGAGGAAGTCTCCCGGCCCCACACGCTTTTCGCCCGCTTCATCTTTATATAGATAAGCGCCTTTGATAACGACGATCCAGACGTCGTTGGTGTGAGTGTGCATTCCCGCGTCGAACCCTGGGTCGAATTTCGTGAACGTTCCATGGACGCCCTCGTCCGGGTCACCCCAAAGGGTCGCCATGGAGACCCCTCGCGTTGGAGTCGGCTTGAACGTCGCTATATCTGCAGCCATGTAGATGACTTTCCTCATGTTGTTGCTTGTCGAGGCTTTCTGAGCCTGCGCACCACCCGCCGCCGCGGCAATGATCAAAGCCACCACACTCGACGCGATCAATGATTTCTTCATTTCGTTTTTCCTCCGTATGTTCTTCAGCCGGGATTTCTACTTTCTTGGCCCAGCCCGGTAACCGTTATACACCACGGTCCTCTGATTGTGGCAAACTGCAGCCATGTAGTCTTGGGTGTTTCTACTCATCTGCTGCGTCGCCTGCGAACTCCTCTAAATATGTGGGCGCCAGCGAGCGGTTCGACTAGCGAGCACCAGACTGGGCGCAATCGGTCTAAGTCTCTATTGATCCACCTCGCATTGCTACCCCGCTGGGCCGAATTTAGACCCCAATAACCGCATTCAGCGGTCGTGAACACGCTCTTTAAGAGGAGAGAGCTTTGGAGGCTTAGTCCCGTGGCGAATCGCCGAAATAACCGGCACATAATCCAATTCGAGCCCTGACTGAGCGCATCGCAACATCAGACCACCGCGACTCATATCACCTCGCCCAACGAATTTCTCGGGAAACAATAAATCTGCCCCGAAAACTTCAAGTAGCGGGTCGATATATTTTCCACTGGCTATACTGCCGAGCAGGACAATCTTGGAACCAGGCGGTAGCAGGCGAGCCAATGCGCCCGCATCTTTGACAAGAGGTTCCCGGTATCGCCTATCGCTAAGATCGATGGGAACGCTAGACATTTCCAGCAAATCTTCCAGCGTGATGGTAGTTTCAGGTGGCAGGAGCCCCCGAGAGCTCGTCATCGCGAGCGTTGAAGGAAACCCGGGCGGCGAATTCGCAAAGGCTTCGGCGTAGGCAAGTTTGCCACGGAAATACAGGCTGCTGATGAAGCTGAAAATTTCGCCGAGCGGAGCGCCCTCTTGCCGGAAACGATGAGCAAGTTCGAAGTCGGAATTCCTGTTTAACAGCAGCTGTCCGCGGATGGCTGAACTATTAGCTGGAGAAAGTAGAAACACGCGCGATCGACATGGATCGTAATCCGGTCTTCGTGAATGATCTCCGGAGGCCAACCTTTGCCACACCATCATTGTTGCATCCCTTCAGGCCCTCTCTGCTCGCGATTATAGCCAGAACGTGATGGCCGTGATGACGGGAAGGACTTGCGATGAACTTTCTAGCATTACTCCCTTCCCGTTTACTCAACATCGCCAGCACCACCTTGGGAATCACCTGTAATGAAATCTATTGCACTTTATCGACGACGGAGGTGATCGTCATCTCGAAGCCTGCCCCGGCTGCATCCACCAGCGTAGCAGTCAGCGGAAATTTAGCAGTCAATTCCACGTTGGGTTCACTGGGAGCTACCTCAAGCCTGACTGCGCCCTGCATCGCTGGCTCCCTTCGTGGGTGAAGGTGTGAAAGTTGCGTGCTGGCGTTGCGACTGGCTACAATTCTGCTCGACACCCACATGATCCGCTTTCGATCCACAGCTTGTTTCCTGAAGACATGGCGTATTTGTGGCGATGTTGGATGCCGCCTTACTGTAGCCGGTAATTGATCGTGATTACCGTTTCGACATCAACTCCTACACCATCGCAGGTCGAGGTTCCCACCGCCATTGCTGAACCGCAGCAAGACTAGCATTGTTTAACCCTGGCGTCGCGCCAGACACGATTCGAAATTCTCGCGGAATACCATCCTTCCCGATCGTTGTATCCATTGCGACTGAACCTTCGACATCGGACTGCCTCTCTTGTTCTGGATAGTGCGGTGGCACTCGGTTGAGTAGGTGAAACGGACTGGGATTCATGCAGCCTGGTTGTGAAATCGCACCTTGCGGGGGTTCGAAGGCAGACGATGACAACGGCACCGGTGTTGTGAGTTCTGTAATTTCAACCTCGGCGACAGGCTTTCCTTTTTCAACATAACTCAGAAAACGGTGGCACTCCCGACCCGTTACCGAGCGAGGAGTAGCCGAGTGATGAGTGCAGCTGGTACATTCGCCACGGAAGGAAATCCGTGCTTCGTTTGAGGAAAACCAGCCCCTTGCCACCCACCTGAATTTCGCTGTAGCCCGGAAAACTGATCTCCTCTCGCCACTGTGCGGGGCCGTTCCAGAGAAATAAATAAGAACCATCGAGAGGCTTATCGTTGCTGATGATTCGGACCTTTGCCTTCATCTCGAAAGTTGGCAGCGCAAAAATATTTGCTTTTGCTTCCGCTTGCTCAATCAAGTTCTTGCTGTCCTGCCTTGCATTGTCAGAGGCCATCATCAAAATTGGCCGGATCAGGAGAGAAAGGACCACCAGTAGATAGACTTTCACGGTACGCAATCTTAGAACAAGCAAGGGCAAATCGGTAATAAGGAGGGACTTCTGCTCACACATCTACCGTGTCAATTTTGAGGTCAACAACCTAAAACCCTTTCCTCATCTAGCTTTTCCGCATTCTTCGGCACTAGAAAACCCTTCCAAACAGCCTAGTTTTGATGGCGAATTGCCATCCCGTCAATGAGTGCAATTGATTTATCGTCAACCAACGATCTCGGGTGAATATTCCTTCCCCAGCCTCGGATATACTGGCAATCCCGAGGAGCCGGAAAGTTTTGGCGGGACGAGTGAGTCGGCTCATCTCGCTGTAGTGTCTTTCTTGGGGCGACGCAGCTTCAATTCGGGCATAGCTGCCTTCCCGGTTACGCCGGCTAGCAAGCGATCGAGACGACAGCCCGCGGCTCGGAGCGTTTCGACGCACCGGGCTTCTTCGGCCTCGGCGATCTCCTTCAACATCTGATCGAGACGACAGGCGGCGGCTCTCAGCGTCCGGACGTCTTCTTGCGTCACCTCTTTGCGGCGGGCTTGCCCCTCCGCCTGCATGAAGCTCGCTATCCGGTATCGGACATCCCCTTGCCGATTGTTGTTGTTATCGGTAGACATGGTGCCTGCCGCGAAACCCTATCATGGAAGCGAAAAGGCACTCGTCCAATTTGCTGGACTGGAACCTTCGGAGATAAGGAGATACGCCTATGCTGCCAGAATCAGGTCAGTGCGCGCTATGGCGATGTTACGCCAACAATCGTGCCCGAAAGTCTGAGAGGGCTCGTGGCTCACAATCCCATAGACGAAAGAGGCGTCGGTGATGACCAATGCCCAATTCAGCATCTTTTGCGAGTTCTCCTGCCTAATTCGTTTACTGCAGAACCAGGTAAGGAGCCGCACTGCACGCGGCCACACCTGCAGTAGTCCGAGTGGTAACCCCGGCTGTGTTCGGATCGAAGTGAATCACACCGTCCGCCGATGAACAGAAACGCCGCACACCAGTCTGGTTGAAAACCAGTGGGGCTGAGCCCACACCGTAAACCACGTTCGTGGTCGCGGGGGCCACAACCGCGCCCACAGCGTCAACCGTGTAACCGCTCTTACCGCCGCCGGCGATGTTGTTCGCAAGCGCAGAGTCGAGGAGACAAGCAGCCGCGCTAGTCGGTCCACCTGCCGGGCAGGCTTGAACACCCGCGCCCGGTCCCAAGGCAACCAGCGTGGCCGAATAGCCAACCGTCGGATACGCTATCGAATAAGTTACTTCGGCTGTATTAATAGTGCGAATCGAGCTGACTGAAGACGACTCGTTGGCGGCAATGCGCGCCCGCAGCAAGTTTGGAATGGAGATCGCAGCGATGATCAGGATGATCGCCACCACGATCAGCAGCTCAATCAATGAAAAGCCTTTCTGTTTCCGCATCCAATTTGCCCCTCTCGATATAACTCAGGCGGCACACGAGTCTGAAACACCACTTGCATTTGCCACGCCAACCCTAACTCTGGCTAGGCATGTAGTCGTAGCAGTGTATTCAATGAGTTAGCGAGCTCATCCTTCGGCAGATGATGGGGATGAGTGAACCTATTTGTCGCAATAGGCGAACAAGGTTGGCGTAATGCCGTCGAACTAACTGTCGTAAGCAGGCCATATCGCTCAGAACCCCGTGGTGCAAAGGCGATGTTTCGCCAATTGACGACAAACTCTTCGCTGCGACCGCTATTCCGGCAGCAAGTTGGGATCTAGGCACGTTCGGAGGGGAGAACGGTTTGGCTTCAAGGATACCCTAGTAAGACCCGGGTCGCTGCAATCCAGTGTTGTATGGTGAATCCATCGGCGCAGTTCTTTATCGTGCCGCAAAGCCTTTCTTATCTCTAATCCAAAGAACCCGGTATTGGTGTTCACGAAACCTGGTGTGATGCCCCGATTGCGTCCGTGCCCATGGATCAGAGTCAGTTCTGTCTCTCCCATCTCCCAGGCTTGCGCCGCGAGTTTCGCAAGAACACCGCTCCACACTATGTCTGCCGGGTGATATCCATGAAGAT
>CATPBJ010000224.1 GCA_955652395.1 uncultured Terriglobales bacterium | reverse complement strand
TGAAACCGGACATATCGTGTGCTAAGAAAACCGGACATTTTAACTTGCTAAGGACAGGTGCAATGTAGGCGCGAGCGTCCCCCGCTCGTGCGTCCCGAGTCAGACCGCCAAGTAATTGGTGAAAACTGATTTTCGCACGAGCGAGGACGCTCGCGCCTACATCTTCTTTAGTGATTTGGAGTTGCCGGCTGAACTCTTGCCCAAGCCCGGGCCGCTGCCACGCGCCGCGATATCGCCGGATGCGAATGAAAGAACCATTCCACCCATGGGGCTGGGGAACGTTCCGCCAGATTTTGCTCTGCCAGTTTGTCCATGGCCGAGATGAAAGGCTGAACCGTGGGGATGGAGCGGAAAGCGTAGCGGTCCGCCTGGCGCTCGTTAAAACGGGAGTAAGCGTTGAGCAGCGGCAGCACCAGGAACGAAAGCGTGGTGGCGACCAGCATCAACAAAGGAAGATTGGCAAAATCGGACAGGGTCTCGAACATATGCTGCCGGTCCACCGCATAGTGGAGCACCCAATTGGCTGCCCAGAATCCGACGAACGTGATTCCTGCCTGCACCAGGATGCTTTTGAAAATATGCCGATGCACGTGGTGGCCGAGTTCGTGGGCCAGTACGGCCTCGATCTCGTCGGTGGAGTAGTTCGCGAGTAACGTATCCGCGAGAATGATTCGCCGAGTGTTACCAAGTCCGGTGAGGGCCGCGTTCGCCTTCTTACTTTTTTCCGAAAGCTTCCATTGGTAAACACCGCGGACCCGTGTTCCCGCACGCTCACCCAACCGCACCAGCCGCTCTTTCAATTCCTCATTTTTCAGCGGCGCAAATTTGTAGAAAATTGGAAACAGGACCACCGGAGCCAGTTGCGCCAGCAGCACGAACAGTCCCAGGAATGCCGCCCAGGCAATCAGCCACCAGTGCTGCGGCGCCTGGCGCATGATGAAATACAGCAACTCGGCCACGATCCCGGCCAGGACAAGGCCCACCAGAAGGCCCTTGCTCTCATCCCAGAGCCAGGCGCGCAGCCCCATATTCGAAAGCTGATATCGGTGTTCGAGGCGAAAACTGTAGTAGTCCAGGCACAGTCCGAGCACTTTGGCCAGCACCATGAGCATCAGCACGTACAGAAACAGGGCTAATCCATAGTGCTGAAATGCAGATTCATAGGCAATATCCCGAAGAGCGCCGCTCCATCCGGTGGCCAGCAACACGACCATCAGGGCCAGTCCTAGGACAAAGTCGGCAACGCCGAGCCAACGCCGGATGCGGTTGTAACGCCGCGCTGCAGGCGAATCGGCAGGAACCGGGACGATAGCGGCTGCTGAAACCATGTTTGCCTGATCGATTATCGTATCCCCGAAACCGAAATGCGAGACTCAGAAGGCCAATGGTTATCCGTGTCTTCCGCGTCTTCCGTGGTCGTCTCTTGCCGCGATTGTCCGTAACGAAAGATCGTTCCCTACGAACCGCTACCCCTGACAAACGCCTCGGCAGTGGAGAGAATATCGCTCACCAATGCGGGCGATGCAGCCTCGGAATAAACTCGCAAAAGCGGCTCAGTGCCGGACATCCGAAACAGCACCCAGGGCACAGCCCCGTTGCCGTTGGTGGATGCGTCGTTGCTGGGAACGTCCAGAAAGAACTTCACTCCGTCGAGCCCTTCCTTCCTTTTGATGGAATATCGACCAAGATGGTTGGTCTGGTCAGAACCAGCCCGCTGGATGGCGCCTTGTTTCATCTCTTCCGTGATGTGCAGATCGCGACGTCCGTAGTAGTGCGGCCCGTACTCACGCTGCAGATCGGCGACCAACTGCCCCAGCGGCTTGCGCTCTTCCGCCATTACGTTGGCCAACAACAGGCAGTTGAGCGTGCCGTCGCGCTCCGGCAGATAGCGAGAGTATCCGATTCCGCCGGATTCCTCGCCACCGACCACAATTTCCTGCGCCATCATCAAGTCGGCGATGTACTTGAATCCGATCGGACACTCAATCAGTTTGCGTCCGTGCCTGGCTGCGATTCGGTCTACCATGCCGGTGGTGTTGAAGGCTCGCACCACGTCGCCAGGCCATTTCTTCCGTTCCAGAACCCAGCGCAGAAGGACCGCGAAGCATTTGTGCGAGTCTACGAAACTGCCATCTTCGGCGATGGCGCCGATGCGGTCTGCGTCACCGTCGGTGGCCAGCCCGGCATGGCAGCGTTCCTTCAGCACGGTCTGCCGCAGCATTTCGATGTGCGGCTCGATGGGCTCTGGATTGATCCCGGGAAAAAGCGGATTCAACTCCTGGCGGATCGCGACGTAGTGAATGCCGCGATTCTGGAAGATCTGCGTCAGGACGCCGCGCCCGGAACCGTACATCGAATCCACTGCGAAGCGGAAGTTCGCTTTGGCAATGAGATCGAGGTCCGCGAATCGGCATATAGCTTCCATGTATGCCGGCTTCAGGTCCACTTCTGTGATGGAAGCCGAGTGACCTTTCGGCATCGAGCCAGCGGCGACTTCTTCTTCAATCACCTTCATGATGGCGGGCGTGGCCGACCCGCCGAATTTCGCCTTGAACTTCACGCCGTTCCAGTTAAACGGATTGTGGCTGGACGTGATGACCACTCCGCCGGCGGCACCCTGACTTTTCACGGCGTACGAAATCGCGGGCGTCGGCGTCGAATCCGAGGTGATCTGCACTGGAATGCCCGCTCCGGCAATGGTCTCCGCCGTCAACCGGGCCGCGGCCTCCGAGGCAAAACGGGTGTCATAGCCGATGACAACGCCGCGAGCCGCATCTTCATGCGTCAGAACGTACGCAGCAATCCCGCCCGCCACACGACGGACGTTCTCAAAAGTAAAATCGTCGGCAATAATGCCGCGCCAGCCGTCGGTGCCAAATTTGATATTAGTCATTGGTCGCTAGTCGTTGGTCATTGTTCGCTAGTTCGTTAGTCTCGAGGCGTTAGCTTTTGACTAACGACCAACGACTATCCCCAGCGAACTACACCAGATTACGTAGTTTCTTCTCGTCCAGATACTTCACGACTCTTCCCACGTCCTGGGCCTGTTCGCGAGTGGTGATCAGCAGAGCATCTTCTGTCTCGACTACTACCAGATTGCTTACGCCGAGGGCAGCGACAAATTTTCCGGGCGCGTGAATGTAGTTTCCGCGGGCATCGAGCGTGAACCATCCTTCCCCGGCAATTAGGTTGTCATCCTTGGGCCGGCTCTTGCCCAAGTGGTGTTCGTGCAACGCGGTCCACGATCCCAGATCATTCCATCCGAAATCGGCGGCAAGGCAAATGATGTTGGAGTCTAGCTCTCCTTTAGCGGAGCGGGGCTCGAGCACAGCATAATCGATGCTGATGTTTTCGCATTTTGGATAAAGCCGGGCAAACGTGGCGGCAAACTTACGCGTGCCGAACGTGGCCGCTATCTGTTGCAACAACGAGGCTGTCTTCGGCAAGTGTTCGAGCAGCGCGTTAGACAGGGTACGCGCGCTCCACAGAAACATGCCGCTGTTCCAGAAGTAGTTTCCCGCTTTCACGAATTCGGCGGCGCGAGATCCATCCGGCTTCTCCGTGAAGCGCCGCACGCGCAGCGCGGCGCCCTCGAACGACGAACCGGCTTCAATGTAGCCGTAGCCAGTCTCCGCACGAGTGGGACGGATCCCCAGCACCACGATATTTTCTCCCGCGGCGGCGATTTCCATCCCATTCTTCAACACTTCGCGATATCTTCTTTCGTTGCCGATTACGTGATCGGAAGGAAACAAGCCGATCACCGCATCGGGGTCGGTCGTCATCAGGATGAACGCCGCCAAACCGATGGCTGGCGCCGTGTTGCGCCCGACCGGTTCGGCCAGAATCTGGTCCCGGCTGAGCCGAGGAAGCTGGCGTGCGATCTCACGCCGCAAATGTTCGTTGGTGATGACCCAGAAATGCGCGGACGAGGCCAGCGGCAGCAGGCGCGCCACGGTCTGCTGAATCATGGTCTGCTTCCCATCGAGCGCCAGCAATTGCTTGGCCCGACGTTGCCGGCTCAGCGGCCAGAAGCGGGTGCCGCGGCCGCCGGCGAGAATCACGGGATGGAAATTCGTCTTAGCCACACATTCAAAGATTGAAGAGTTCGGATTTTAGATTGCAGATTGAAAATCTCTCCAATCTGAAATCTACAATCTGAAATCCGACTCTTCTTCCCTATAGCCTGGTCTCGGGCTCCAGCACGGACACGCCGGGTACCGACGCCTTGAGAAACTCCACCGACCATTGTGGACGCACCTGAAACTCGCCCACCGCGGCGGGCACAACCACGGCATCGCCCCTGGCCAGTGTAACCGGGTTAGTTCCGGCGGCTTCGACGATTCCGCAGCCTTCCACCGCCACCAGAATCTGGACCGAATGCTTTCCGTTTTCGTCGTGTGTCCGGAGGGAATGCGGCTCCTTGAGCTCAAACATGTCCACCTTGAAGTAACGTGATGAGATCAGTGGCGCGCGGCGATTTGGTCCGCCGTTCAAATTCGAAGGCGCGGGACGAACCACCTTCCCGGATCCAACCTTTTCCTTGATGACTGCCAGCCCCTCCTTCAGATGCAGTTCTCGCGGGCGACCGTAATCGTAGAGACGATACGTCGTGTCCGACTGCTGTTGGGTTTCCACCATGATCGATCCCGGACCCAGCGTGTGCACAGTCCCGCCAGCCACGTAAATCATCTCGCCCGGGTAGACGTTGATCCAGTTCAGCAGCTCCTCGGCGCGTTTTTGTTCAATGGAGAGCGCGAATTGTTCGCGGGTAACGCCGGGTTTGAGGCCCAGTCCAATCTGTGCGCCGGGCCGGGCATGCGCAACGTACCAGCATTCGGTTTTGCCGCAGGGCAGCCCAACCCGATGAGCCGCCTCGTCGTCCGGATGCACTTGCACGGAAAGCTTTTCGTGAGGAAAGAGAAATTTCAGGAGCAGCGGGAAACGGTTGGGCTCCAGCACAGCTTCGCCCACCAACTCACGGCCATACTTCACGCTCAGGTCCGCGAGTGACTGCCCACTCAAGGGACCGTTTGCCACTTTGCCAGCATCGCCGGTCAGCCAGGCTTCGCCGATCTTCTCCTCGAACTTGTGGTTGGGGTAGATCGGCGAAAGATCGAGCGTGCCCCAGGGACGCGGGTCGAAGACCGGCAGCATCGAAAATGGATAAAGAGCGCTCACGCGATATGCATGCGGGACTACAACTCAGGCACACGCCCGAGGATTTTCTGTGGAGCGGTTCCCTACAAGGCCGCCAGGAACTTGCGCATGCGCTCCAGTCCACGATCCAGTTCGGTTACCGTGGTGGCGTAGGAGACCCGAACGTGTTCGCGAGTGCCAAAGCCTTCGCCGGGGACCGTGGCCACATGCGCCTCGCGCAGCAGTCGGCCGGCCAAATCGGAAGCCGACTTGATGCCGCCACGCCCGATGAACGACGAAATATTGGGATAGGCATAGAACGCGCCCTCGGGCAGCGTGCATCGCACGCCGGGGATGGAACGCAGGCCCTTGACCACATGATCGCGCAATTGGATGTATTCCAGACGCATATCTTCGACGCACTGCTGCGGGCCGTTCAGAGCCGCCACCGCAGCCTTCTGCACGATCGAAGTGGGATTCGAAGTCGACTGGCTCTGCAGCTTCTGCATGGCGGCAATCACCGCCGCCGGCCCCAGCGCGTAACCCAGCCGCCAGCCGGTCATGGCGTAAGTCTTTGACAGCGAACCGATGATGATCATGCGCTCGCGGTAATCGCGCAGCGATCCCACGGAGAATTGCTCGCCGGTGTAGTTCAGGTACACATAGCACTCATCGGAGAGCACCCAGATGCCGCGCTCGGCCGCCAGCTGTACCACCGCTTTCAAATCTTTCGGCGACATCACTGCGCCCGAGGGATTCGACGGCGAATTCAAAATAATCATCTTGGTGCGGGCAGTCACCAGGCGCTCGATCATCTCCGCCGTAACCCGGAAGCCCTGAGTTTCGTCACCTTCGAGCAGAACGCAATTCCCGCCGGCGTAGCGCACGATGTCCTTGAACGACACCCAATACGGCACCGGCAGGATCACTTCATCGCCGTGCTCCACCAGTACCTGGATGGCGTTGAACAAGGCATGCTTGCCCCCAACCGAAGCCATCGATTCCTCGCGACGGTAGTCGGACTGGAAATCAGCCGCATGGCGGTGCACGATGGCGTCGCGCAGCTCAGTCGTTCCACCTACCGCCGTGTACTTCGAAAAATTATTCTGGATAGCAGCGATGGCGGCATCTTTGACATGCGGCGGCGTTAAAAAATGCGGTTCACCGGCGCCGAAGTCCACGACATCGATGCCCTGCTGGCGCAGTTTGTCGGCTTCCGCTACGACTGCCATAGTGGCAGAAGGCTCGATGCGGTTGATTCGTTCCGTAAATTTCACGGATGGGGTCGCTTCCGTAACTGGAGTCATGCTCTTTTTCCTGTTCTCTTCCCTGTTTTTTTTTCTATTCTGGGTCTGGCATCCTTCAGCTTGATTGCCGGATCGAGTTTCTCTGTCAACCGACGTTCCACCATTTCGGGCACCAGATCCCGGATCGATCCTCCCAGTTTTGCCACCTCGCGTACCAGCCGGGAGCTCAGGTAGGAATATTGTTCCGCCGGCATCATGAAGACCGTCTCCAGGTCGGGCTGCAGCTTGCGGTTCATCATGGCCATCTGCAGCTCGTATTCATAATCGCTTAATGCCCGAATCCCGCGCAACACGGCGCTGGCCTTGACCCGGGCCGCGTAATCCACCGTCAGACCGTCGAAGACATCCACCCGAACGTTCTTGAAATCGGCGGTCAAGGCTTCCAGCATAGCGCGGCGTTCGCCCAGACTAAACAGCGGATTCTTGTCCGGATTGCGCAGGATGGCCACGATAAGCTCGTCGAAAATCTTGCTGCCCCGTTCGATCAGATCCAGGTGCCCGTTGGTCGGTGGATCAAACGAGCCGGGATAGATGGCGATGACCTTCTTCAAGAGACCTCATTTTTCCTGACGGACAACGGGCAGGCTAGGGTTAAAGAAGATTCTATGCGGCGAGGATGAGAGATAGCAATTATTTTGGGGTGGGCCAACTCACTGCGGCTCTCGACTGCCCGCCAGCCTGCTCTCAACGACTGCCCCAGATTTGATGACCTGGCATGGAGCTACCATACGTACCCGGGGGTGAATCGTGCGAAATAGGGCTTTCCTCTTGGCTATTGCGGGACTGCTTACGATTGGCGCGCCCGCACGGCTTCAAAATTCTTCGAATGGGCAAGACGAAAGCGAACTTCGCCGCATTGAGTCCGAAACTGCCAAATTTGAGCAGCAAAACGATCCATCAGTCACGGACTTGCTTGCAGATGACTGGGTTGGTCTTGGAGCGAAGGTGCTGACGAAAAGCGGGTTTCAAACAAATGTGAAACGGAATTTTGCCGCCCACAATGGTCCAAACCCATACACGATACAGAAAAAGAACATGCGAGTAGATTTATTCGGGGATACAGCCGTCGTGACGTACCTCAAGCAGTATCGTCAGACGCCTGACACCACAAAGTTCTTTGACGAAGAAAATACGGATGTCTTCACCCGAAGTTCAAAGGGTTGGCGATTACGGCTAACGAAGATGTCGCCCGCTCACGCGGAATCGAAGTGACCACGCGGATAAACTGAGCGGCCTGACTACCGTCTCGCCGCCGGCACCTTGGCAGCTTCAGGCACCGCGCTGGGCATAGTGGTAACGCGAGCGCCGGTTCCCTGCGGAGCGCTGGCAGCAGGGGTTTGTGCCGGTGCTGCAGCGGTGGGTTGCACGCCTGTGGGAGTCAATCCCAGATGCTTGCGCACTTCAGCTTCCAGCTTGGCGAAAGTCCCAACATTGTCCTTGAGGAACTGGCGTGCGTTCTCGCGGCCCTGGCCGATGCGTTCGCCTTGATAGCTGTACCAGGCGCCAGATTTTTCCAATAGATTGTTGTTCACCGCCAGATCGAGCAAATCGCCTTCACGCGAAATACCTTCCCCGTACATGATGTCGAACTCAGCTTCGCGGAAAGGCGCAGCAACCTTGTTCTTCACCACTTTGACTTTGGTGCGCGAGCCCGTAACCACGTCTCCTTCTTTAATCGCCGCGATGCGGCGAATGTCCACGCGCACCGAGGAATAAAACTTCAGAGCGCGCCCGCCGGTGGTAGTTTCCGGATTGCCGAACATGACTCCGATTTTTTCGCGAATCTGGTTGATGAAGATGAGACAGGTGCGCGACTTGGAAACCGTTCCGGTCAATTTGCGCAGTGCCTGCGACATGAGCCGGGCCTGCAAGCCCATGTGGCTGTCGCCCATCTCGCCATCGAGTTCGGCCTTGGGGACGAGCGCGGCTACCGAATCCACCACCAGCACGTCGATTGCGCCGGAGCGCACCAGCGCCTCGGTAATCTCGAGCGCTTGCTCTCCGTAGTCCGGCTGGGAGACCAGCAGGTTGTCCACATCCACACCGAGCTTCTTGGCGTACCCGGGATCGAGCGCGTGCTCGGCATCGACAAACGCCGCCATGCCGCCGGTCTTTTGGGCTTGGGCGATAACTTGCAGTGCGATGGTGGTCTTGCCGGAAGATTCCGGTCCGAAGATTTCGACTACGCGCCCGCGCGGGAAGCCGCCCACGCCCAGAGCGGCGTCGAAGGAAATCGCGCCCGTGGGAATCACGGCGATGGGAACGATGGCTTCCTTCGAGCCCAGCCGCATGATCGAGCCTTTGCCAAACTGCTTTTCGATTTGCGCGAACGCCAGGTCAATTGCTTTTGTTCGTTCGTCAGCCATAAGAATGCGGCTCCTTTTGAGTTATGAAGAATGTAGAAGGTGTCGAAGGGCGGATTATACACCGGTGTTTGAGCGAAGAAAAGGCGAATTTGCACCGATCTTAGTGGAAAAGTCCCGAAACAGAACCACAAGAGAGAGCATGGTGGACCAGCCTCTTGCGGTTTAGGCGGGACGCTTCTCCTTCTCCTTGATCGCCAAGACTCCAGCGGCCTCCCGCTGGGCCGCTTTCCTTGCCGGATTCTCGGCAGTGCGCAGAAAAATGGGCCGGTAGTGACGGCGCATGCAAACGTGACATCTCACAAGTCGGAGCAAGAACAGGGCTGAGATCGTCTGCCACAGAGTCGTGCAAGAAGAAGAGGTGTAGATCTTGGAACACCCGCAATACGGACAATTCTTT
>CATPBJ010000223.1 GCA_955652395.1 uncultured Terriglobales bacterium | reverse complement strand
GACTTTCCCACCTCGCTTGGAAATCCCGCAAACTGCGCGGGATTCCCACTTTCCCACAGCCCCGACTGCTGCTGGTTAACTTAACTAAAACCGGACAACTCACGTGCTACGAAAACCGGACCTTTTAACTTGCTACGGACACGCTGCAAATCGTTAGATGCAAATCGTTAGAAAAGTCCCTATTCAGAAACAGTCGAACAAAGGAGCTTGACCGCGCTCTGCTACAAGCTCAGAATCCACGTGCTTCCAGAATCCCACGTGCTCTCGATAACTCGAGCACAGCATCCCGTTGTCGGTGCAGAGTAGGTCACGCATGACAGTTGCTGTTGCGCGGCACGGCGCGCCTGGAAACAGTGGACGGGATAGTTCCGGAGTATGCAGCAGCGGCCGAGCGCTACTTCGGTCGCGAACAGGGACAGGCCTGGATGGACGAGCTTCGCACCCGCACTTCGAAAATGGTGCGAATCGCCATTACGCCAGACTGGGTCGGTCTGCTGGACTTTCAGACTCGTTTCCCCAGTGCGATATCGTCTTGAGCGCGGATTCCTACTGGCCCAGCTTCTCGAAAAACAAACAGATCGACTCGATTCCGCGGTAGAAATTCGGGATGTGGAACTTCTCGTTGGGCGCGTGTAGGTTGTCGTCGGGCAGGCCGAAGCCCATCATCACGCTGGGAATTTTTAGCACGTCCTGGAAATCAGTGACGATGGGAATCGAACCGCCGGAGCGAATGAAGACTGTTTCTTTCTTGAAGACATCGTGCAGCGCTTCCGTGGCGGCCTTAATGTACTTGTTGTCGGTGCCTACCACGCACGCGGCGCCTTTGCTCCAAACTTTGATATTGGTCTGAATGCCCTTGGGTGTGAGCTTCTTTACGAAGTTCCTGTAGCGCTTGAGGATGTCATCGGGGTCCTGGTTCGGTACCAGCCGCATGGAAACCTTGGCCGACGCTTTGGCTGGGATTACCGTCTTCGCGCCGGGAGCGACGAACCCGCCGGGCATGCCATGGACTTCGAGGGTAGGACGTGCCCAGGTGCGGTAGAGAACTGGGTAGCCGGGTTCACCCGTCAATACGGACGAACCTACTTCCGTCTTGCGATAGTGCCCCTCGTTGAACGGCAGCCGCTTCCACGCCTTCAGTTCATCTTTGCTGGGAGCTTTTACATTCTTGTAGAAACCCGGGATCAGCACCTTGCCCTTGGCGTCCTTCAGCTTGCTGATGACTTCGATCAGGCCGAAGAAGGGATTGGGCGCGGCTCCGCCGTACATTCCAGAATGCAAGTCAGTTTTGGCTCCCACCGCTTCGATTTCGGTGTAGACCAAACCGCGGAGTCCCACGCACAGGGTCGGAAGATCGTGGGCAAAAAGTTCAGTATCGCAGACTAGGGCAAAATCAGCCTTCAGCTTGGCCTTTTCCTTGCGCACGTACGCGGCGATCGACTCGCCTCCCACCTCTTCTTCGCCTTCGATGATGAACTTCACATTCAGCGGCAGAGTGCCGTTGTGACCTTTCGTCAAAGCCTCGACGGCCTTGATTTCCATCCATAGCTGGCCTTTGTCGTCGACCGCGCCGCGAGCGTAAAGGTTGTTGTTGCGCTCGGTGGGGTCAAACGGCGGAGAGATCCATTCGTTGAGCGGATCGGGAGGCTGCACGTCGTAGTGCGCGTAGCAGAGCGCGGTCGGCTTGCCCGGAGCGTGTAGCCAGTCGGCATAGACCAGCGGATGACCCTTGGTGGGAATGGTCTCGACGTGCTCGAGCCCGATGCGGCGAAGTTCGGTGGCCACAAAGTCAGCGGCTTTCTGGACGTCGGACTTGTGCTCCTGGAGAGTGCTGATGCTGGGGATGCGCAGCAGGTCCTTCAGCTCATTGAGGAAGCGCTGCTGATTGCCACGGGCGTAGTCGACTGCGGGAGAGGCCATGGGCTGTGCCTTTCTTGGGAGAAAACGCTTTAGTATAACTGACCACGCATGGAGAAAGATGGAAAGGACATTGGGTTCGAGGTCTTCGTTGCCAATGTTTCTTTCGCCCGTTCAGGGCTCGGTCATTTCCGCCGTTTCACCCAGGGCTTGCGCCCTGGGCTGCATTCTTGCGCCGCTCCGCGGCTTAGCGCGGTGAGTGCGATCCCAATGTAGCGTCGCCGTCCCCGCGGCTGGCGTGGGGGGTCCCGCCCGCAGCTTCGAGGACCGTTCTTGGCTTGCGCTACTTTTCGGCAACCAACACGGAATAGGTCCGGTCGCCCGAGCGGTGGGCATCGAGCATGATGTCGATAGCCTCCACAAATTCGCGTGCTGCTCGCGGCAGTAATTTGACGGCAATGCTGGCGGCGCGTGCGCGCTCCTGACAAATCTCCCAGGTGCGTACGATTCTCGCAGTCAAGTCCTCACAGTGGCGCAATCGCATTCCGGCGGACTCGATCGCGCATGGGTATTATTCCCCGGTTCACAACTCCGGACATAGGAATGTCCGCGTCACTTCACGCACGCGAGGACAATCCATCGAGCCGGTCCCTGCTGTCAGAAGCAGTTGGCCACCTGGTCGCAGGGTGCGTCCGACGTTGCTGAAGTAGCGCGATTTGTCGGCGAGGTGTTCGGAAGATTCCATCGTCCACACCAGGTCGAACGCCGCGGCGGGGACGTCGAACGAGTCAGCGTTCGCGACTCAAAGTTCACCCGGCGTGCAACCCGCGCCCTGGCAGAATGCTCCTTCCTGGGCCAGTCTGGCCTGCTTGGGGCTGAGAGTCAGTCCTGTTCCCGTGTTGGCGAGAGATCGCGCCAGGTGGATCAGAGTGCCGCCATGTCCACAGCCCACGTCCAGTACATGAGCAACGGTGGAAGACCGACGAGGTTGACGCCATGGTCGAGCATCCGGACCTGCGCATCCGCGGGCCCTTCATGGTCCGGAAACAGTCCGTGATGGATGTGGTCGCCCCAGAAAGTGCGCTAGAGGAGGGCTAGGGAGTCGTTGTGCTCTCTGATGTGATCAGCCGTGATGGGCGTGAGGGTGTTCATCAGTTCTGAAAGCGTGCCGGCGAAAAAGGTGAGAGGTCATATTCGGGACTGCCACCGGTCAGCACCTGCGCCATCACATGCGCGGTAACCGGGGTAAGGAGGATTCCGTCGCGGAAGTGACCGGTCGCCACGAAATAGCCCGGGGTCCGGGTGGCGCCGAGAACCGGCAGATTGTCGGGAGACCCAGGCCTCAGACCTGCCCATGCTTCCAGCATGCGAGCCCGGGCAAGAGCGGGAACCAGACGGATTGCCGCCTGATGCATGCGCTGAATCGTGTCCGTGTCGGTCCGCTTGTCGTATCCCGCTTCTTCCACAGTCGCTCCCGCCAGAATGCGGCCATCGCTGCGCGGAACCAGGTAAATTTCAGGAGCGCGAATCACGTGGCGCAGCAAGTCGCGAGACGTTCCCGCCAGCGAAAGCATCTGTCCCTTGACTGGGCGAGTCGGAAATTGGTGCGGCGGCAGTTTCCCGGCCCACGCCCCCGCACAATTCACGACGGTGGCAGCGGAATATTTCGTCTTGCCAGTGCTGACGCCGTTCGCGCGTCCATTTTCCAGCAGTACCCCGGTGACGACCGTCCCGGAAGAAATATCTACACCGCGATGGTGGGCGGCTTTCAGGGCCGCCGCGGTGAGAGCGCGAGGATCCAAACTGCGCTCCTTCAGATAAATTCCCGGCAGCCTTACGTGGCCGAGCGCGGGCTCGAGTTCGGCCAGGGGTGAGGGAAGCGGACACTCCGTGATCAGGCTGGGGCGCTCGTGGAGGTGCTCCTGCGTGGGAAAAACGATGGTGCCTTGGTCGCGCAGATCAACATTTACGCCGGATTCATCCTGCAGTTCATGCACGAACTCGGGATACATGCGCGCGCTGGCGGTGGCCAGGGGTTGAAGCCCAGGCGGCATTTCCAGCGGGAAGTCAGCCAACATGCCGGCAGCGGCGTACGATGCCTCCCGCCCGGGTTCACCGCGCTCCACGATCAGGACTGTAGCGCCACGCTTGCGTAGCGCGATCGCGAGCGAGAGCCCGATGATTCCACCGCCGACGATGATGACGTCCCAGGACTTCACGCTGTGATTGTAAAGCCGCGTAAAGGAATGCCCCGAAAAGCAACCCCCGGGGTCACCTGGAGTTCCTGAAGTTCGGTTACTTTCAGCCGAACCCTTTTGGGTACGCCGCCTCTCTGCATCGCCAACTTATAATCCGCGCAGGACTGGAACCGCCACCGGGTTTTGCAATCGAGATGAAAAAATCCATCACTGGACCACTACCTCAGTCCGCTCCTCCGGTCTGGGTATACAACCCCTGGCTTGACCTTATCGTCGGATGCGGCGCGTGGTCTGGCCCCCTGCTGCTGCTTGCTTACTACGCTTCACGTTCGAGCGCGATGGGCTGGTCAATCGCGTTTTACGGATTGGCCCTTTTCTTCAACTATCCTCATTACATGGCGACGATTTATCGCGCTTACCACAGCGCGGCGGATTTTCATAAATACCGCATTTTTACGGTTCACATCACGGCCCTCATTGCACTGACACTGATCTTGTCGCACTTCTGGTTCCGCGCCATTCCCTGGATTTTCACGCTTTACCTTATCTGGAGCCCTTGGCACTACAGCGGCCAGAATTATGGCCTGTTTATGATGTTCGCCCGGCGAGGCGGCGCAGCCCCCTCAGTCCCCGGTCGACGAGCCTTGTACTCGGCATTTCTGATTTCTTATCTGATTTTGCTTCTCAGTTTCCTCACTGGATCCTCGAATGATCCTTTGTTCGTCTCGCCCGGTATTCCCGAACGGGTCACCTCCGTTGCCGTCTTATTACTTGCAGTGGCGTTCATTGGCTGTTCGGCCTACGGCTGGTCCGGTCTAGCGGAACAGGTGGGTTGGCGTCGGCTGCTACCGGCCCTGACACTCTTCTCGACGCAATGCCTATGGTTTCTCTTGCCGACCGTATTGTCCATCGCCGAGGGATTGCGACTTCCACAGAGCCGCTACAGCAGCGGAGTGTTCGCGGTCATGCATTCCGCGCAATATCTATGGATCACTAGCTACTACGCCCGCCGAGAAGCAGGCGCAAAAGGCACGGGCGGTTGGCAGCCCTTCGCGTACTTCGCGGTGCTGGTCGCTGGCGGCATCGCGCTCTTCGTTCCCGGACCCTGGCTGGCCAGCCGGCTCTTCCACTACGACTTTGGTGCCAGCTTTCTGATTTTCACGGCGCTGGTGAATATTCATCACTTCATGCTTGACGGGGCCATTTGGAAACTGCGGGACAGCCGCATCGCCGTGCTATTGCTGAATTCGCGGGTGCGAGTGTCCGACTCCATAGCAGATGCAGGGAGCCACTGGGGAAGCAGGTTGCGCTGGGTGTTCGGGGACTCCCGGCCCGCCCGCGCACTGCGCGTCGTGACGGCTATGATTCTGCTGATCTGGGGAAGCATTGACCAGGTGCACTATTATCTGGCGCTGCACCAGGAGAGCTTAGTTGATCTGCGGCGTGCGGCAGCGCTCGATGCTTACGATAGTTCTTTGCAAACGCGTCTCGGCTGGAAGGAGCTCAAAGAGGGAAAATTCCAGGAAGCGACCGTCGCGTGGACTCAGGCGCTCCGGGTAAATCCCAACAATGCCGCTCCACGGGACGCGCTGCTCAACTACCTGACGCAGAAGAATCGTTTTGACGAAGCTTATGCATTGACGCAGCAATCGCTGCGGTATACGCCCCAGGATGTGAATCTACTAGTGAACCATGGCATTCTGGCCAATCAACTGGGACATGGCGAGGAGGCCATCCAAAATTGGAAGCAAGCAATCGCCCTCGATGGTTCGCAGATCGCTGCTTATCTCTATACTGCGGGTGAACTCGATCGGGAGGGGAAGCCGGAAGCCGCAATTCCGTATTACATGATGTTTCTGAACAAAGTGGCGCAGGCAGGGGCGAACAGCCGCCCACCAGCACACGACTTGATCGCGATCGTCCTACGGCTGGCCCAGTGCCAAATTCAGGCGAATCACTTGGACCAGGCTGCAAAAACTTACGAACTGGCGCAGAAAATTGCCGCCCAGGCCGGGGAAACAAGAATGGAAAGCACGGCCAGCATAGCCGAAGCCGAACTCAAGGCTGGCCAGGGCAAGACCGGGCAGGCGCTTCCGCTTTATCAACATGGTCTCGAGCTCGACCGCAAGCTGGATGATTCACAAGCCACAGCCAGCGATCTCTACAGCTTTGGAGTTTTTCTACGCGATTCAGGCTTTTCTCCACGATTGGCGTACGCCTGTCTGCTGAAATCGCAATCCTTGATGCGGAACTTCAAGGACACTCCGGGATTTAACTCAGTAGCCCGGGCTCGTGAAGAGCTCGAGAAGAAGCTTGCCGCGCAAGCGACCGAGCTGCGGCGAAATCCAGACTCTGTCCTGCGGGAAGCTCTTGCCCTGACTCTTCCTTAACTCGCGTCCGAAGAATGAACTAAAGCTTACTGAGATAATCCAGGATTTCAGGCGTACCCCAATCGATGGCGCCAATGAACTTGCGGCGCAAGACGCCCTGGCGGTCGATGATGTAGGTCTCTGGAAACTTGAATGTCCCGTAGAGGTTGTTACTCTTCTGGTCGGGATCGCGCACGGTCAGCATGTCTACGTTGTGCTCTTTCAGGAAATTCTGGTAGGCGCTCTGGTCGGCATCGACGCTGATCGCCACCACTTCGACCCCCTTACCTTTCATCTTCTGCTGCATGTGCACTAGTGATGGCATCTCATCGAGGCAGGGCGGACACCAGGTGGCCCAGAAATTCAGCACGACCACCTTGCCGCGAAATTCGTCGAGGCTGACCTTGCGGTCGGCATCCTGAACCGTGAAGCCGGGGGCGGCCGTACCGATATGGGGAGGGCGGGTGCCGCTGTAACAACCCGTCAGCGTCAGGAAGAGGGTTAGGATGCCGGTCCGGACCGAAGCACGTCGCACAAAGTTATAATACCTAATTCGGCCCATGGTGGCGCCAGAGACAGTCGCGAGCAGGCCAAGCGTCTCGGTAATCGTGCCGGCACGCAACGAGGAGGCTTGCCTTGGCGCCTGCCTGGAATCGCTGGCGGCACAGACCGGCGTGGGTTACGAAATCATCTTGGTTAACGACGCTTCGACCGACCATACCCGCGAGATTGCCCAGTCGTTCCCGTCCGTGCGCGTCGTGGACGCTGACGCACCGCCTTCAGGTTGGACCGGAAAAAATAACGCCATGGCCGCGGGAGCCGGAGTCGCTCGCGGCGAATGGCTGTTGTTCACGGATGCCGACACCGTACACAAATCGGGCTCACTGTGCCGCGCAGTCGCGGAAGTGAGGCAGCGCGGCGCTGCTTTGCTTTCCTATTCTCCCGAGCAGGAAGTACACGGCTTCTGGGAAAACGCTGTCATGCCCGTCATTTTTGCCGAGCTGGCTGCAGCTTATCGTCCCTCGCTGGTCAGTGATCCGACGTCGCCGGCGGCCGCCGCGAATGGTCAGTACATCCTGATCGCGCGTGAGGCCTACAACGCGATCGGTGGACACGCGGTGGTGAGCAGTAGTCTGCTGGAAGACGTGGCCTTGGCCAAGGCGGTCAAAGGCTCGGGCCGCAAGATTTTCTTTCGCTTTGGCGGCGATGCCATCCGCACCCGCATGTACCACAGCTTCGCGCAACTCCGCGAGGGCTGGACTAAGAATCTGGCCTTGCTGTTTCCATCGCCCGCACGCCTGGCCCTGCTGCGATTGACCGAGTTTTTGCTAATTGCCGGCGGCGCCGCAGCGGGCGTCGCAGCCATTCTGCGGGGCCGCTTCAAGCCGGCCGCGGCGGCGGCAATCTTGGTGGTAACGATCTACGGTTTTCTTCTCAATCGAATTCGCAAGGCGCATTTTTCCTGGGGGGCAAACGCGTGGTCGCTGGCGGGACTCCCGCTCTTTGCATATCTTTTGCTGCGATCCAAACTCTCCTATAGCCAAGGGCGCGTACGCTGGAAGGGAAGAACCTACGGAAGCCGTGCAAACCAGGTAGGGGCGGACGCCTCGGTCACAATAAAGAGGCAGCGCCCAGCCGAGCGCAGCTCGGCATAAGAAGGCAGAAGGAATGGTCTATCTCACTCGGAAAGCTGAATTTGCCGCATCGCACTACTACCACAATCCGGATCTCACCCCGGAAGAGAACCAGCGTATTTTTGGCAAATGCAACAACCCGAACGGTCACGGCCACAACTACACCCTTGAGGTCACAGTCAAAGGCGAGGTGGATCCGCGCTCCGGCTTTGTGGTCGACCTCAAGCAATTGAAAGAAGTCCTGCACCGCGAGGTATTGGACGCCATGGACCACCGCTTCCTCAACAAGGAAGTGCCGGAATTTTCAGTCCAGATTCCGACCACCGAGAACCTGGCCATTGCCATCTGGCAACGCCTGGTATCGAAATTGAATAAGGCCCAGCTGCATCGTGTGCGGGTGTACGAAACGCCCGATCTGTTTGTCGATTTCTACGGTGAAGCATGAAGGCGCATCTGACCCGCCGCTACATGTTCTCGGCGTCACACCGTCTGCACAGCGATGCCATGTCTAAGGCCGAGAACGCGGCCACCTACGGCAAATGCAACAACCAGTACGGGCACGGGCACAACTACGCGCTTGAGGTCACCGTCAGCGGGCCGGTGGATGAAAGCACGGGCATGGTGTGCAACCTGCTTGATCTGGATCGTTTCGTGCAGCGCGAAATTCTGCAACGCTTCGATCTGGAAAACCTGAATAACCGGGCTGAATTTATCGAGACGATCCCGACAACGGAAAACCTGTGCACTGCCATCTACGATATTTTGCAGCGAGGTTTCACCCATGCTCATCTGGACAAGGTGCGCATAGAAGAGACCATGATGAATTCCTTCGAGTACGCCGGTGAATAATTGTGTAGTCGGGTGATTTTGTAATTGGGCAACTTCAATTTCCAAATTACTCAATTACCAAATTGCTCAATTGGAGTAGGCCATGAATCCGACCACTGAAGCGCCTTTGCTGACCAGCGCCACCTTCGAGGACCTGGTGCGCGAAATGATTGTCCGCATCGGAGAAGACCCCGATCGCGAAGGACTGGTGCGCACACCGGACCGCGTCCGCCGGTCCTGGGAATTTCTCTCGCGGGGCTACAAGGAAGACCCGGACGCGATGCTTCAAAAGGCTCTGTTTACGGTCACCTATGACGAAATGGTCATTGTCAAAGACATTGAGATGTTCAGCCTCTGCGAACATCACATGTTGCCATTCTTCGGCAAAGTACATGTCGCCTATGTCCCCAAGGGCAAAGTGATCGGATTGAGCAAAATCCCGCGCCTGATTGAGATCTTTTCCCGCCGCCTGCAGATTCAGGAAAGGCTGACAACGCAGATTGCGGAAACCATCCAGAAGGCGATTGAACCACAGGGCGTGGGCGTCGTGATTGAGGCTCGCCATCTCTGCATGATGATGCGCGGAGTTGAAAAGCAACACTCGGCTGCGGTGACTTCCTCCATGCTGGGCTGCTTCCGCAATGAACAGGAAACACGCACGGAATTCTTGTCGCTGATCCGGAGCCGGACCAACGGAGTCTAGACTACGGACGTCAGACGTCGGAGCTCGGCCCTCCACCCCCAGCGCGCACGGACTGAAGTGCATCCGCGATCGGGCTGGCCCACGTTTGCGGTCTGGCGTCCGACATTCACCACGTCCCGTATCGATAACGCCGCGGACGTTCGGGGAAAATTTTGATCAGAACAATGCCCGCGACAAAGCCTCCCACGTGCGCCCAGAACGCCACCCCGCCGCTGGTTTCGCTGTAGTTTGCGATCGAAGTGGCCGCTCCGCTCACAAATTGCATGGCGAACCAGTAACCGAGCGTCACCCAGGCCGGCAGATAAAAAAGAAACAAGATCGGGAACCAGATCAACACTTTGGAGCGAGGATACAACAGGAAGTATGCGCCCAGGACGCCTGCGATGGCCCCGCTGGCGCCGACGGTAGGGACGCGGGAATGGGGATTGAGGATGACCTGCGCAAACGCGGCCCCCAACCCGCTGAGCAGGTAGAACAGCAAATATTTGAAGTGCCCGAGATAGTCTTCAATGTTGTCCCCAAAAATCCACAAAAACCACATATTCCCGATCACGTGCATCCACGACCCATGCAGGAACATGGAAGTCAAAGTTGGGAGAAAGGCCGCCATCAGCCCCATCCCGCCAGCTCCAGCCAGAAATGCGGTGATGTTGACGGGTACCATGCCCAATTGATAGAGCAGCACCTTGAAGCTCTGCGGAGTGAGGCTGGCCTCAAAAAGGAAGATCACAAGATTGAGACCGATCAGGAAATAAGTTACGTAGGGGGTGCTGAATCGGGGCTGATCGTCGCGAATCGGAATCATGGGAGGTCAGACAATCTGGTAATTTGGTAATTGAGTAATTGGGCAATCAAGAACGGCCAAGGATACGCCTCACAGGCGAATGGAATTGGACGACGCCTTAGAAGTTTCAATTCCCCAATTACTAAATTACCAAATTACTCAATTCTCCCATGAATGGCGTGCTGATAATCGACAAGCCGAGCGGTCTGACCTCGCACGACGTGGTCAACCAGGTACGCCGCATACTGCAGCAACCCTCGGTGGGTCACCTCGGCACGCTCGACCCGCTGGCCACAGGAGTGCTCCCGCTGGTCACGGGGAACCTGACGCGCCTGGCCCAGTTTTACGGCGCGTCGGAGAAGACCTATGAGGGCGTCATACGCTTCGGCTTCGCTACCGACACCTATGATTCCGATGGCGAGACCCGTGGTCCGGCCCAGACCGTTAATGTATCACTTGAACAAATACGTGAGCTCGCAGGCCGGTTCGTGGGGTGGATCGAGCAGATGCCGCCCCCATTTTCCGCCAAGAAGATCAAGGGCGTGCCGGCCTACAAGCTGGCACGGAAGCACCAGGATGTTGCACTAAAACCGGTGCAGGTGGAGATTAAGGAATTCGAGATTGTGGGGGTGGACGGCGATCGGGCCGGCTTCCGGGCCCGGGTGGCGTCCGGGACCTACATGCGCTCCGTCGCCCACGCGATGGGCCAGCAGTTGGGCTGTGGTGCGCACCTGCAGTCGCTGCGCCGTACCATGCTCGGCGAGTTCAAGCTAAGCCAGGCCCACACTCTCGACGAGTTGGATGCCGCCTGCAAGGCCGGTAAGAGCGACGAGATTTTCATTCACCCGCGCCGCCTGTTGCCCGAATTTCCATGCGTCACTGCCAGCGAAGAAGTTGCGGCGCTCATTCGCAACGGGCGAGCGGTAAATTTACCCGAGCTTTCCCAAGCCCGGCAGGTAAAGGTATTTGCCGGGCAAAGGGAACTGATCGCCATCGCAACCCGTATCGCCGGTACTCTGTTCCATCCCAGGATCGTGCTGGCGGCTGAACCGATGCAGCAGCTAGCCGCGAAGAGATAATGTCCTCCCGAGCGCAGTAGCTGCTTCGCTTCGCGAAGCTGCTACGAACTCGAAGGAGCCCAGCTCACTGGCTCCGAAGCACAATGTAGGGGTCCTTCGACTCCGCGGGATCATTCGCAAGCGAATGATCCTGCTGCGCTCAGCACGACAATTTACGCGATGGTTACTCCACTATCGGCGAGCAGCACGGCTTCTGGACCGGCTTCGGCTCCATCAACTCCACCCGGGTGAAGTTGGCGTCGTAGAGGTTGTACTGCCACTTGCCGTCGCGGCCAATTTGCGGTTTCTCCGACCCTCTGTATCCTCGCTCGACCGCGAGCTTGTATCCAGTCTGAATGCTGGGCACGCCCAAGGAGAGATGGTGCATCACTCCAAGCAAGTGAGGATCCCGATTATTCACGTTCAGCATGTACTCCAGCCAGTCGGTTCCGTCGGCCACGCGCATGGCCACCCAGTCGGTGTCGGTGTCCTTCATACCGCCTTGCCACTGCAACTTGAATCCCAAAATATCCTTGTAGAAACGGTCCGCCGCCGCCCGGTCTTTCACGACCACGCCCACGTGGATGATGCGCGTCGAAATACGCGTGTCAGGAAGAAACTTGCCAAAGTTGCGGCTGTGCAAAGAGCCCGCACGAAACTCCACGAATTCGACATCGTGCCCGTCGGGATCGATAACGTCAAAGCCACGGTTACCGTCCTGCATGGGTTCGAGCTTCTCCGGCACCTTGACGCTGCGGCTGGCCAGGTAGGCACGCATCTGCTCGGCATCGGTGGTTTCGAAAGAGATATGAGACAAGCGGTCCATCTTGGGATCGGTAAGTTCGGGAAACATTTCGATGTATTGGTGGTCATTGACCTTGAAATAGGTCAGCAGCAAGCCGGTACCCTCACCAGGCGCCTTATTCAGGCTGAACGGCTCCTGGAAGCCCAGAACTCCGGTGTAGAACTTGCGGGCTGCCGCCAGATCGTCCGTCCTCAATCCAATGTGGGCGACGCCGACAATGGCGGGACGGGCAACCGGAACTACCGGTTGAGGAGAGCCTAAACTAGCGGCATTCTGGGCCAGAGAAGGACTGGTCAATAGGGCGGCCAGGGAAATGCAGCGGATCAGGGCCAAGGTCGGAGAGTTCATGGAGTGAGATATTGCGGCGTGAGTGCCGTACTGTCAAGGCTGGAGCCTTGCGTAATAATGTCCGATAACGAATATTATGTAAAGTTATGCTCGAGCACCCCTGTTCCGGGCCTCTCATGGGCCTCAAGTCTGGCGACCCCGCCGCCGATATCTCAGTTGAGGCCAACTTCGTGTCCCAAGCTACGGCAATCGGCTGCTCGCCAGATTCTATGCGGTTGAACGGTCCAGGCGGGATCTCTGTCAATGCTAACCTCTCGCGGTCAGGATGGTTTGCAGGTCAGCGCGGAAGCAGCGCAGGGTTTCCAGTCTCTCCGGGGTGGCGTCCACGGTTTGCTGCTTGGCTTGGAAGACCTGGCGGCCTTCCTTTTCGGTCAGCACTCCGATGGCTTCTCCCATGCGCCATCCAGGCGTCCCCAGCATTTGCAGCCCGTCAACGGAAGGCACCAGCAGCGCAACGCAATTGTCGCGCACTACGCCGACGCACTTGGGAAACCGGTCGAAGGTCTGAAGCTCAAATCCGGCAAGGTAAATCGTCTGAAGTTGTTCGGTGGGGTCAGACATCGGAGGCTTTAGCGCTTTGCCTTTAACCTTTAGCTCTTAGCCAAAAGCTAATGGCTAACAGCCAAGAGCTGCGTTAGTTTACATCTTGTATCGGCCCAGGTCCTCGTCATTGAGCCCTTCGAGCCACTTGCGCAATTCCTCGCTGGTCACGCGGTCGGAAACGTTCGCCGCCAGCTTGGAGTTCTTCAGGACATCGTCTTCGACGAATATGGGGCAATCCACGCGCAGGGCGAGCGCCAGCGCATCCGACGGTCGGGAATCGATGCTGATCACGTTTCCCTGCCGCTCCATCCAGATCACCGCGTAGAAAGTGTCTTCCCTCAGTTCCGTGACCACGACTTTGTGCACCTGGGTGTCCAGCCCGACCAGGACATTCTTGATCAGATCGTGAGTCATGGGCCGCGGCGTGCTGACTTTCTCGATCTCGAGAGCGATGGCGTTGGCCTCGTAGATTCCAACCCAAATGGGCAGAACAGCATCGCCGCTGGTGTCTTTCAGGATCACGATGGGCATGTTGGTAACCGGATCCATCATAAGCCCGCGAATTTTCATTTCGACTTCCATCGTGGCCCCCGGGCGATCACCCCTTCTTTGCTCCTTATATCACCATTTCGCCCAACAGGCTGTTGGGAAAACACCCGGTAGTAACCACGGGAATATAGCTGCCTACCTCCGGAACCGCGGCCTGCGGCGCGGTGAAATTCAGGGTCTTGTTCTGCGACGTGCGGCCGATCCACTGGCCCCGGGCTTCATTCCTACCTTCAACCATGACTTCCAGAGTGTGCCCCATATGCCGCTGATACGTTCTCCTTTGTATTTCCCGCTGCTTCTCCTGCAGGACGATCAACCGGCGAGATTTCTCCTCGTCCGGGATCGCATCCTCCAGTTGCAGCGAGGGCGTATTCGGACGAGGCGAATACTTGAAGCAGAAAATGCTGTCGAACAAGACTTCATCCAGCAAGGATAGAGTCTGCTCAAAGTCCGCCTCAGTCTCGCCCGGAAAGCCGACGATCATATCCGATGTAATACTGATTTCCCTCTTGGCAGCCTTCATCCAGGCAACACGTTCCAGGTACTGCTCTCGGGTGTAGAGGCGCTGCATAACATCGAGAATGCGGTCAGACCCGCTCTGCACCGGCAGGTGCACATGGTCGCAAAGGGTTGAAACCGAATCGATGGCTTGGATAATGTCGCGGCCAAAATCCCGCGGATGCGAAGTCGTGAACCGTACTCGCCGGATGCCGAAAAGTTCGCCCACCGCTGCCAGAAGTTCCGCGAAAGTTTTCTTTCCCGAGGGATCTCTGTACGAGTTCACGTTCTGGCCGAGAAGCTGGACTTCGGTGTAGCCGAGATCGGCCATCTGCCGGGCTTCGGCCAATACCGAGTCTGAAGTTCGACTGCGCTCTTTGCCGCGGGTAAAAGGGACAACGCAATAGGCGCAGAATTTGTCGCAGCCCTCGATGATGGTGAGATAGCCCCGGTGCGGGTTGGTACGGGCCGTGAATTCAGTCTCAAAGCACTCGTCGGTCTCGCGGCCGTCCAAGCCGGTAATGCGCTGCTTCCCTGCCTGGAGTTGCACCAGCATTTGCGGCAAATTGCGATACGACGCGGAACCGCAAACCAAAGAAACATGAGGAGCGCGCTCGAAAATCTTCTCGCCTTCCTGCTGCGCCACGCAGCCCAGCACGCCAAAGCGCTTGCCCTGTTTCTGCAGCTTCTTGTAGTCGGCGAGTCGATGGAAGACTTTCTGCTCCGCCTTATCGCGAATGGAACAGGTGTTGTAGAGGATCAGCCCGGCCTCTTCGACAGTGGGAACCTGCCGGTATCCCTGGGCCAGAAGAGTGCCGACGACCTTCTCCGAATCGTGGACGTTCATCTGGCAACCGAAGACTTCCAGGTAGAACGTCTTTGGGGAATCCGCCGACATCGCCACTTAAGTATAACGCAGTCCTGTCCGTGGTCACCGCGACTCCGCTTCCCTACTCCCATCCTTGCACAGGCATCCTCAGTTTTTCCACAATTGGGTCCTTCCGAAAGCCTTGACTGGCGGGCTATCTCGCCGACTGCCGGTCATGTCAATCAAATTGCATTCTGCGACTTCCCGTATGCGCGAAGAAGAGCAAGACAAGCCGTTGACAAAAATTTGTTTAGGACTAGAATACGCGACGATTTCTGCCTGTAGAATTTCACTCATGAGCCCCGAACTTCTCGACTCCGTTTTGTTGCAAACCGACTTCCCCGAATTGAAACTGCACGCCAGCGGCAAGGTGCGCGATGTCTACAATCTGGATGAAGACCGGCTGCTGTTCGTAGCCACCGACCGCATCTCCGCATTCGATTTTGTGCTGGCTACCGGCATTCCTCACAAAGGCCGGGTGCTGACACAAATCTCGCTTTTCTGGTTTGATTTTCTTCGCCACCTTGTACCCAACCATCTTCTTACGGCCGAGGTTAGCCAATATCCGGCGCCACTGCAGAAATACACCGACCAACTGCGGGGCCGTTCCATGATCGTAGCGCGCGCGGAGATGTTTCCGGTGGAATGCGTGGTGCGTGGCTACATTTCGGGATCAGCCTGGAAGGAGTACCAGGCCACGGGCCGGGTTTGTGGCATTGAGCTGCCAGAAGGCCTGCGGGAGTCAGACCGGTTGCCTGAGCCCATTTTCACGCCCTCGACCAAGGCCACCAGCGGTCACGACGAGAATATTTCCTTTGCGGAAATGTCCAAGCTGGTCGGACCCGAATTGAGTCACCAGCTGCGCGATCTCACTTTGGCGGTTTATGTAAAAGCCGCGGACGACGCTTTGCAAAAGGGCATTATCATCGCCGACACCAAGTTCGAGTTCGGGCGCACGCCGCAGGGCGTCACTTTGGCCGACGAGGTGCTAACCCCCGACTCTTCGCGCTTTTGGCCGGCGGATAAGTATGCCCCCGGCCGCGCCCAGGAGTCGTTCGACAAGCAGTACGTGCGGGACTATCTGGAAGAAATTCGCTGGAACAAGCAACCGCCAGCGCCGGCTCTTCCCGCCGAAGTAGCGCAGAGAACCAGCCAGAAGTACGTCGAGGCTTACCACCAGCTCACGGGACTCGAGCTGGATGTTTAAGTGCACCGTGAACCGCAGGAAGGCGGCATGAACGGCGCGGACTGGGTCATCCTCGCGGTGGTGTTGGCGTCCACCATCCAGGCGGCTTTCTCGGGATTCTTCCAGGAGGCCTTTCATCTGGCGGGCCTGGTCGCCGGATATCTGGTAGCGGCGTGGCAGTATCAGCGCCTGGCCGGTTGGTTTGGCAAGTATCTGAAGACGCCCTGGCTGGCGGAGAGTGCGGGATTCCTGGTCATTTTTTTTGCCGTCGCGGTTGCCGCCGGGATAGCCGGACGAACCGCCCGCTGGGTCATGAAGGAATCCGGTCTCAGGTTCGTGGACCGGCTTCTGGGCGGGGCATTGGGGTTGTTACGGGGCTGCCTGATTGTGGCCGTGATTGCGGTAAGCATGACCGCATTTACACCAACGTCGAGCTGGCTGGCAGGTTCTGAGTGGGCTCCATATTTCCAGGCGGTAGGGCGGGCAGCTATCTGGGTCGCCCCTGCGGAATTGCGAGCCAGGTTTTATCAGGGACTGGATTTGCTGCGCCGCATGCCGCAGACGGTCCCCTCCGTAGCTGCACCTTCTCGAGCTCCGGCGAAGTAGGAAGTCGGCCAAACATTTATTGAAGAAATTCCGGCCCAGCGATATTCGCGCAGAAAGAGAGATGCCGTGAGAGACCAGCTCGAAGCCCTTATTATGCAGATGTACCGCAGTAACATTCTTTATTCCGAAGCCGTGCGCGAATTCAAGAAGAAATTTATCCTGACCGTTCTGCAGGAGAACAAGGGCAACCAGTGTCGCGCCGCCCGTGAGCTGGGCATGCACCGCAACACCTTAAGCCGCACTATTTCAGAACTAAAGATTGACGTACGCCAGCTGCGCGATGGCGTAAAACGCCCCCCCCGCAGCGCGCGACCCATCGGTTATGAGAAGAAGGCGGTGCGCTAGCGGCGCAAACCTGGACGGGTGAAGACGCCCCGTCCTCCATCGAACAAATAATCCCGCAGAAAACAAAGGCAGCCTCTTAGGGCTGCCTTTGCCGTATCTGACGCAGGAGCTACTGCGGCTTTCTGCGCACCGGCGGTTTCCGCGCTGGGGCCGGAGCCGCCTTGGTCAGGAGCGCGCCCTTTTCCATGACCATGACAAAGGGGCTGGGAGTGTAGGAGACTGGAGTACCCTCAAAATTAATCTTGTCTCCCACTTTTGGCAGACTCCTCGCCGGGATAGGTCCGGGAAATGAGAGCTCGATGTCGGCACGCTTCTGGTCGATATCATCCACGCTGGCTGCCAACTCCAATTTGGTTGGCGAAGCCGTGATGACCTGCACTTCTGCCATCTGCAGGTTCTTGCCTTTGAGGGTGTTCCAGACTTTGTCCTGGTCATCCTGTGTTCCCACAGAAAGCACCAGTTCCCACTCCGCAAAACTCATCTCTTCGGGCTTTTTCGTTTTCACCAGATCAGCCGCTTGCTGCTGCGGGGTCGGAGGAACATATTGCGCGATGGTGAAACCTGCAGGAGGTAGCGGGGTGGTCTTGGTCTGGGCCAGCAAGTCATCCCAACCTTGTTCCGAGCCATGATACTTCGCGTACCGGCTGTGACCAAACTTGACGATCGACGCCTTCCCTGCCGGATCAGCAACCAGATTAGCCGCGCGAGCGATGAAAAAGAGTCCGTTCACATCGTCCGGAGGAGTGGCGGTCAGATAAGAAAGAGCCAGGGGGTAGACGTTTTCGACGTTGTTAGGGTCGGCTTCAACGGCGGGCCGAAGGTACTTTTGAGCTGACGCATAGTCCTTCAACTGCAGCGCGGAGAAGCCGGCGACGCTGTTCAGCAGTCCGCTCAGTTGGTTCTTCTGCTTGGCGAAATCCGCATCTGAAACGCCATCTGGCTTGGGCATCTTGGTGACGGCCTGCAAACCGCGCTCGGCGTGCTGTTTTGCGTCTGTCCATTTCTGGCCGGCGCGCTCGTTGTAGGCCAGCAGCACCAGGGCCCGGGCGTTATCCGGGTTGGCGGCCAGCAGTCGGTTCGCAGTGTCGATGACCTTGGCCTGGTTGTTTGCTTGTTGGTAGGTTCCCATCAGCAATTCCAGCGCATCTTCCTTCATCACGCTGTTGGGATACTGAGTGAGGAACGCCTCCAGTCCGCTGATTTTGGCGGCTGGGTCCGATTGCTGCACCGCTCCGACATAGGCGTTGTATTCGGCGGGATCTTTGATTTCCTTCTTTTGCGCTGGCGGCTGTGATGGGGATGCCTGTGGTTGAGACGCCGGCGGCGCGGGTACCTGACCCGATGCCAAGTTAGCCAACACCAGCAAAAGCGCCACTAGACTCGTCTTCATTCGAATCGCTCCTTAGATATTCAGGAAAAACGGCGACAGCGCCGAGGTATCGCCCAAGCCAGCCAACCCGGGTCTTTCTAAAACAAGAGCTGCTCCCGTGCCCATTCGGACGGGCTCCGGAAATACGCGGCCATTTCCTGTAACGCTTCAGCACAGCCCAGACAGCGTTTCCGGTGAGGCGGATTATAAGTATGTGTCTCGTCTAAGGCAAGTTTGTCTTTACAACGGGTTATCGCCTCCTCTTGTAAGATGCGTATAAGGGCGCATCCGTGGGGTCCGAATCAGGACCAGAACGCGCCGGGGAGGCCGTCGTCGTATGCCCAAAGTAACCGAAAACGCGCTACCCGGGCAGGTGGCGATCATCACTGGCGCAGGCGGCGGGATTGGGGCCGCTATTGCCCGCCGGCTGGCTGGTATGGGAGCCCTCACCTTTCTCTGCGGACGCAGGCGCGCCCCCCTCGAAAGCACAGCTGCAGCGATCGTCAAGGCGGGCGGACAGGCTGAAATCGCCGAGTGCGACGTGACCGATCTGGGCGCGGTGGAATCGCTGGCCGCGCTGGTCGAGCGCAAGTCGGGCCGCGCGGACATCCTGGTGAATAATGCCGGAGTGGGCAGCTTTTCCGGCCCCCTTCACCAGATGGCCCCACAATCGTGGGAGCAGGTCATGAATACGAATCTGCGTGGCGTCTATTACTGCATGCGCAGTTTTGCTCCGATGATGATTCGCGCCCGGACTGGGCACATCGTGAACATCTCCTCTCTGGCGGGAAAGAATGCCCTGCCCAACGGTGCTGCCTACGCAGCTTCCAAATGGGGATTGAACGGGCTGAGCTATTCGGTGGCGGAAGAGCTGCGCGGTCACAACATCCGGCTTTCAGTCGTGTGCCCGGGCTCGGTGCACACCGACCTGAGCCCGCACGAGGGCAAAGACCCGAAGAAGCTGCTCCAGCCTGAAGACGTGGCTCACGTGGTCGCGATGCTGGTGACGCAGGAGGCGCAATCTTTCGTCAGTGAAGTACTGCTCCGGCCCACCCAGAAGCCTTAGTCCTCTGCGAAGATTTCAGACAGGGCGATTGACATCCCTTCCGATCGCTCCGATCATAATGTGGCCAAGTTGTGGCCGGTGAATCCCCCCATGGCAAAACAGCAGAAGAGAACCGAGCCCAAGGCCAGCCGTCCACAGATGCCCGGATACGGACTACCAGAGAATACGAAAGGACTCCTTCCCTGGAAGTGGGCGGAGCAGCGCCTGCGAAAGAGTCACAACTACTGGATCACGACCGTCAAGCCGGACGGGTCTCCGCACACCATGGTGGTCTGGGGACTGTGGCAGGATGGAGCTTTCCTGTTCTGCACGGGGCGACAGTCGCGCAAGGCCCGGAATATCACTGAAAATCCGCGCTGCGTGGTTTGTACCGAACTAGCGCAGGAGGCGGTCGTCGTCGAAGGTGTAGCCGAGATCGTCGACGTGCCTGTCCGCCGTGATTTTCTCAAGAAGTACAAGCCTAAATACAACTTTGACATGTCGGGAATGGAGAAAGACATTCTCGCCATGAAGGAGCCCGTGTTTACGGTTCGCCCGCATGTCGCCTTCGGGTTGTATGAGAAGAAATTCGTGGGCAGCGCCACCCGCTGGACGTTCAAGCGTTGAAGACCCTCCTCCCCGTCGATTTGAGAGACAATAGGAACCAGAGGTTTGAGCAGATGAAACTGGTTTCTATTCCGCGCTGGTTCTGCGGCTTGCTTGTCGCCTTACTGATGGGCGCCTCAGTTTCCTCCTCGGCCGAAGTGCTAAAGATTGTGGTCAATGACACCATTCAACCCGTCACCGAGGAATACATCGGACGAGCGCTGGCGGTGGCCGACCGTAATAAAGACCAGGCGCTGTTGATCGAGTTGAATACGCCGGGCGGCCTGCTGGAATCCACGCGCAACATCATCGAGAAAATTCTGGCGTCCCCGGTTCCGGTAGTTATTTACATCACGCCAGGCGGCAGCCGGGCAGCCTCGGCGGGGTTCTTCATCCTGGAGAGCGGCGACGTGGCAGCGATGGCACCGGGGACCAATACCGGCGCGGCCCATCCGGTCACGCTGGGCGGCGGCAAAGTGGACGAGGTCATGAAAGAAAAGATGGAGAACGACGCTGCCGCGCTGATGCGCTCCGTGGTCTCCAAGCGCGGACGTAATGTGGAAGTGGCCGAGAGTACGGTGCGCCAGTCCAAGTCTTTTACCGAGCAAGAGGCGCTCACGCAGAAGCTGATTGATTATGTAGCGCCAACCGAACAAGACCTGCTGCAGCAGATGCAAGGGAAAACCGTCAAGCGCTTCGACGGGAAGACGATCACACTCAACCTGGCAAGAGAAACCATCCGGCCATTCGATATGACGCTGAAACAGCGGATTCTGGCATTCCTCATGGATCCCAACATTGCATTCATTCTCCTGGCCATCGGAGGCTTGGCGCTCTATGCGGAGTTCAACCATCCCGGTGCGGTGGTGCCAGGGACAGTGGGAATCGTGTTCATCCTGCTGGCGGTGTTCGCGCTCAATCTTCTGCCCGTCCGTTTTGCGGCCGTGGTGCTGATCCTGGCTTCATTCGCTCTGTTCGCTCTGGAGGCCAAATTCGCGGCCCATGGTGTTGTGGCGATCGGCGGGATCGTCACCATGGTTTTGGGCGGACTGTTGCTGGTGGACGCCCCCATTCCAGAAATGCGAGTCCATCTTCTGACCGCGCTGGCGGTGAGTATTCCACTGGGCGGGATCACGGTGTTCCTTATGAGCATTGCCCTGAAGGCCCGAGCCAACAAGGTGGTAACCGGAGCGCAGGGACTGGTGGGAGAAATTGGCATTGCGCAGACGGCGCTCTCACCCCGCGGGAAAATCTTTGTTCATGGCGAACTTTGGGATGCAACTTCCTCGAGCGGCGTGTCTGCCGGGCAAGCCGTCGTGGTACTTGGGGTAGACGGATTGCAGTTGCGCGTGGAGCCTTCCCCGGCGGCCCAGCGCGCACCGGCAGCAAGCACAGTCTGAGCGCTCAGTTGGCATCATGCGAGGCACTCCCATCTCCCGGGAGATGCCGTATTCTTAAGACAGTGGCAGTACAATCTGCCATGGAAGCGTTCCTGGGTTTCGGGCGCGGAGGCTTCGGATGGGTCTGTCGTTCACGGGCATCGCTATTGTCGTTGTTGTCCTTTACTTTCTCAGCTCGATCAAGATCCTGGCCGAATACGAACGCGGCGTAATTTTCCGCCTTGGGCGCTTGCTGTCCGATGCGAAGGGGCCGGGACTCATTTTTGTCTTCGCGCCCCTGGATCGCATGGTGAGGGTTTCGTTGCGGCAGGAAGCTCTTGAAGTTCCGCCCCAGGACATCATCACCCGCGACAACGTCACGCTGAAAGTGAATGCGGTCATCTTTCTCCGCGTGATTGAGCCACGCAAGGCGGTGGTGGAAGTCTCCAATTACGTTTACCAGACTTCACAGTTCGCGCAGACCACGCTGCGTTCGGTTCTGGGCGAGCAGGAACTGGACGAACTTCTTTCCCATCGCGAAAAAATCAACCTTCGCCTGCAAAGCATTCTGGACACACACACCGCCCCCTGGGGGGTGAAGGTCACCAACGTGGAAGTCAAGCAGGTGGACATGCCAGAATCCATGCTGCGCGCCATGGCCAAGCAGGCCGAGGCGGAAAGAGAAAAGCGCTCGAAGATCATTCATGCGGAAGGCGAATTCTCCGCTGCGCAACGGCTGGTGGATGCCGCTGCCCTGCTGGCCAAGGAACCGGTCAGCGTACAGTTGAGGTACCTCCAGACTTTGACCGAAATCGGAGTGGAGAAGAACACAACCGTGATCTTCCCGGTTCCGGTGGACTTCTTCTCCGGCATTCAGAAATTTCTGGACAAAGCCGGTGCAAACGGCTCCAAGAGCTGAGATCGCGTGCAGAATGTTAGGCGGCGAGGTGGAATCAAACATGGCGGTTTCTGAAGACACAGAGATCACGCTGGGCACGGGTAAGATGCTGGCCCTGTTTTTCGGGCTGGTGGCGCTGTGCGCAGTGTTCTTCGGGATGGGATTCTCGCTGGGCAAGAATTCCTCCAAGCTCACTGGCGATTCCCAGACCACGAGTGCGACCAGCGGCGTGCGTCCCACGGCAGTCAAGGCCACGGAGCCACGCGCACCCTCCGATCTCACGTTCTACAAAGCCGTCGAACAGAAAGATCCGAATGCCGAGCTCGCTGCAAGGGCCGCGGATGCCCCCACGCACGCTGCGGCCAAGGCCGACAACGATGGGCCTCCGGACCCTACCGCGGTGGTTTCAGGTCAGAACAACTACTTCGTGCAGGTAGCAGCGGTTAGCAAGCAGGAAGACGCCGAGGCCCTGGTAGATGCGCTTAAGAAAAAGCAATACGCGGCCTTCGCCGCCAACACGCCTGGAGACAAACTGTTTCACGTGCAGGTTGGGCCTTTTTCAGACATCAAAGACGCGGAGAGTGCCCGGAGTCAACTGGTAAAGGATGGGTACAATCCGATACTGAAAAGATAAAGCGGACATCGGACGTCAGACCTCGGACACCAACCTTTCGCATTCGACTATGAACTCCGAGGTCCAGGTCTGAAGTCTGAAGTCCGAGGTGCGAACTCCGACGCCCGCTTCATCCTCTGCTGAATCTCTGTTCCTTCCACGGATCTCCGTACATGTGGTAGCCGTTCTGTTCCCAAAATCCAGGCGTGTCGTGGTCGAGAAATTCCAGACTACGCAACCACTTCACGGACTTCCAAGCGTAAAGATGAGGAACGATGAGCCGTAGCGGGTAGCCGTGGTCTGCCATCAGAGGTTCGCCGTCGTGATGAGTGGCGAGCAGAACTTCTTCGCGGTCGAGGTCGGCCAGGGGCACATTGGCGGTGAATCCCTGCTCGGCGTGAACCAGGACGTACGCCGCTTTCGGTTTGGGATGGACGCGGGCCAGCAGTTCGCGGAAAGCTACGCCGTCCCAGTGATTGTCGAAACGGCTCCAGCGAGTCACACAATGGAAATCGCTGGTGCGCTGGACTTTGGGCAGGGCGTTGAATTCTTTCCAACTCAGCCGGAGCGGAAAATCCACCCACCCAGTGATGCGGAGATCCCAAGTCTCAGGGTCAAACCTGGGCACGGAACCGTAATGCAGCACCGGCCACTTGAGCGTGAGCGACTGTCCGGGGGGCAACAGGCCCTCGCTGTTCTTCAACTTCTCGAGTTCTCTACGATCGTTGCCTTCGAACAGCAAATCGAACCTCGGGCGTCAGGCGTCGGACCTCAGACCTCAGGTTTCAGACTCCGTGAAACCGAAAGTCCATCCTTGCCATTGGAGTATGACTGCTTCACAAAAGTTTCATTATCTGCCGAAGGCCTGAGGTCCGAGGTCCATATATTGACATCTGTCGATTCATGGTTTATTGCTTGTTGCCATGACGGAGCACGAACTGGATCGCATTTTGCACGCTGTCGCTGATCCGACCCGGCGGCGGATTTTGACTGCCCTGAAGGAACACGGCGGATGTTCGATCGGCAAGGACGTAGGATTGTGCGCATCTGACATAGAACAGCGTATCCATCTGTCCCAGCCTACCATTTCCCATCACATGGCAATCTTGACCAAGGCGGGGGTGGTGGAACCGAAGAAGCTGGGGCTTTGGGTGTGGTACCGGAGGAACGAGGCGGCGTTGCGAAAGTTTGGGCGCTCGCTGAGCAAGAGCCTGTGAGCGTTGATCTTTTGTAGCGCCGCCATGCAGCCGGCTGTCGGGCGGGCATCTTGCCCGCCCCGGGGGCAGGATGCCCCGAGCCAGCCGGCAAGACGCCGGCGCTACGCAAATCTTTGCTCCGTGGTAACACGAGCGAGGACGCTCGCGTCGACATCGCTGCTAGCCTGCAACCGCGGCTTGGGTCTTTTGCAGCAGGCGGCGGGCTTGGGAAATAAGGTCGCCAACTTCGAAAGGCTTCACCAGGTAGGGTACGTTGTTGTCGTGCAGGAAGGCGCGAATTTCGGGTTCGACCACGCTGGAGAACGTGAACATCAGATGTTTTTCTAGGCTGGGTCGATGTTCGGCAATCCAGCGATAGACGTCTGGCACGTTCCATCCGTTCGCCATCTTGCCATCGATGATCATGGCGTCGAACGACTCTTGCAGTAGCCTGGCCTTCACTTCGTCGCCACTCATCAGGGTCACGACCCTGGCGCCGGCACCGGCCAGCACATCGCGCTCGAATTCGAGGACCGCCTCTTCGTCCTCGACCAGAAGTACAGAGCCCTCGATGACCGATATTCGCGAAGAAGCGGGTAACGTTGATTCAGGAGCGCCCGCGCTCCCGTTGGCGGGGAGACGAACTTCAATGACCGCTCCCCCATCTTCCCGGTTGCGCGCGGAAATATCCCCTCCGTGTTCCTTGATGATGCCATAGCAGATGCTGAGTCCGAGGCCGGTGCCCTTCCCGACGCTCTTGGTGGTATAGAAAGGATCGAAGATACGGTTCGGCTCCTTGATGCCGGGACCGGAATCCTGAAATTCCGTGATGACGGTTCCCTCCTCCGCGTGCACCCGGACCCTCAAGACACCCGCTCGACCCGATTCCAGCATGGCGTCCACGCTGTTGTTGATGATATTGAGAAACACTTGCTCGAGCTGGTGCGGGTCGGCGGTAACGGCCGGGATTGTGGACTCCATCTCGCGCACCACCTTGATGTCGTTTACCTTCAAGTCGTAGTCGCGCAGGGCCAGCGTTTCGTCCAGCACTTTGCAAATATCCACCTGTTCTTTTTGAGGCTTGCGCTGGCGAGCAAAAGACAGCAGGTTTTGCACCACGCGGTGAGTGCGCTGTGCCTGCTTGAAGAGCTTGCTGACGAAGTCGGCTGCGCGTTCTCCCAGCCCTTCGCTCTCAAGCAGCTGGGCGTAGCCTAGGATGGCGGTCAGCGGATTGTTCAATTCATGAGCGACGCCGGCGATCAGCTGTCCTACCGCCGACATCTTTTCGCTCTGCAGCAGTTGTTCCTGCGTGCGGCGCAGGTCTTCGTAGGCGCGGCAGGTTTCTTCGTATAGCCGGACTTTTTCGATGGTGGTTGACAACTGCCGGCCTATGGCGACCAGCAGACTCTCGTCATTGCTGGTGTACTCGCGACTCTCCCGGCTGCTGATGCCCATGATGCCGATGGGCGCATCCTTCCCCCACAGCAACACCCATATCCATGACGCCAGGCCATCGGCGCGAATGAATTCCGCGACCTGGGATGGCAGGTGGGGCAGATAGTCCGCGGTAATCACTTCGGTGCGGGAACGGGTCACCAGTTCGCCGAAGCCTTCGGCAAATTTGATTTCCGAGAGGCGGGCGCGTTCCGCGCTGCGTTGTCCCCAGCCGGCACGGCGCCGGAACGTGGTTTCGTCCAGATCGCAAAGATAGATGGAGCCAGTCTCGGCGCCGAGGAGCGAGATCACCTGACGGAGAGTGAGGTTCAGAATTTCGTCCAGATCGAACGACTGGGTGGCGATGACCGCCATGGCATTCAACGCGTTGAGTTCGCGGTTGCGGCGGCGGATTTCGTCTTCGGCGCGCTTCTTCTCGGTCATATCGAGCAGGAAGCCCTGGTAGCGCTCGATTTTTCCTGCTGCGTTGCGGGTTGCGAAACTGCTCTCCAGGGCGGTGAGCAGCGCGCCGTCCTTCCGGCGCAGGGTGACTTCAAAGTTGCGGACGTAGTTGTGCAGCTCCACTTCGCGCCGGAACACGTCGCGCTGCTCGTGGGAGGCATAGAGCTCGGCATCCACGTTGAGGGCCATCAGTTCTTCACGGCCGCTGTGGCCCAACATGCGGATGAAGGCGTCATTGCAATCGAGCAGTTTGCCCTCGGGAGTGGCGACGAAAACGCCTTCCTGCATCTGCTCGAAAAGGAGGCGGTATTTTTCCTCGGCGATGCGCCGGTCGGTGGTATCGCGCACCACGTGAATCGTGCCTTTCTGCTTGCTTCCCTGCTCTACATACGAGGAGGTAGAGACCATGGAGTAGCCGCCGAAGCCGGGATCGGGGCCTTCGTGGAAACCGTCCACCGAATGTCCGCAGTACGGGCATCCATTCCACTGCCCATGATTGCGCGGCAGCACCGCCTCGCAAAGCTGGCCCACGACATCGGCGGGCGCCTGGTGAAGGCGTTCCAACAGGGCATGGTTCGCCTTCATCACACGGAATTCAGAGTCGTGCAGCAGGACCAGGTCATGGATGGAATCGAAAGTGTTGGTCCACTGGCGATGAGAGCGCAGAATTTGTTCCACCAGGCGCAGGTTTTCGACTGCCAGTCCCAACTGGTGCGCAGTGGTGATCAGAAACTCCATCTCATCGGGCGAGTAGTGGAGTCGATGACGGCTGCCCAGAGCCAGGGTTCCGATTACCGATTTCTTGCCCTGCACCGGCACCATCACGACGTGATGAAATCCTTCGTTCTTGAGATAGGGGCGGACAGTTTCAGAGGAGGCGGCAGTCACCACAACCACCGGCACCGTGCCGCTGAGAGTGCGTTCAAAGTCATCGTCCATGGGGACGGAGAGTCGATCCTGGAGGAAGCCCTGGGATAGACCGATCTGCTGGGCAATGACCATGCGATCGCCTTCCAGCAAGCGGAACCAGGCTGCGTGGGCGCGCATGAGCCCTTTGAGTTCCTCGAGCGCGGTGGCCATGATGGGCCCGTGGTGCTGGGCACGAGTGATGCTCGTGGTGAGAGCGTTCACCACGCCCAGCCGGCGCATGTGCAACTTGTAATCATCGAAAACCAGCAGCAGCATGCTCAACCCGGCGAGCAGGTTGACCATCAGGCCGAATCCGGCGGGCAAGTGCGAGCTGATTGGCTCCCAGTGGAGATGGAGCAACAACATGCTGACACTCAGCAGCCAGGGACCGATTTCCCATCGCGCCCAGCGGTAACGAATCAGGCGGAAGGCTGCGGTTACTGCCACAATGCGGTAAGCAACTTCCAGCGCCACCCGCAGAGTAATCGACTCCGGCCAGAACCAGACCCGAGCCGCGGCAAAGCCCATTACGGTTAACGTAATCAGCAACAGCGGCAGCAGGAGTCCCCGGGCATGGGTGTAGACGAAGATGGCCGCGGCAAAGAGACACACGGCCAAGACAAACTCCGCCTGCGAGATCGCTGTCAGATAGGTGGGGACGGGCCCGGCCGCATGGTCGGTAAGCGTCCAGCGAGACACAAAGTAGGCCAGCCAGCCCAGCGTCCAAATCAGCAGGTAGCGTTCACGAAAGGCGCGAAAAACCAGCAGGCTGGCAGCGAGCAGCACCAGCGCCGCCGACTCCTGTGGAGTCAGACCGGGGACAGTAAGATCCCCCAACGCAAGCCAGGTAGAGAAACTCAATCGATTCATCGCAACCAGGTGGTGAAGCGCTCATTTCCTTGATAGCACGCTTCCGCGAAAGACCAGCCAGCTTTCCCTGACCTTCTGGTTACTTTCGGAATCTCGGAACTACGGTAGAATTGGCCGTAGACTATAGAAAATCATGCCAGTTGATCGCATCCTGGTTGTAGACGACGAGGAGACCATCCGTGAGATTGTGTCCTCCATGCTGACTACCGCAGGCTACAAGTGCGGGCAGGCGGCCTCCGGAATGGAAGCGCTGGCTCTGCTCGAATCCGGCGAGGAATTCGAGCTCATGCTGTCCGACCTGATGATGGCCAACCTGGACGGCATCGGCCTGTTGGAGAGAACAAAAGAACGTTTTCCCGAAATGCCGGTAGTGATGGTGACCGCAGTACACGATATCTCGGTGGCGCTGGCTGCCATCCGGAATGGCGCCTATGACTACCTGCTGAAGCCTTTCGAACGCGAACAACTGTTGGCCACGGTCCGCCGGGCGCTGGAGAATCGCCGCCTCAAGCAGGAGAACCGGGCTTACCAGACCGGACTGGAATCATTGGTAGCGGCCCGCACCGAACAGCTGAAAAAGGCGCTGGTCGACCTGGAGCGTTCCTATGACATCACGCTCGAGGCCCTGGGCGGGGCCCTCGACTTGAAGGATGCGGAGACCGAGGGCCATTCCCGGCGAGTGACAGCGTTCACCATAGCCATCGCGAGGGCCATGGGACTGCCGAAGAGCCAAATTGACGTGATCGCTCGTGGCGCGTTTCTGCACGATATCGGCAAGATGGCGATTCCGGATAAGATCCTCACCAAACCCGGCGCCTTGACGCCGGACGAAGTCACCATCATGCGCGAGCACTGTTACCATGGCTACCAGATCCTGAGCCGGATCCCGTTCCTGTCCGAGGCAGCCGAGATCGTCTATTCCCATCAGGAACGCTACGATGGGACCGGATATCCACGCGGATTGAAAGGCGATCAGATTCCCCTGGGAGCGCGCATGTTCTCGGTGGCAGACACTCTCGATGCCATCACTTCCGACCGCCCCTATCGTCCCGCCCAAACTCTACAGGCAGCGCGCGAGGAAATTGAGCGCTGGTCGGGCAGGCAGTTCGATCCCGAGGTAGTCAAAGTGTTTCTCTCCATGCCGGAGAATATCTGGGGCGATCTTCGCCGGCAGATTGGTGCGCAGGCCGACCGATTCGCCTATTCCTCCAGCGCCAAGAGTTCCTCCTAGATTCTCAATCTCTGCTGACTCCTGACACAATCTCAACCGCATAGAACGTCCGGGCATCGCTCAGGATGCGAAGAAACTCCTGCATTAAGCTTGCCCTCATATGACCAGTTTGACCAGCATGCGGATTGAGCAGGCAGCAATTTCGCCGGGCCTTACATCCAACCACGTGGGGACGGGATCTGCCGAGTTATGCATATGACTGGGTTTCGTTCGTGCCGGCTCGGGTGTCTGGTTTTGGCTTTAGCAACAATGCAGCTGCACGCCCAGGACCACGATCGAGATCACGACCAGAAGCCGCCTGTTCCTCGCCACGCCATCGCCGACGGAACTACGTTTCTCATCCGCCTGGAGGACAACCTCGATGTCGGCCGAGTCCAACCAGGGAAGCGCTTCAAGGCCAAACTGGAAGAAGATATGATGGGACCCGATGAAACCATGATTCTCCACAGCAGCAGGATCAGGGGGCATATAAGCGCCGTGGGCAACGGGTTTCATCCCCGCCTGCTGCTCAGCTTTGACGAAATCGAAACTCCACGAGGATGGGCGCCGCTGATGGCGACTATCACCGCCGTTCCTGGAGAGCACGGCCTGACGATAGGCGACGAAGGCGCAATCGAACGGGCAGGGCAAGGCGGCAGCGGGCATCACGACCCGGATGCCGAGGGAATAGGTTCTAAGGCCGGAGCTGCGGCGGGCGTAGTGCGCGCCATATTCAGCGACCACAGGCTGCAATTGCAAAAAGGCATCATTCTCGAAGTTCGGCTGGATCGTCCCCTGCAGGTCCCCTGGCGCTAGAGCTGGTGGCGGCGCTTCGCAGATTCTTTGTCTCGCCGGCCACCGCCCGGCGTATAAATTCTCTTTTGTCCTAGCCACGGCTACTCAGGAGAGAATTTATGAAAGCCGCTCTCGCCTTGCTGGTTGCGCTGCTGACATCCACCGCCGCTCTAAGCCAGGATCGTCCTACCATAGCCGCCCAGCTCAACAGCGTGTTTGTAGGCGCCGACGGGAAGTTTGAAGCCAATCCCGACACCGCCTTGATGCAATTCAATATCTCCGCCCTGGAAGCGACCTCGCGCGAGGCTTACGACCGCGCCTCCAAATCAGCGGAGCAAGTCCGCCAGATTCTGCGGTCGAATGGGATTGAGCCGAAGTCGGCCGAGATCGGTTACTTCTCGCTGCAGCCTGTCTATGACTACAAGACGGCGAAACACACGCTAGTAGGCTATCGGGTGAACGCCAATGTTTCGCTGAAGCTGAAAGATTTCTCCAAGGTCGCGCCCATTGTGCAGCAACTCGCCGATGCCGATGTCACCGAAACCCAGTCGCTGAACTACACGCTGGAGGATATGGACGCGGCCAAGGCGAAGGCCGTGGACGATGCCTACCGGCGGGCGCATGAATCCGCAGCGGCGCTGGCCCGCAGCGCTGGTCGCGGGCTGGGGGAACTATCCTACGCTTCGGTAGACACCTTTGAGAATGTGCGCCCGATGCCCATGGCTGGAGCCATGATGAGAATGAATGTGGCCGGAGCCGCTCCGGCGCCCACCGAAGAGTTCACACCGCAATCGATATCGGTGACGGCGCACGTGAATGCGCTGTTTTCATTGAAGTGAGGGTGGTAGCCGGCGCGCGACCGGGGCCTGCCCAGCGCGAAGTCGAAGGGACGCTCGCACCTACATTATTTTGGAATGCGGCTCGAATCCAAAGGAACTTCGCGCTGGATCACCATTTCCAGGGTCGTGCCAGCATCCATTCTCACGTCATTGCCGCGGGTCAGCAGACCGATGACAGTGCCGACTCCACCGCCAATGCCCGCGCCGATCAGGCCTCCCTTGGCACCGTTACTGAGACCGCCGACTACCGCCCCGGTTCCGGCGGCAGTGGCTACGGTCTTGGCCTTCTCGCCGGTTTGGCTGTCCTGGCGAATGGTGCCTTCTTCGTCTTTCATCGAGGTCTTTTCAGCGCCGGGGACGTTCTCGACCGCGCCGGGCAGCACCACCGTATAACCGCTGGGATAGATAAGGGTGCTGAAGTGCATGAGGACCTCGGCTCGGCCCTTGATCCGGCCGCCGCGCTTTACGTTGCTGATCCTGCCCTGCACATAGGTGCCGGAGGGAATCACAATGCGCTCGTTGATTACAACCGGAAAAGTGGTCACGGCATAAACGGCATCCCCTTCGCGGGCGTTCTTGGTCGAGATGGATTGCTTGAGCGCCAGTGGGACTTTGGTGCCGGAAGGAATCGTGAGCTGGCCGGCATCAGATGTCGAGGTAGCCGGCGGATCGAGCCGAGATCCGGAATTCGCTTGAGCCGCAGATAAACCACACACCAAGAACACCACAACGATCGTGCGCATCATGATTGTACGCATCGCGATTGTACGCATTAATGAACTCCCGAGAGCACAGTCCAAACGAGGCAGCGTCAGCGTGGCCCGACATCGCACTACGATGTCACACTCAGATACCCAGTACGATGCAAGTTCAGGATCGAAAGTTTGTCGAAATCTTTGTCTGGGGTACTTCCTAAACGCTGGCCGACCGCTGGTTTTCCCTCACGTTTCCCATGAACTGGGACTGCAGGCGCTGGGCACAGAGCTCGCCGCAGACGTGCAGAGTGCCCTCGCGCTGGGCAATCTCGTCATCCCAGGGACAAAGGTAGAGCACCGGCCGGTTGAACTCGAGAAACGAGGTCCACATCAGCCACCAGTGGTCAGTAGCGCCCTTAAGCGTCCCGCAATTGGGACCGGCACAGCGATACATGATCAAATTTGCAGCGGGTGTGGGTGGTTTGACAGCTTTCATCCTTGACTCCAGGGTGAACAAATCGGTTAACAGACATTCTAACGGAAGTGAGGCACGACGGCGGGGCTGGAACCTACTTGTAAATCAGGTACTTCTGGCGAAGCTGGATAAATTTTTCCAGGGGCTCCCGCCAATCTTCAACGATACGGCGGGGCTCCTGGCCGGATGCGACCGCGACGTAGACCGACTGGTTGCCCAGCAGCTCGATCAGGCGCTCCGTGCGATATTGCTCGGGATAGAGCTTGTGCAGCGCGGAAGCCAGCTCAATGCCCAGTTCACCCGCATCAAGAGCATTGCGCTCAATCACGACAATGTTGACCCCTTCGCATTTCTTGCCGGAATGGATACTGGCCGTGGGAGTGAAGGTAACAGGGACAAAACGCACGCCCGAAATATTTCTCGCATTCAGGTATTGGGACAATTCAGCAGCCTTGATCCAGGGCGCACCCAGCAATTCGAAGGGAGTGTCGGTGCCGCGGCCCACCGAAACATTCGTGCCTTCGACCAGTCCCACGCCCGGGTAGAGGGTCGCTTCGTTGAGGCTGCGCAGATTGGGCGATGGGTTGATCCAGGGCAAGCCGGTGGAATCGTACCAGTCGCCGCGCATCCATCCTTGCATGGGAATGACCGTAAGCCGGGCGTTGAGATTGCGCTCTGTGTTGAACATTTTCGCCAGTTCACCCATGGTCAGGCCGTGCCGAACCGGGACGGGGAAATAGTTCACAAAGCTTTCTCGATCAGAATCGGAGATGGCGCCCTGCACAAAAGACCCTGTGATCGGATTCGGGCGATCGAGGACGATGATCTCGATCCCCGCCTTGGCTGCGGCTTCGATGAAATATCCCAGAGTAGTTTCGTAAGTGTAGAAACGGGTGCCGGCATCCTGGATGTCGAACACGATGGCATCGAGATTTTTTAAAACGTCTGCTGGCGGCCGGCGAGCAGCGTCAGCGGCACCGTAAACGCTGTAGATGGGAACGCCGGTGGCCGCATCCTTCGAGTTGGTGACATCGGTCGTGTCCAGTTCGCCGGTGACTCCGTGCTCTGGACTAAAGATCGCATCCAGCGAAATACCTGGGGCCTGGGCCAGTACGTCGATGGTGCGGCGCCCCTGCGAGTCAATGCCAGTCTGGTTGGTCAGGAGTCCGATTTTCTTCTTGCCGGTGGAGGTGCGGAGCACATCGAAGTCGTGGGCCTCAAGCACGTCGATTCCGCTCTGCACCGTTCCGTCACGCGTGGCCATGCGGCGGGCGGCGGTTTGGGCCTCGTTGTATCCGGTGATGCTCTTCCAGCGCAATTCGTCTTTCTCGGTGACGGTGAGTGGAAGGGCCGCGGCCACCGCGGTGGCAACCTTGGAACGCAGCGCGATCGCGCTTCCCTTCCCTCGAGGATGGACGGCATTGGTCAGCAGGATGATGTAGGTTTGGGTCGTAGGATCGATCCACATCGATGTCCCCGTGAAGCCGGTGTGACCAAACGACCCCACGGGAAGAAGGTCGCCGCGATTGCTCGAAAAGGGCGAATCGATGTCCCAGCCGAACCCTCGCAGGACCTGCGCGGTTGGCGGTTGCTGGGGTGTGGTCATCTTCTCCACCATTTCGCCCGCCAGGACCGCGCTGCCCTTCAGTAGGGCGCGGGCAAACTTTGAGAGATCGTCAGCGGTAGAGAAAAGCCCGGCATGTCCGGCCACACCACCCATGCGACGCGCCCGGGGATCATGCACAACGCCGCGAAGCATCTTGCCCTGCTCGTCGTACTCAGTGGGCGCGATCTTGGGCCGCCAGGCTGCGGGCGGCAGAAAGCGAGTGTGCGTCATTTGCAATGGGCCGAAGATTTTCTTGGCGCAGTATTCATCCAGCGTGCTTCCGGACACGCGTTCCACCAGCGCGCCCAGGGCAATGAAATTGGTGTCGCTATAGAGGAACCGTGACCCGGGTGGATACGCGAGTTTCTCCGCGAAGGCCAGATGAAGGCCAGCGTCGCGGCCTTGCCAGGGTGGATTCAGATCAAAGTCTTCGCGCAGGCCGGAAAAATGGGTTAGCAGGTTGCGGACGGTGACGTCGTCCTTACCATTCTCGGCGAATTCGAAGAGGTATTTCGCCACTGGATCGTTCACCCGGACCTCACCCTTCTGCACCAGTTGCATCACCGCCGTGGTGGTGGCCACGACTTTGGTAAGCGATGCGATGTCAAAAATGGTGTCCGCCGTCATGGTCTCGCGGCGCGGTTCCAGCGCGCGATTGCCGAAAGCTTTGCGGTAGATCACCTGTCCGTTGTGGCCCACCAGCAGCACCGCGCCGGGAACCTGCCGGTCGTGGATAGCGTCGAGGACAATCGAGTCAAGGACAGCGAGGTTTGGAGCCCTGGAGCCTTTGGCAGTGGCAGCCGAGGTCAGCAGTGGAAATAGGCTGACGAAAAACACGCCCACGGCGAAGCCACACGTCCGCAGACGAGTTGGACAAATTGAGAGGATGCTTTGAATTTACACAAGCGGCTCGGGATAGCTCAAGGAACTGAAGTAAGGGGGGTGCCGTTTGTGGTATCAAGGTGCGCGGCGAGCATGTCGGATCGTCGCGCCGCTATTTGTAGCGCCGGCGTCCCGCCGGCTGTCAGGTGGGCGTCTCGCCCCCCTTAAGCGACGCAAACCGGCACCAACAACGAACCTGCGAATCAAAGAACTACAACGGTAGTCGGGATCCATGGCAGCGGTGTCCAATTCGGTGTGCGAATGCGGTGGAGACTTGTTTTGCCCCGGTTGGGCCTGATTCTATTTGCACTCTTGAGCTACCATGCAAATCGGGAGAATGACGAATTGCGCCAAGGTCGTCCAAGTCGCTACTTCTGGTGGGCGTCCATTCGTCTCGACTCAGATCCCATGAACAAACATCCGAGAGCGCCGCTATCATGCGAGCACGGAATAGACGATGGCATCAGCTGGGACCCTGAGTACATCTGGGTGACGCCGGGATGGATGCAAGAAGCACTGACGCTCTCCGCACTCTCCGCCTTCTTTGCCAGCCCAGCAGTTGTGCGCGGTCTGGCCCGCTGTTTATCGCTATTGACGTGTTTGTGAGATGACTTCCGTGGAGCCGGCCAAGCCGAGCAACAACGCCATCTTTACCCTTCCCCGGAACTTTGTTATAACCCGAACATCGAGCACAGGATCCCCTTGTCAGAAAGCTCTGCCTCGCTGAAGACTGGCGGCCAAGCCGCGCCTCGCTTCCCTGCCCTTGCCTACGAGCAGCAGGATGCGATTTTTGGCAAGGCTTTCGATATTCCGCAAGCAGCAATTGCCAAAGCGGCTTTCCCCGCTGCTTCGATTGCAGTTTCCCATCAGGGAAAATTGGTCGCGCTGAAAGCCTTTGGCCGATTCACCTACGAATCCGGCTCTCCTCCGGTGACGCTTGCCACCGTCTTCGATCTGGCTTCGGTTTCGAAGATAGTGGCGACTACCAGCATGGCGATGATTCTCTACGAGCGCGGACTCGTCGATCTGGAGGCGCCCGTGGTCAGTATCGTGCCTGAGTTCGCCGGAAGCATCAATGGAGATGTCAGGCGTAACCATGTAACCGTGCACATGCTGCTGGCGCACACCTCCGGATTGCCCGCGTACGAAAAGCTCTTCTTGAAGGTGAAGGCCAGAGGCGAACTGCTCACGGCTGCATTCACCACTCCACTCGTGGCCGATCCGGGCACGAAAGCGGAATATAGCGACATAGGCTTCATCATTCTCGCGATTGCGCTTGAGCGTGTCGCCGACGAAGGCTTGGACCGCTTCTGCCAGCGCGAGCTTTTCGGTCCGCTGGGGATGTTGCACACCGCCTTCAATCCACCGGCAGTGTGGCGCCCCTTGATTCCACCCACCGCCGATGACCGCAGCTTTCGAAAGCGAACTATCCAGGGCGAAGTGCAGGATGAAAACGCCAGCGTACTGGGTGGCGTCGCGGGACACGCCGGCTTGTTCGCGACAGCGGAAGATCTCGCAACCTTTGCACACGTGCTTCTGCAAGGCGGGCGGCCGCTGGTCCGTCCCGAAACTCTGGCGCTCTTCACTCGCCGGGAAACGGCGCCGGCTGGCACTTCACGGGCATTAGGCTGGGACACGCCTTCCTCCCCATCCCAGTCGGGAAAATATTTCTCTGCTCGTTCATTTGGCCATCTGGGCTATACCGGCACGTCGCTCTGGATCGATCCCGAGCGCCAGCTTTCCGTCACCCTGCTCACCAACCGAACCTGGCCCGATTGCGCCAACAAGGCGATCAAGGACGTGCGCCCCACATTTCACGATGCCGTCGTCGAGGCCCTGGAGAAACAGGGTTGAGACGAAAAGCGAGCACGCGGGAGAACCTGAGCCGGCTTACAACCGAGCAGCCGAACCGTGCCTCGGCTGACCTGGATTTGAAATCCGCGCTCGAGGTCGTGCGTGTCATCAACGCCGAAGATGCCAAGGTGGTGGAGGCCGTGGGGCGCGCCCTTCCGCAGATCGCACGCGCGGTCGGCTTGATTGCGAACGCTTTGAGACGCGGCGGAAGGCTGATCTACGTGGGTGCAGGTACCAGCGGGCGCATCGCTGCCCTCGACGCGGCAGAGTGTCCACCCACGTTCAACGTCGATCCCAGGACAGTACAGTTCGTCATGGCGGGTGGGCCTGCAGCCCTGGCCTCTGCCGTGGAAGCGGACGAAGACTCCCGCGAACTCGGCAAGCGTGAGATGGCGAAAAGAAAACCGGGCCGGAACGACGTGATCGTGGGAATTGCCGCCAGCGGACGAACTCCGTTTACCATCGCCGCAATCGAGTATGCGCGGAGCAAAGGAGCGCATACGATCTCCGTGACCTGCAATCGCAATACACCGCTGCAAAAGGCAGCGCACCTCGCCATCGTGACCGAGGTGGGGCCGGAGGTGATCTCCGGTTCAACCCGCATGAAAGCCGGCACCGCGCAGAAAATGATGTTGAACATGCTCTCCAGCGGAGCTATGACCCGGCTGGGATATGTTTACGGAAATCTCATGGTGAACGTCACTCCTAGAAATTCCAAGCTGGCGGCACGGGGCGTGAGCATTCTGCAGCAGGCGGCAGGCGTGAGGGAGGAACTTGCCCAGCAGGCGTTGCGGGCGGCAGGAAACAGCGTCCCGGTAGGACTAGTCATGCTGCAAGCGCAAGTGGATCGCCGGGAAGCCGAGCGAGCACTGAAACTGGCCGGCGGACACGTGCGCCGGGCAATCGCGGCAGCGCGCAGCCTGTAGCGCGAGGCATCGCGCGGGCGAGTCGCCCGCGACCACATTGAATCCCGCAGGCCGTGTCCTCCGGAGTAACAATTTCCTCCCCAGTCTTCCCCGCCATCGCCGTTAGAATAGACAGGCGTATGGACAAGTTCGTAATCCGCGGCGGCAATCCGCTGCTGGGGACAATTCGAGTCAGCGGAGCCAAAAACGCCGCCCTGCCGGCCATGGCCGCCGCCCTGCTCACAGAAGAGCCTGTCATTCTGGAAAACATTCCGCAGGTCCGAGACATTGAGACCACCCGCAAACTGCTGGCCGCCATGGGCGCCGAGGTCGAGCTGGGATACGGGCGGGCCCAGCATCGCACCACCATCTGCGCCCGCAATCTCACGAGCCCCGAAGCGTCGTATGAACTGGTTAAGCAGATGCGGGCTTCATCGCTCGTTCTGGGACCACTGGTAGCGCGTTGCGGCCGGGCTCGCGTTTCTCTTCCGGGGGGATGCGCTATCGGCGCGCGCCCCATCGATCTCCACATCAAGGGATTGGAACGCCTGGGCGCCAAAATCAAGCACGAACATGGATACATCGAGGCCATCGCCGATCGTCTCGAAGGCGGCGAAATTCTGTTTGACAGAATCACCGTGACCGGCACCGAAGACCTGCTCATGGCTGCCACGTTGGCCGAAGGCGAAACCGTGATGCAGAATTGCGCTCGCGAGCCCGAAGTCGCCGACCTGGCCGACCTGCTCAACAAAATGGGAGCTCAAATTGAAGGCGCTGGCACGTCCACCATCCGGGTAAAGGGCGTCAGCAAACTGCACGGCGTGAAACACAGAATCATTCCCGACCGCATCGAAGCCGCCACCTTCATCATTGCCGGAGCCATGACCGGCGGAGATCTGAACGTCGCGGGCTGCGATCCCGCGCACTTGGGCGCGCTCCTCGAAAAGCTGGCCGAAGTCGGGGTCAAGACCCGGCACACCACCGAGTCGGTGCGGGTTATGGGCGACGTTCCCATCGAGGCCGCGGACATCGTGACCGAGGAATATCCCGGTTTCCCCACCGACATGCAGGCCCAGTACATGGCGCTGGCTACCCAGGCCGAGGGCACATCGATCATCACGGAAAATATTTTTGAAAACCGTTTCATGCATGCGCTGGAAATGGTACGCATGGGCGCGAACATAAAGATCGAAGGAAGGCGGGCGGTGGTGCGCGGCCCCTCGCCCTTGAGCGCAGCCGCCGTGCTCGCCTCCGATCTACGGGCTTCGGCCTCACTGGTACTGGCGGCGCTGGTGGCGGAAGGCGAGTCGATCATCGACCGCGTGTACCATATCGACCGCGGCTACGAAAACATCGAAGAAAAGCTCAAGGGTGTAGGTGCCCAAATTCGCCGCATCGGAGAAATCCTGCCCAAGCGGGCTGCGGCCCCGGCGGCGCGGGCGTAAAGGCTTCTTGCGAGTCCTTTACAGCCTAGAACAAATCCAACGCCATCTTCAGTGACTGGGTTAGTTCGGTGAGCTTCGATCGGGAAAGAGATCCCAAAAATTGCGTGAGCTCGGTCTTGCGAAGACTCACAAGGTTGTCACACATGATCCAGCTGGGATGTTTCAATCCTTCGTCGGGCCCGATGCCCACTTGAGTAGAGAGTCCTTCGCTGCAGCTGAATACAGGCGCACATATTACAGTGGGGAACCTCGAGTCGATTAGCACCTGTCGGCTCACGACCACGAAGACCCTGTACTGCTTGGGGTCGTCGCCTGACTTGTGGACACGATAGAGATCGCCGCGCTTCAGACTGGCTCCTGAGTAGGAACTATTCGCTGGATCCTTTGGTTGAAGAATCCAGGTCCATTCCCTGGTAGTCAATTACATCCTCAGCCTCAGCATTTAGCCGTCGAGCGGCAACGTTCAGACGGTCTAGATCGCGGGCTTGCACCTCGGCCCGCGCCCGTTCGCGCAGATAGTGTCGGAGAACTCGCTCAATGAAAGACGACCGCGAATGCGTCGCGCCGGCCAGCTTGTCAATGCTGGAAAGTACGTCCGCGGAGAGTGTGATCGAGGTCTTCTCTTTCATCCTACTATTATACTACTTTCGATTAAGAATACACACGCCTTTATGGTTGTACTTGGTTTGACGCGGCCTGCGGTCAGTCCGTACCCTGTTTCGTTTCCCGTTCTGTGGAGGACCTTTCATGCCGTTCCGCATTCTCTCGACTGTTTTGGTGCTGCTTCTGCTCTCTCTCACCGCACAGGCCCAATGCCCCGAGTCGTCGAGAGACGCTGCTGGGTGTGACCCATCTGCCTGTGGATCACACTCTGAAGCCGTGAAGCAGTTTGGCCGGGTGTGTGCTCCCAAGGTTGTCCTCACGCATGTGCGGATTATTGACGGCACTGGAGGACCGGTGCTCGAAGATCAGAATGTCGTGATTGAAAGCGGAAAGATCACGGCGGTCGAGAAGGGCGCTGACGTGGCGGCAGCGAAAGGCACGGCGGTTCTAGATCTTCACGGCCACACCGTGATGCCGGGCATCATCGGGATGCACGATCACCTGTTCTACATTGTGCGGCCGAATCTCGATAGCCGGCGACATCATGACGACCCCGTCCTGGTGACGCAGATGACGTTCTCGGCGCCGCGTCTCTATCTTGCCGGCGGGGTCACGACCATGCGCACCACCGGCAGTGTCGAACCCTACGCCGACCTGAGCCTGAAGCTCGACATCGAAGCGGGCAAGCTCCCCGGCCCACATCTGGATGTCACGGGACCGTACCTGGAGGGCAGCCAGAGTTACTTCATCCAGATGCCGCACTTGACTGGTCCCGACGACGCGCGGCAGACGGTGGAGTACTGGGCCGATCGTGGAGTAACGTCTTTCAAGGCGTACATGAACATAACGCGCGCCGAGTTAAAGGCCGCGATTGATGCGGCCCACAAGCGCGGAATCAAAGTCACCGGCCACCTCTGCTCGGTGACGTATAAAGAGGCTGCCGAACTGGGCATTGATGACCTCGAGCATGGTTTCTTCGTGAACACGCAGCTCGATACGGACAAGAAACCAGATGTCTGCAGTCAAAGCGCGGGCGACGAGACTCTTGCGCGCATGGAGCCGAGCAGCCCTGAGGCGAAGGACCTGATTGCCACGCTCGTGAGTCATCATGTAGCCATCACGTCAACCCTGCCAGTTTTCGAGGGAGATCGGGGTGGTGGACGCCCGTCGCTACGGCAGGAGGCCCTGGAGGCGATGACTCCGCAGGCGCGCGAGGATTTCTTCCTGCTGCGACAGCGCCCTATATCGGCGCCGGCGCCGAAAATCGATCCGGCGCTGCTTTGGAAACATGACCTGGAACTGGAACGAGCGTTCGTTGCCGCCGGAGGATTGCTTCTCGCCGGCGCCGATCCCACTGGCCGCGGCGACGTGCTCCCTGGATTTGGAGATCAGCGCGAGATTGAACTTCTGGTCGAGAGCGGATTCTCGCCGGTCGAGGCCATCAAAATTGCCACGCTGAACGGCGCCACCTACCTGGGCAGGGACAAACAGATCGGCTCAGTCGCCGCCGGAAAGAACGCGGACCTTGTCGTGATAAAGGGAGACCCATCGAAACAGATTTCGGACGTTGAGAATGTGGAAATTGTTTTCCAGGACGGTGTCGGCTACGACTCCCGGAAATTGCTGGATTCGGTGAGGGGACGCTATGGACAGTATTGAGTGCGTGCGGCTTATTGGGAAGGGCACGACTTTCAGTCGCGCCAATGAGTCACTCCCAACACTCCGGCTTTAGCCCTGGCCCGCTCTCTCCTCTGGCAGCACGATTGTGACTTGGGGCAAAATCGGGATAGGGGAGACAGTCACCTGTCCTCCGCCGAGTAGGCCCGGGGAGTTTCACCCCAAGCCTCTCACTGAACCGGACTTAAACCTCTCGGCTTATCCGGCTCGTGCCACCCATGGAAAACTGCCGTCTTCCCCTGAGATCGAGTTCCTCCGGTTGCCCGTTGACTCGGATCAGTCCGGGTGACCTGCTCCCTTTGCTCCCCGGGAATTACCCCGGATCAACGCTCCTACGGAGCAGTCCGCCCCTGGCTTGCGCCTCGGTACTTTCGGCCTCGCAGGGCTACCGCTTGAGCCTTTTCCCTTCTCATCGCAAACCAAGTTCTCAAGTTCCGCACGAAAGCCCAGACTAGAGTCACGCCCCCTGTACACCGGACATCGCACGGCCAGTAAGTAGGTTGCTTCCGTGCCCCTCCCGGCCCTGGCAGGCAGTTCCGGTTCTGATGTCGTCCGAGTGGTGTTTCGATGCGTCGTCGGAGGTTCATTTACATTCGTCTCTCTAATCCCCACATGACGTGATCTGAGGTCACGCCTTTTAACCGTGACGTTCACCACCGCAGTTTTTGACTGAAGCAGCTCACGGCTGTTTGAAGCCTCCCCCTACAGAGTGGCTCCGAAGGGCCCACCTTCATCTTTCGTACAGCATGACGCTTGCGCGTCTTCTTGACACAACCTGCCACACCACCGTGCGTACGGGTCCGTACACGGCGGTTCGAGTCAGTTACGCTAGCACCCATCG
>CATPBJ010000222.1 GCA_955652395.1 uncultured Terriglobales bacterium | reverse complement strand
CTAAGGTAACAGCCTCAACTCATGGCCCCGACTGGAGTTCTTCTTGACAGGTTGTTCTTCCGCTACTGCCGCGGCGCGTAGTAGCCTTTGCGCGCCCGCACCTGGAGGTCTTTCTTTAGAGCAGTGATTTCAATGGAGCGGTAACGGCCGTCGGCATCGAAGTCAGCTGGCTTGTAGGAAACCACATACTGACTCCGAAGTTCATCCTCGATGGCGGCGAACGAATTCTTGATGTCCTTCATCTTGAAGGGGAAGAAGGCGCGTCCGCCGGTGGCATCCGCAAGCTGTTGCAGGGCTTTATCACCACGCAGAATCAGGCCGCTGTCATCCGTCGAAATCGCGTAAATGATCACTTCGGCGCTCTGCGCCGTCTCCATCGCCAGTGACCGGCTGACCTCGCTCTGGTTGTCTTCGCCGTCGCTTACCACGATGATGGCTCGTCGCACTGGATGATCGCTTCGGTCCTTGCTCAGCTTTTCGCGGCAGGCCCGGTAAATGGCGTCGTAAAGCGCGGTGCCACCGCCGTTGCGCAGACTTCTCACCCCGGTTTCGAGCAGGCGAACGTTGTCGGTGAACTCCTGCGTGACCTGGCTGTGAGTGCTGAAGCCCATGACGAAGGCTTTATCGAAATTTGCCCGGAGTGTGTGCTGCAAGAAGCTGACAGCGGCCTCCTGCTCGAAATCAAAGCGGCTGTGCACCGAACCGCTGGTGTCCACCAGCAGCCCTAACTCGAGCGGCAGATCGGTCTCGCGACGGAAGTTGACGATCGCTTGCGGCGGCTTGTGATCGTCCAGGATGCTGAAATCGCGCTGGTTCAAGTTGCGCACGAACTTGCCGCGATGGTCCGTGGCAATGAACAGCACATTGACCTCGTCAACCCGCTTCTTGATGGTAAGGATGGGGTCCGATGAATCTAGCCCGGTGGTAGGGGAGGCCTCAGGCAACGCCATACTGGATGCTGCCACATACGGCGACTGCGCCCGCACGGGTAATCCAGCCGTGGCAAGCACAACGGAAACCGCAATCAGCCACCGACACCACTTCGTGTAGTTCATTCCCAGTCAATCCAAAAATTTCATGCCAAACCGTCGCTAAAGGCCTCGTCTCTCAATTAGATGCACGTATCGGGCCGAAAGCCTCTGCTAGCCCTAGTCCTGCCCTGACTCTAGGGGACAGTTGTTTCAAAGCCAAGTTACAAAAGGAGCACGCGATTGGTCATGAACGCAACGTCTTTTGGCCCTGCGACTTAGGTTGGATTCCTGGCTGGCTTCCGCCGTAGACTGTTTCCTACCGAGCCCGGCTCGAGCACCGGCATGAAGCCAACATCTTCAGATCTGACCCGCTGTAAATGGCCCAGTAACGCGCTCGCCATCCGTTATCACGACGAAGAGTGGGGTCTGCCGCAGCACGACGACCGTGTTCTCTTTGAATTTCTCATCCTCGAAGGCGCTCAGGCGGGACTAAGCTGGGACACGGTTCTGCAGAAACGTGAGAACTATCGGGCCGCCTTCGACGGCTTCAACCCGCAACGCATAGCCGGCTACGATCGCCGCAAACTGGAAAGCCTGCTGCGCAATCCAGGCATCATTCGCAACCGCCTCAAGATCGCATCTGCAGTGAAAAATGCGAGAGCCTTTCTCAGCATCCAGAAGGAGTTCGGTTCGTTCGACGCTTACGTGTGGCAGTTCGTGGGAGGCAAGTCACGCGTGAATGCCTGGCCCTCGGACAAGAGAGTCCCGGTACGTACCGCGGAGTCCGACGCCATGAGCAAGGGTCTGAAAAAGCTGGGCTTCAACTTCGTGGGCTCAACCATCTGTTACGCCTTCATGCAAGCCGTGGGCATGGTGAATGACCACAGCGTCGAGTGCTTCCGCTACGCACAGGTTGGCCGCGCACGGCGGCCCCGCGCCTGATTTCCCGGTTTTTCTCGTTAGGCTTGGTCTCTACTTCGAGCATAAGCAATTAGCCAAGGGTGAATGAGAGATACCCGGCAACTCTATATCTCGAACGCAGAGAGGGGATTAATGGGAATCCACGATTCTCGAGGTCTTGACAAGACCTTGACCAGCCGCAAAGCGCCGCAACAATGGAGCCCACGGCGCCGGCCATGGGCGAGAAGAGAAGCGCGATCGAGCTGCGAAAGAGCGGAAGAGACGGGGCCCAGACTTCTCTGCGCTCAACTTTTAAAATGGTATTTATGTGACTCGATCAAGTATATACTTGACTATGTCATATAATTACTAGAGGGCGTCTATGGCTACCTCTCCCCAGACCGGAGTCGAGCAAAATATCCACGCCGTCCGCCGCTTCAATCGCTTCTACACCCGGCAGATTGGCGTGTTGCGCGAAGGGCTGCTCAAAAGTCCTTTCTCACTCACCGAGCTGCGCGTGCTCTACGAGATTGCCCACCGCGAGCAACCCACCGCCACCAACCTCTGCCAGCAACTGGGACTCGACCCTGGCTACCTCAGCCGCATCCTGCGCAGTCTGGGAAAGCGCGGCCTGGTTCGAAAATCAGCTTCTCACACCGATGGCCGCCAGAGCTTGCTGGGATTGACCACGCGCGGCCGCATGACTTTCGCCACCCTCGACGCCCGCCAAAGCGAAGAGGTCGCAATCATGTTGCGTCAAGTCCCGGCCAGTCGGCAGGCCCGGCTGGTCGGGGCTATGCGAGTTATCGAAACCGTGCTCGGCGCTGACCCCGAACCCAAGACTCCGTATATCTTGCGTCCGCACCAACCTGGCGACCTGGGGTGGGTGGTCCATCGCCATGCCGTTCTTTACGCGCAGGAATACGGTTACGATGAGCAATTCGAAGCCTTGGTGGCGGAAATCGTAGCCAAATTCATTCAGCACTTCGATCCCAAGCGTGAGCGGTGCTGGATTGCCGAAAAAGACGGCGAGATCGTGGGCTCTGTCTTTTTGGTGAAAAAGTCGAAGACCGTAGCTAAGCTGCGCCTGCTGCTGGTAGAACCGTCGGCCCGCGGACTGGGCATCGGTAAGCGCCTGGTCGACGAATGTCTGCGCTTCGCGCGGCAGGTGGGCTACAAGAAAATGGTTCTCTGGACGCAAAGCGAACTCCCAGCTGCCCGGCATATTTACCAGGAGGCGGGCTTCCGCCTGGTGCAGCAGAAGAAGCACCGCAGCTGGGGCCGCGACGATCTGGTAGCTCAAATCTGGGAACTCAAACTGTGAGGCCCCATCAAAAAGTTACGCACTCTTTTTCAGCTGTGGCGGCTGGTAGGTTCCCGGCACCACCCGAAATGCGATGCTAATCCGGTTCCAGCTGTTGATGGTAGTAATGGCGAGGGTAAGATCCGCCAATTCCTGTTCGCTGAAGTGTTGACGCGCCTCTTCGAACACTTCATCCGGCGCATGTCCGTCGGTGATATTGGTGACCGCCTCTGCCCGGGCCAGCGCGGCTCGTTCGCGATCCGTGTAATAGGAGTCTCGCGCCAGGGGTCGAGAGAGTACATGCGCTGCTCGCTTTCGCCTTCCACCTGCAGGTCTTTCCAATGCATGTCCAGGCAAAAAGCGCAGCCGTTCATCTGCGACACCCGCAACTTGATCAGGTGCAGCAGCTTCCTCTCCACTTTGCTCGTACTGAGGTAGCGTTCCAGGCCCAGCATGGCCTTGTATCCCTCGGGCGACAATCGGTTGAAGTCAATGCGTGGCTCCATGAGTTCCTCCTGCTTAAGATTGGCTTTACCAATTACGATTCGCAGGCCGTGCCGCCAGCTACACTTTTTCCGACTGTAGGGTCTCTCATGTAGGCGCGAATGTAGGCGCGGGCGTCCTCGCCCGTGCTCCCTATCCACAGATCACGCCCTGCAAGCGGCAAACCCACCAGCGATTGCTTCTGGCTAACTGCGCAACAAATTCCTGCCAATGAACAGTACGTTCGCCGGTCGTTCAGCCAGGCGGCGCATGAAATAGGGATACCACTCCGTGCCGAATGGAATGTAGACGCGCGTGCGCCATCCCGCGCGCACCAGCCGCCGCTGCAGGTCGCGGCGAATGCCGTAGAGCATCTGAAACTCAAAGGCATCGTGCGGAATGTTTTCCCGGGTGGCGAATGCCTTGGCCTGATCAATAATCTTCTCGTCGTGCGTCGCCAGGCCGTGATAGACGCCACTCTGCATGAGGATCTTCATCAGTCGGACGTAACTCTCGTCTACCTCTGATTTCTTCTGGAACGCAATCTCTTCCGGTTCCTTGTAAGCCCCCTTGCACAGGCGAATACGGATGCGCTCGGCCAGCAGTCCTTCGATATCCTTTTCCGCGCGCCGCATATAAGACTGGATCACCGCGCCCACCGCGCCTGCATGACCGGGCATGCGGTGCAGTTCGTGCACGAAGTCGAGCGTGCGCTGAGTGTAGGGCGAGCCTTCCATGTCCACGCGGACGAAATTTCGCGGATTCATGCCTGCCGCTTTCGCCACCAGGCCGGTGACCAGATCGCGGGCAAGTTTCTCGTCCACATCGAGACCCATGTGAGTAAGCTTTAAACTGACGTTTGCGTTGAGCTGGCGGCTCGAAATTTCGTCCAGCATTTGATGATAGAGTTGCGCGCTGGCACGGGCTTCCTCAGCGTTGGTGACGTTCTCGCCGAGATTATCGACCGAAACGCTCAGACCGGCCTGATTAACCTTTTGAGTGACTCGCAGCGCATCGTCTACCTGAGTCCCGGCCACAAAACGGTTGGACAGACGCCGCCCAATGGCGGATCGTTCAGCCATCCCGCGCAGCCAGCGGTTCTCGGAAAGAGAAATGAAAAGCGCCCTCAACATGTTCCGTCCAGGCCAAAGTCGGGATGGCAGGCGCCCTGCACGCGCATGAAGATCACAGAAATTTGTATCACAGTCGAAGAAAACCTGAGGCGGCTGGACGAGGCGAGGACGCAACGGCGCTATGCCTTACTGCGGATCAAACTTGACTTCGATGGGTTCACAGGTCTGGTGTGCGGCGGGCGCCCACTTCCACTTATAGATCGCGCTCTGTGCCGCCCGTCCCAGTACCCTTCCTGTCGGCTCCTCCTGGGCCCATGAAGACGGGGCGTAGACGGAGAGTGCGAATAGCGCAAGGAAGATCGT
>CATPBJ010000221.1 GCA_955652395.1 uncultured Terriglobales bacterium | reverse complement strand
TGCTGGATTTGATCGTGGGGTTTCTGCTTTTGTTGGTGTTTCTGTTGCTGTTGTTGCTGGAGGTGTTGCTGCTGCTGCTGCTGGCGTTGGTGCTTCTGCTGCAGGCGGTGTTGTTGGTGTTGCTGGTGCTGCTGCTGCCGTTGCTGGTTCTGCTGCTGCCGTTGCTGTTGCGTTCGCTCCTGCTGTTGCTGATTCTCACGCTGCTGCTCTTGTTGCTGTTGCTGCGGTTCGGGCTTGGCGTGCTGCTCCGGCTTGGTTTGCTTTTCAGGCTTCGCTTGTTTCTCGTCCTGCTGTTCCTGGTGTGCATAGGCCAGAACACCGGCTCCAAGGATTACGAACAGTATGGCCGCCGTGACAGCTCTGACGCGTTTCATAGTTGTTACCTCCACTCATATACTTGGATGCCGTAGCTCAGTTCACGACGAGGGACCCTTTGGACAGCTTCAGGTGAACACGCACTGAGGCCCTCCGAATTAAGGTTTAATTAAGCTTCAGAGCTTCAACCATACAGAATTCACTTTAGTTAAGGCCAAGACAACCCTGACGTCCAGGGACAAAGTTGCCAGCAACATGTTAGTCATAATGGAGCACTGGCCACCCGTCGGGGTGGTTGTATAACTCAGAAACTTTCTCCGAGAACCGAGGGGCTGTCGAGCACATGGCACAAAGTAGAATTCTGATGCACAACAAGGCTCGGCAGCTAAGGCCGCAGATCCCCCTGGAGCGTTCCTGCCCGCTAATGGAGCATGGCTCCGGTATTGGCGATTGTGTAGATGGTGGCGGCGTTGTCCTGAAAAGGATAAAGGCCCGACCCCGCTGGAGAGATTGTGTAAGGTTCGCCGACCGGGCCGAGCCACGTTGAATTCAACACGGGAAGGTTAGCATGAAAACCAAGTCAGAGGAGAAAAGCAAGAGAGCAACCTGCTGCTCGAAGCAGCGTTTCGCGCAATCGGATCCCTGGGCGTGCCCGCGCTCGCCACGTGGCACGACTCGGCCCGCTTTGCGTTGGCCTTGATGTTTGCCTTCACCGGAATCGCACACTTCAACAGGATGAAGCGGGATCTGGTGCGGATGGTTCCCGCAGTATTTCCGCAGCCTCTACTGCTGGTTTATTTCACCGGCATTCTGGAGTTGATGGGCGCGGCCGGATTGCTGCTTCCGAGGTTTCGCCTGCTTGCGGGAATTTGCCTGATCGCGCTGCTGATCGCAATGTTTCCGGCGAATGTGAACGCGGCGATTAAAGGGACAACATTGGCTGGCAAACCAGCCACAGCGCTATGGCTACGAACTCCCATGCAGGTTTTATTTATCGGGCTTCTGTGGTGGTCTACGCATTCTTGAGACAGCGGGTCCTGGCAGGAGTGCTACGGCCTGGTGACGACTTCGTTAGAGCTGGCGGGCAGGACAAACTTCAAACCGCGCTTCTGGTTGAGCCTTAACGTGGCGGGGAGATCGAGATCAACAATCTGTATCTTTCGGGTCCAGGATCCGGTGGTCCAATAATCTGCCTTCGAGTAGATGGTTCCGCTCATGATGGTGTACTCACTCACTTCTTCCTTGTGGCCATCATGGAACACAAGCACTGCAGGCGGAAGCTCGCGCGGGGTCTGAACCGCATTCTTTCGTCCCGGCGCAAACCGTCCCGTTACACGCGAAGTCGCGGCCGATTCCTCTGAATAGTCAGACGCGATTTGTGTGCCAGCCGAGGCCTTTGCAGATGTCGTACTGCGGACAAAGTGATCGCCCTGCCACTCGATCAGCAGTGACTGACGCGGAACTGGCGGCGCGGGTGGCGGGGCTGGCGCCGAAGCCTCGACCACTACGACCTGAGGCTGCGAGCTTTCCCTGGAGCCGTAGTCCGAATCGGAATAGAAATACGGATACGGTAAGAGGATCGAGCCCAGCTCAGAGGGATGTCCCTGATGGAAGCGGGCCGGACCACCAACAACGCCGCGGGAGCGAATTCCAGGTGATCCGGCTCCTGCAGAACCAGCACTTATACCGAATCCAGCTGTCCCTGAACCCGTGCTGCGAATCTGCGCTGTGGCTGACGATATCGAGAACGCAAAGGCGAGTATGGCGAGAGCGAGCCAGGTTGGCATTTACTTGTTCGTTTCAGCTTTAGGAGGTAAGCGGAAATCAATGCCGCGATCGTCGTTCTGTCTCGCGGTGGAAGTCAGGTCCAGCTCGGCGAGTGGAACCTTGTGATGACGTCCGGGAGTCAAGTCGTAAAGCATGTCGCCAATCACGGCGTAATTCTGAACTTCGAGCTGATGACCGTCCTTGAAGACGAGCACGGTTTGGGGTTGGTCGGGGACCGGAGTCTCCGCCGCCGCGGCCGCTGGCGCTGCCTCAGCTTCCGTCTGGGGTCGACTCGGCCTTTGCGGATAGGCGTCTGCATAGGAGCGCGCGGGTGTTCCCGGGCCTCGGCGATCGAAGATGGTGGGTCCGCCACGGTAGTCATCTTCGCGCTGATTTTCCTGCTGCGTGGCTTCCGCCGCTGCATCGCCAGCTTCAGGCTCCCCGACGACCACGGGGTAAGGGTAAGCGTACGGTACGTAGATCGCCCCCCCAGTGGGGAAAAATTGGCCCTGGTGATGATGATGACGCTGGAACAGCGGCGGGTTCGGATTCACCGGGAATAGCGGATTCATACAGCAAGGTGGCTGGGTGAAAAATGGGTTCCTGGGTTGAAGACCGTTCGGTCCCAGTGCAGTAACGCTGGCAGGCACGCCCGAGGTGGAATTGAGATGTCCGCCAAAGTTAATCGAGGTTACAGACGCAGGCGTGCCGTTGATTTGCGCGTTCGCGTAAGGAGCCAAGACGAGAACCAGGGCACCGAGCAATAACGTAAATACCGCTACCGTGGCCGAGTGCAGCCGCTTCACATACGAATCATACCCCAGTTTGGAAACCATGACGCAGCCCCCTGTCAAAAAAGCGCTCTATTGATTAGAGCCTCGGGGAGCTCCGTTAGTCTGACTATATTTTGTTAATGTGACGAGTTTCCAAGTGGTTGAAGGATAAGGCGATGACCATGGTCACCCTTACCCGATGCGGGCGAGCTCCCACAGGTTCCATGTGGCGTTCGCCACCAACAGGCCCCAGATGGAGGCCAGGGCGATCTCGCGATGGCGAGTTTCCAGCAGGTCCGCTGCAATGCCAGCCACGAAAACGAAAAGGAAGGGAATCGCCACGAATTGAAAACCGAGGCCGGGATAGTGCGGCGTGCCCAACCCGAGACCCAGGAACAGAAGCGCGACCAGCAGGGGCGCCGTGTTTCCGAAGTAGCGGGCCCGGCGCCAACTGAAATAGGTGCCCAACGCGACGGGCAAGGCCACCACCAGTGCAGGACTGCTTTGTCCCAATTGCGCCAGCACTTGATGATAAGCCTGCGGCATGGCGTAGGCCTTCCCCGAGATTCCGAGAAACGATGCGTGCAGCGCCCCCTGCCAGAAGGCGCCCGCTCGGAAAAAGTAGGACGCGTACAAAAGTAGAAGGGCAATTCCGAAACCCACCGCCCAGATCGCCAAGGCAGCCAGGCGCCGGCTGGGGGCAAGGTAAAGCATGAATGCCAGCGCGGCCGGGACAACCACGAGCAGCGAAAACTGTGAACCCACCGCGAGAGCCAGCGACAATCCCAGCAGCACGATGCGCCGCCAGTTCCACAGGACCACTTCGCGCGGCGCGTACAACGTATGGGCCACGGCGATGGCGGTGAAAATTGCACCGAACGCTCCCCAGGCCGCGCCGACCTCCGGCTCGGCAAACCAAAGCGCGCTGGAGCGAGCAATGCCGGGCGAGAAACAGTAAAGGGCGAGCGCAACATATCCGCCGGCATTGCCGAAGAGGCGGCGCGCCACGTACCACAACGAAGCTCCGAGTAGCAGGCCAAGTATCAGATAAGGCACGGCGGCCGACCACCTTAGAGCCCGAATATTTTCGGGGTGCAGCGAGACCGGGCGCAACCACAGCGGGAAGGCCGCGATCAGATACCACAGCGGCGAATGGTGCGCATCGTAGCCGCCATTCGCGAGGGTGAGCCGGGAAGAAGGGTCCGACTTCTTCCCGAAATCCTCCTTCTCCAGATTGGACGGCGCCACCCGCTCATCGACATTGGGCTCGGTGCCCCGGCCGCTCCAAAGCGCGATCCCATGTTGAAGCCGGTAAATCTCCGCGAGATCCACGGTGCCGGGCGCCGCGCCCTTTCCTACCAGCCAGAGGCACTGCGCCAGGAATGCGAACAGCAGGCATGACGCCAGCACCTGAGGCCGGCCAAATCGTTCGCGAGTGAAGAATCGGCCCATGGGGAACCGGCGAGTGTTTTACCATGTCGGGGGACGAATCGGGAAACTTCCGCCGATGAACGAACCAAAAGACAGCCTAGGTGGCGAGCTCGACGAGGCTTCTGCCGCGTCCGCGCGGCCTGCCATCTCCTCCGGCACTGACGGCGGTTTCGAGTTGACTAGGCTGTCGCCATTTGAAGAGCGAATGCAAAAGATATTTCTCGGGCGGGATGGTCTGCGCCCGGTATGGCGCCTGGTGCTATATCTGCTCATGTACCGGGGCCTGCGATTCTGTCTGTTTGTTCTGCTCGCCTACGGGTTGCCCGACACCTTGTTCCTGTGGAGACAGACGGCCGCCGAGCTGGGACTCGCAATCATCGCGCTGGCTCCCGCGCTCCTAATGGCACGGATCGAAAGTCGGGCATTCGCCTCCTACGGTCTGCCAGTAGGCAAGGCCTTTGGACGGCTTTTCTGGGTGGGCGCGTTGTGGGGAATGATCTCGCTCACTCTGCTCATGCTGGCGTTGCGCGGGGCCCATGCTTTTTACTTTGGGACAGTCGCCCTGCACGGCGTGCGCCTGCTGAAGTTCGCCGTGTTCTGGGCCGTGTTCTTTCTGATCGTGGGCTTCTACGAAGAATTCTTCACGCGCGGATACACCCAGTTCACCCTGACCCAAGCCGTTGGCTTCTGGCCCGCGGCGGTTTTGCTTTCGCTGGGTTTCGGAGCGCTGCACCTGGAAAATCCCGGAGAGAACTGGGTGGGCATTCTCGGTGCCATGGCGATCGGGTTTTTCTTCTGCCTGACTCTTCGACGCACCGGAAATCTCTGGTTCGCGGTTGGCTTTCACACTTCGTGGGACTGGGGTGAGAGCTACTTTTACTCTGTCCCGGACAGTGGAGGTATGGCTCCGGGACACTTGCTGCACTCTTCCCTGCAGGGTCCGCGCTGGATGACGGGTGGCTCCGTCGGGCCGGAAGGCAGCGTTTTTCTCTTCGTGCTGCTGGTGCTGCTTTGGGCGGTGTTCGATCGAGCGTATCCGGATGTGAAGTACCCGGCGGTGCAGGCCGGTGAGACAACAGACGTTGGGGCAACAGCCCTGAATCCGTAGCGCCGGCATCTTGCCGGCTGGCTCGGGGGCATCCTGCCCCCGGGGCGGATAAGATGCCCGCCCGACAGCCGGCGAGCCTGCCCTGAGCGAAGTCGAAGGAACACCGGCGCTACGAAATTCCTACCAGGAATAATGGACCGTGTAAGTCACCACCTGCTCTCCGTCGGGCGCGACGGTCACTGGAAACTCTACGGTTTGCGCGTCCGTCTTGCGCGACTCGTGCGATTGCTCGGTCAGCTTCCAGTTAGTCCAGCGATACAAGTGCTCGACCACCCGGACCGTCACTGCTTCTTTCTTGTGATTGCGCACGCGGATCTCGAACGATTCATCCATCCAGTTATGGGCGGAATCCACGCGGTAGTTGGTGCGCTTGCGCTCGCCGACCACATCGAACGAGTTCCCGGTAAAGATACGAATGGTTTCATCTTTCGGGGTGTGGTCGATCACGTTCTCGCCGATAAATTCCAGGTGCCCATCGGTATCCCGGCGGTAGAAACGCAGCTTGCCCTTGGGCAGTGCAAGGCCGAGATGGTTCACCTCGGCGTTCTTGAATTCTTCCATCACCCACACCTTGGGATTGGACTGCGTGCCGTAACTCTGGTCCTGGCGAATTTGCTCCAGGTTGTAGTAGCCATATTGGGCCACTTGCGCTCCGTCGTACACATAAAGCCGCTGCGCGCGAATGTCAGTGGAACGCACGAACTCCACCTGCTTGGTTTCCTGATCGTGCAGCGTGGTGGGCCGTGCGAGGGAGTACAGGTGAAATTCGTCGAACGATTTCTCGCGGACCGCCGGCGCCATAGCTTCGTCCGCCATCGCCTTGTTCATTGCCCCGTAGGCCCGGCTGGCAGGCGTGGCGGCCTGAATCTTGTTCACATCGCCGGCCATCAGCTTGATGCTCGCGTTCTCGAACGTCTTGCCACTCTGGTTACGCATGGTGATCCAGCCCCCCATGTCGAGCAAATCGGTCTTGCTCCTGGGGTTATCGGAAACCACCAGGTTGTAGTCTGCTTGCCAGCTCATCCCGCCGGCGACATAGGAAATCTCGGCGTCGAATTTGCCGGAATCGTTGGTTTGCAAGAGCCAGCTCAGAGTTGGCTTGAGGATCGTGTCGCCCGAAAGCCCGGGAAACAGCGGCTGGCCCGGAAGTCCGAAGCGCAGCACGCCATCCACTTCGATGATGGGCTGGGTGAAAGACGGCTGCTGATAATTTTGGGCGTAGTAGTTGCTGGGAATGTAGCCGCTGCGCACGATCGTGCCTTTGATGATCTGGTTTGGTTGCACGAGGAAGTCAATCGTCTTGCCTTCGTAGAACGAGAGCAGGAGTTCCTGTGAAATGGGATCGTTGCGATAGTTCTGTTCGAGAACCTGCAAGGCCCGACCGGCAGGGTCGCGCAAGATGACAGAATCCGGTTCCAGATGGCAGCGATGCCGGCAAATTCCGCATGATTTACACCCGACCTGAGATCGAGTGGCACATATTCCCGCGCCACAAAGAAATTCTGGTTGTAGATGGTGAGCGCGAGCTGGTTGCTGTTGGCGGCAGCCTTCTCCTGGGCTTTCTCCTGTCCCATCACCGCACCGCACAACAAAAGCATGAACAGCAGCAACTTCTTCATTGTCGTTTCCCCTTGTTTTCATGGACGGGAAGGAGGAGGCTTTCCCGTCCTATCTGAAGAACGTGGGGTATGGGGAAACTTGCAGGCAGTTTTAACCACGGAGGAAACAAAGAACACGGAGGTAATCTCGGGTAACCACCAGCGGTTCCCCCGTGCCTGTACTTACCGGCCCTGTGCGGCAGGCGGCGTCGCTGATTGCGGCCACCCAAAGAACACGCGACTCGCCCAGCGTAAGATCCGCCAACCCGCCGTCGCACCGAACAGAATTGTCATCAGCCACAGCAGAATCGTGGGCAGCAAGAACGCAAGCCCGGCCATAGCGAAAACATAATTCCCAAAGCTGTTCAGGCCGTCGCGCATGGCGATCTTCAGTTGATACAAGGGCTGCCAGCGAAACCCGAATACCTGGGTATCGACCTCAGTGTGGAGCGATACGTTGATCTCTACGGTTTCTACTTGTTTGGAGAGCGCTTCAAACTCCGCCTGCTGCTGCTCGATCTGACCGCGCACATTGCTCAGTTTCTCACTAACCTCAAGCGTGTCCTTGACGGTATTCGCACGCTTCATGATGGACAGGTACTGCGCCTCTTCTCTCCGCAGATTGTGCAAGCGCGCTTCCAGATCAACGTACTGCCGGGTGACATCTTGAGCTTCCACGCGTTCGCTGTCGACTCGCAAGCCCACCTTCCGAATTTCGGCACGCGCCTCTTCGAAACGTCCAGCGGGAACGCGGACCGCCAAGAACGCGCCTTGCGCATCCTGTCCGTTGGTTACCGATTTCACCAGAAATCCACCCAGGCGCTCCGCAATCTGGCGAATCCTTTCCGCGGTATCGGCCGGATTCTTGGCCACTAGATCCATCGAAGAGTTTCTTACCATCTTGCGGTCGGCATCTGGAGTTTGTGGCTGCGGGTCGGGGAGGTAGGTCATCATCGCCGCCTGCTGCGATCTTGCTTCGCCAGTGCCGCCCGCTATCGCTGTGACCCCGCTTATATGGCTCTCCCCACTATCGAAAACCCGCTCATAGAAGGGCTCTCGCCAGAGCGAGACCGGGTCCCGCTGAACCGCAGCGAGTCCACCGCCCTTCTCCGCCGCAATTCCCCTGCTCTCGTAGGGACGAATGGTTCCGAAATACAAAGCCACCAGCGCGGCTGTGATTAGCCATCCAGTCTTCAAGCGTTTTTGGCTCTTCTGCCAGATACTTCCCAAAGTCATTTGCATAATGTCCTCCCTAACCGTAGACCCCCTGCGAATCGGTTTTGTTCCGGGTCGCGGTCATTTCATATGGGAGAACACGTCAAGTCTGGAATCTTGCGGAGTATTTCTGCGCGAGGTGGAAATGATACGGGCGGCCCAGAGGCCGCCCTCAAGTGATCCGTGAAAATCCGTGGCTACGAGTTTCTAAATATCCTTCCTAGATATCCAGGTTCTTCACATCCAGCGCATTGTCTTCAATGAACTTGCGCCGGGCTTCGACGTCTTCGCCCATGAGGGTGCTGAAGATAATTTCGCATTCGGCGATGTCTTCGAGTTTCACCGAGAGCAACGTTCGGCGTTCGGGATCCATCGTGGTTTGCCAGAGCTGCTCTGAATTCATTTCCCCGAGACCCTTGTAGCGGGTCTTTTCATAGCCACGACTACCGGCTTCTTTCACGTACTCGAAGAGGTCTCGGACGTTGGTCTTCTCGACCACTTCGGGCTCCGTGGCTTTTTTCCTGGCGACCGCCTTGGGCGCTTTCTTCTGCGCCTTGCCCGCATCTTCGGTCTCGACGGCAACAGTCTCAGCCTCGGCGTCTTCGCCGCTGGCGTCTTCGGCGGCACCGTTGGAGGGCGTAGTGTCAGTGACGGCTTCGATCACAAACGGCGGCTGCATGTAAGGTTCAATTTGCTTGAATTTTGACAGCAGCTGGCGATACTCCGCGGTCGAAGCCAGCTCCCAGTTGATGAGGTGCTCGGCGCCCTGGGAATTCACGTAGTGAACCGCCCAGAGATTGTGCTCTTCATCGAAGCGAGCTTCCACGCTCTTGAAGTCACGTTCCTTCTGCAGCTTCTTCAGTTCTTTTTCCAACTTCTCGATTTTCTTGGGCGCGTCTTTCTTTTCCCCCTCGAAGTCGGCGCGTTTGGAAAGATCGAGCCGGGGCAGAAGCTCGGTAATCTTTTCGTCGCGCAGGCGTTTGTTCACCTTGTCGAAGTAGCCGAAATATTCCTTCAGGCCGCTGGCGAACTTTGACAGGCTTGCGCCCTCAAGCTTGGCCGCGCCTTCGCCGTAGCGGACGATGAGGCTGTCCGCCGCACGCTTGAGGATAATCTTGTCCAACGCGTCGTCGTCCTTGATGTACTGCAGGGTCTTGCCCTTCTTGATCGAATACAGCGGCGGCTGCGCGATGAACACGTTGCCGCGCGCGATCAGCTCCTGCATGTGGCGGAAGAAGAACGTAAGCAGTAGCGTCCGGATATGGCTACCGTCCACGTCGGCGTCGGTCATCAGGATGATCTTGCCGTAGCGCAGCTTGGCCGAATCGAAGTCGTCCTTGCCGATGCCGGTGCCGAGCGCGGTGATCATGGCCCGAATTTCTTCGTGCCCAAGCATCTTGTCGTAGCGCGCCTTCTCGACGTTCAGAATTTTTCCTTTCAGCGGCAGGATGGCCTGGAAGCGCCGGTCTCGCCCCTGCTTGGCGGTGCCGCCGGCAGATTCTCCTTCAACCAGAAACAGTTCGCAGCGTTCCGGCTGCCGTTCCGAACAATCGGCCAGCTTGCCAGGAAGACCGCCACCGTCCAGCGCGCCTTTGCGGCGGGTGAGGTCGCGAGCTTTCCGGGCGGCTTCACGCGCGCGGGCAGCTTCAATGGCCTTGTTGATGATTTTTCGTCCGACCGTGGGATTCTGCTCGAGGTACGCGCCCAGGCGTTCGTTCACGAATGCCTGCACGATGCCGGCGATATCCGAATTCAGTTTGCCTTTGGTCTGCCCTTCAAACTGGGGCTGGGACAGCTTCACGCTGATGACGGCGACCAGGCCTTCGCGCACGTCGTCGCCGGTAAGATTTTCTTTTACATCCTTGAACAGGCCCATCTGCTGCCCGGCATAGTTGATGGTGCGGGTCAGGGCCATGCGGAAGCCGGAGAGGTGTGAGCCTCCGTCAACGGTGTTGATGTTGTTGGCGAAGCTGAATACCGACTCCGAGTAGGCGTCGTTGTATTGCAGCCCGATCTCCATGACTACGCCGCTCCGCTCGGCTTCCATGTAGATAGGCTTTTCGTGCAGCACCTGCTTTCCGCGGTTCAGATGCTTGATGAACTCGGCGATACCACCGTTGTATTTGAACTCGGCCGACTTCGCCTCGCCGGTTTTCGCGTCGGTGGTGCGCTCATCGGTGAGCGTAATCAGCAGGCCCTTGTTCAGGAACGCCAGCTCGCGCAGGCGCTGCGCCAGAGTGTCAAAGTTGTATTCGGTGGCGGTAAAGATGCTTCGATCGGGTAGAAAGTGGACCTTGGTTCCAAGTTTCTTGCTAGCGCCCGCTTTCTTCAGCTTGCTGGTGGGCTCGCCTTTGGAATAGGTCTGTTCCCAGGTAAATCCGTCACGCCAGATTTCGAGATCAAGCTCTTCGCTCAGAGCGTTTACGCAGGAAACGCCCACGCCGTGCAATCCGCCGGAAACTTTGTAGGAGGACGAGTCGAACTTGCCGCCGGCGTGCAACTTGGTCATCACGACCTGCGCGGCCGGAATCTTCTCGCCGTCAATGTCCATCGCGTCCACGGGAATACCACGACCGTTGTCCACCACGGTGATGGAGTTGTCCAGGTGAATGGTGACCTCGATCTTGTCGGCGTGACCGGCGAGGGCTTCGTCCACCGAATTGTCCACCACTTCGTAAACCAGATGGTGCAATCCCATCTCGCCGGTGGAACCGATGTACATGGCGGGACGTTTGCGCACCGCCTCCATGCCGCCAAGCACTTTGATGGAATCGGCGTTGTAGTCGCCGTTGCCCGCGTTAACCGCCGCGAGCTTTCCGTTTTTTGCTTTGGCGTCGTCGATGGGTGTGATCTCTTTCGTAGCCATTCCGCTCCTGGAAAATGCCGGGCTCTGGATCCGGTCCGACACGCTGCTCGAATGCCGTGGATTTTGCCTCAAATTACTGAAATTATTAACACTTACAGGTCTTAGGTTATATCTGATTGTACCATGACAAGCCGCATTTTCCGACCCCCGAACCGGCTGGGTAACCCATGCATTTTGAGGGTTTTTATGTAGGCGCGAGCGGCCTCGCTCGTACGGGAGTTACGCGTGACCAATCCAGTCTCATTTCGCGCGGGCGGGACGCGCCTACATTGTCAGCGCACGAGATCGACCCGACCTGATAGCATGTTGGGAGGAGATCCCAGTCAGCATGAGTGTGCCTGTATCGCAGATGTGGACGGTGGCCAGCTATGTCATCCGGCAGAAACTCGCCCGGAGGAAGCAATATCCTCTGGTGCTGATGTTGGAACCGCTGTTCCGCTGCAATCTGGCCTGCGCCGGTTGCGGCAAGATCCAGTATCCGGCCCACGTCCTAAAACGCCAGCTGACCCCCGAGGAATGCTTCCGGGCGGTCGATGAGTGCGGCGCGCCCGTGGTTTCGATCCCGGGCGGCGAACCGCTCATGCACCCCGAGATCGACAAGATTGTCGAAGGCCTGGTGGCGCGGAAGAAATATATCTACCTGTGTACCAACGCTTTGCTGCTCAAGGAAAAGATCCATCTCTTCAAGCCGACCCAATACCTCACTTTCAGCGTGCACCTGGACGGACAGAAGGAGCACCATGACTTCGCGGTATGCCGCGAGGGGGGATATGACATCGCGGTGGACGCCATCCGCGAGGCCCTGCAACGCGGCTTCCGGGTCACCACCAACACCACCCTGTTTGACGGAGCCGATCCCAAGAGCGTGCGTGCCTTCTTTGACGACATGATGGAGCTGGGAATCGAAGGCATGATGCTTTCCCCCGGCTACTCCTACGAAAAGGCTCCCGACCAGCAGCATTTCCTGGGGCGCGCCCGCACCCGGCGGCTGTTCCGGGCGATTCTTTCCAATCGCGAAAAGAACTGGCGCTTCAATCTGTCGCCGCTGTTTATGGAATTCCTGATGGGCAAGCGGCACTACGCCTGCACCCCGTGGGGGATGCCTACGTACAACATCTTCGGCTGGCAGAAGCCCTGCTACCTGCTCCAGGATGGTTACGCCGACACCTTTGACGAGCTGATCAAGGAAACCGCGTGGGAATCGTACGGCACGGAGTCGGGCAATCCGCACTGCGCGAATTGCATGGTACACAGCGGCTACGAGGCCTCGGCGGTGAACGATACTTTCGGCTCGCTTGAGGGCTTTGTCGCGACCGTGAAGGGCACGCTCTTCACCCGCTACCGGGATGAGGACGCTTTGCGTCTACTGGACAAACCGGTAGAGCCGGCTCATCCGCTGGTCCAGATTGCAGCTCCAAGTGAAGCGTTCGAGGAGACCCGGGCATGACCGGGAAGGCCGCAGGACACGTTCGTCCCGAAGCCGAGGCTAAGTCTTCTTCCCCAGACGCGCTTGAAGTCTCTCCTGGCTGGGAACACGAGAAGCTTGAGGGATGGGTTCCCGCGTTGGCGTCCGAAGAAGAAACCCGGAAGGCACTGGAAAAGGCGTTCGACTACCGCGGCGACGTCACCATCACGCGAAAAGATGGAACCACTGTCGAAGGCTATCTTTTTGACCGCAAGAGCGGGCCCACTCTGGCCGAATCTCTGGTGCGAGTGCTGCCTCGGACTTCCAACCAGCGCGTGATGATCGCCTACTCGGACATTGCCGCTCTTGCTTTCACCGGGCGGGATACCGCTGCCGGAAAAAGCTGGGAAGCCTGGGTCAAGAGGTACGTGGAAAAGAAAGCTGCCGGCGAAAAACATATCGGGCTGGAGCCGGAAGCGCTGGAATAATTCTGCTGTGTCCCCCTGCGGTGATCAGTGCGCTGGATTTCGCGAAGCGAAACTTAATTTTTCGATCAGTTCGTTGACTTCGTCTTGGCCGCCGCCGATGAAGGTAAACGAAATTGCGTAGCCTTTTTCGAGCGTAACCAGCGACGTCTGATACATGGTGAGCGTTCCCCGCGCCTTGCTGAAGTCTCCGCGCACCAGCTTTGTGATCCCAACCGAAAACTCGCGGGGCTCTTCTTTTGACTGAAAGCCTTTGGCGGTGGTCAGGGCGTTCAGCGATTCGAAATATTCGGCTGCGGTCTTCACGCCGGCAACGAGCGACTCGGCCGCGATTACGACCGCAGAATTTACTGTGTCGCCGGCAGCTTCCGGAGGCCGTTCGAAGATGGCCAACAAAACTCTGGACTGGGAGGCCTTGGCGGAGCCGTCCTGCATATCCGCGGTGCGATCCACCCAGCCAAAGGGAAGCTTGTAGCTGAATCCGAAGGTGGAGTTGTGGTATGCGCCATCGCGGACGGCGCCGGACTCGGGAACGGACGGCTTTGCGTGGGCGGATGGCTTAGAGGGGGAAGTTGCCGACTGATTCTTGTCCTGCGCCCACATGGCCGACGCGAACAGGACCAACACAACAACAGCGTGAAATCCAGCCATGGAGCGATGTTACAGGATGCCGAACTGCGGGAAGGGCACGAGGTTCAAGTCGTGCCCTTCCCAGCCCTATCCTTCCCAGCCCTATCCGGATCGGTCTTTATTTCCCGCAGCTTAGTCTCTCCACCGCTTCAGCCCGAGCAGCTTTTCGCCCAGCGGCGTCAGCCGGGCGGGCGAGCAGTTCTTCTTTTCCCACTCCCGCGGATCGCCGGGGAAGGCGAAGCCCTGCGGTGGTTCCATCTCTCGCCAGGAGCGTACGCGTATCTCGCGCAAGTCTTCGCGGGATTCGTCCGCCGGCGTCATGGAAATGTATTGAGCGATGCGGACCTTGTCTTTAGAAACATTGGGCCGAATGCCGTGCGCCAGCAGGCTGTTGAAGATCAGCAGATCGCCCGCCTTGGGCATGACCGGCACGATTTCGAAGCCCGTCGTGTCCGGCTTCCAGGGATCGCGATCGGTGGGCTGCGTCTTTCTCCACTCTTCCAGCGTACGAAACAGCTCCGGCACGCCCTGGAAGCCGCCCATCTCCGGTTCGTGATCGACAAGCGACAGCACGCCCTGCACATTGACCGGCAGCGGATCGAGCGTGGTGTCGGCGTCCCAGTGGATGAAGCCACTGAACGGCCGCTGGCTGCGGTTCGGAGGATTCAGGTTGGCGCGGTCGATCGTGACCCAGAGCTTCTCGTTGTCCCAGATATCGACAAAGGCGTCGTAGATTCGCGGATACTGCCGGTTGTCCCACAAATACTGGTGGTTGTAGATCTCCACCATGCCACTGTTGTTCAGCTCCTTCATGGCGTGATCGCGGAGCTGATCTTTATACCAGGTGGAAGGATCCGCTGGATTCATCTCTTGAAATTCCCACAGGAGATCTACCAGGCGTTCTACGTTTTCGGGAGGGACGGCTTGCCTGACCACCACATAGCCACGCGTGATCCAGTGCTTCCAGTCTTCTTCTGAAAGAACACGCAGCGGCAGGGTCTTTTGGATAGCGCACAGCTGGGTTTCGGCGACGTAAGCTACGCTGGCATTTCCCGGGCGGTTCTTGCCGTAGGCGTAACGGTCAACTTTGGCTTCCACTTTGTCTGACATGACCACCTCCGGAGTGGGATGGGCTCAATGCCTGACCTTGGCCCAGCCCAAGCGGGCGTGCCCTGAGCGCGGTCGAAAAGGACGCGCGCGCCCATCTAGGCCGCGCGTGCCGTCAGGGGCTGCGTGCAGAATCCGCAGCGCCGGGCGTCGATGGGAATCTCGCTCAGGCATTCAGGGCACTTCTTGGTCGTGGGATCGGCCGGGGCGGGCGCTTTACGCATGCGCGCAATCAACGCGTTGATTGGCGTAACCACGAAGAAATAGACCGCCGCCGCAACCAGTACGAACGACACCACAGCGTTAATGAAATCGCCCACCGGAAACGGTGTACTGCGGATAGTGAAGCTGATCGCCGAGAAATCGGGCTTGCCGACCAGGGCTGCGATGATGGGGGTAAGCAGGTCCTTGGTAAAGGCGGTTACCACCGAGCCGAAGGCCGCGCCGATGACCACGCCAACCGCCAGGTCAACCACATTGCCCCGAAGGATGAATTGCTTGAAGCCGCTGAGCATCGAATGGAACCTCCAAAACGAGAGGCGGCCAATTTACGGCGTCGGCGCAGGGTAGGTCAAGTTGAACCGTGCGGGGCGGGCGCCCGCCCCGCACCCACACAAGTTATTCTGCTCAGATCCGCATGGGCATCACGATGTAGCGGTACTTGTAGTCTTCGCTGTCTGCGGGGCGCAACTGGCCGGCGGACTGGGGATCCTTGAACTCGAGCTTCACGTCGCCAGCGCCGACTGCCTTCAGGAAATCCAGAATGTATTGGGCGTTGAAGCCGACGGTCAAGGAGTCGCCCTGGTAGCTGGTTTCGATCGAGTCTTCCGATTCGCCGGTCTCGGTGGAAGAGGCGGAGAGTTTGACTTCGCCCTTTTCCAGGCGCAGGCGGACGGCGCGGGAACGCTCATCGGCGAACTGGGCCACGCGGGAGATGGCTGCGCTCAACTCGTTGCCGGGCAGGGTGACGCTCTTGTTGTTGTCTTTGGGAAGAACCGCTTCGTAGTTGGGGAATTGTCCCGTGAGTTGGCGTGAGGTTAGCAGGCGCGGCCCGATACGGAAGTATAAAGTGGATTCGTCTTTCGCGAACTCGATGGTTTCCGCGTCGGTGGAATCGAGCAAAGACCGGAGCTCGTCCATGGCTTTTTTCGGGATGAGGGTCTTCAGCTCTCCGGAAACGCCTTCGAATTTTTCTCCGTTGCGTTCAATATGCGCCAACCGATGCCCGTCGGTCGCGACCATGGTGATGGATTCAGGCTTCAGCACCATGAGAGCGCCGTTCAAGGTATAGCGTGATTCCTCACTCGCGATAGCAAACCCGGTTTTGGCAATCATCGACTGCAACACCTGAGCGGGAATCTTCACCACACCAGCGGTGGGAAATATCGGTAGTGTGGGGAAATTCGAGCGTGCCATCCCGACCATCTTGGTGTTCGACCGTCCACAGCGGATGCTGATCCAGTGATTCTCCAGCAACTTGATTGTGATATCGGCGTCCGGCAGCAGCTTTACGTAGTCGTGTAGCTTGCGAGCGGGAATGGTGCAGGAGCCCTCTTTTTTGACCTTGGCATTGCAGACCGTTCGCAGGCTCAGATCCAGGTCAGTTGCGGTGAGCGAAAGTTTGTCGCTGGAAGCTTCGAACAGGTAGTTTGAGAGGATTGGAATTGTGGTCTTGCGCTCCACCACTCCTTGCGTCGCGGTCAGTTCCCGTAAGAGTTCAATTTTACTGACCGTGATCTCCATGGTGGCGGTCCCCGTGGCTGAGGCCAAAGCTTCTACCGGCATAACCCAAGTCTCCCGTCGGGCGCTACTTTTAGTACTTCACTTATATCAAAAGAAAAACCTATAAAACTAGTAGTAATAGTAGAGGGCCTGTAAAAGTGGAAATCGCGGCCAACCCCGCAGCCAACCGGCTTTCGCGGTCGGTCCCTCATGTCCAAAACTAGCCTGGTAGTCAGAGGAAATGAAGGTATCGTTTGGCTGTGCCTCACGATTACCACCGGCTCTTGCACAACTTCCACACCTGATTCACAGCGCCGCTCAAGGAAGACTCTACTGCTGGGTGGAAATCGAGGTGGAGGCCGCGATTCATCCCCCCAACTGCTCAGTCATTTTGTTGATCAACCTGTTCAAATCCTTGTCGGTCTTTCGGCTGACATCAATCTTATCGACCGAGTGCAATACCGTGGTGTGATGCTTGCCGCCAAACTGACGTCCGATCTCCGGCAGTGAAGCCTCGGTGAGATGCTTGGCCAGGTACATGGCGATTTGCCGGGGATAGACGATGGCGCGCGAGTTGTTCTTGGCCTTGATTTCAACCAATCGCAACCCGAACTGTTCAGCCACCGCTTTCTGGATCGACTCGATCGTGACCTTGCGGGCCTGGGAGTCGATGAAATTCTTGAGCACCTGCTGGGTATAGGGCAGGGTAATCTCGGCGCCGATCAGCGACGAATGCGCCACCAGGCGGATGAGCGCGCCTTCCAGTTCGCGAACATTGGAGCGGATGTTGGAAGCGATGTAGAGCGCCACGTCGGTCGGAAGGATGACCTTCTCCTGCTCCGCCTTCTTCTGCAGAATGGCAACCTTGGTTTCGAGATCGGGCGGTTGGATGTCGGCGATCAGGCCCCACTCGAAGCGGCTGCGCAGGCGATCTTCGAATTCCGCCAGCTCTTTGGGAGGCCGGTCGCTGGCGATCACGATCTGTTTCATGGACTCGTGCAGGGCGTTGAAGGTGTGGAAGAACTCTTCCTGCGTACGCTCTTTCTGGGCCAGGAACTGGATGTCATCCACCAGCAGCACGTCCACGTTGCGGAACTTGTCGCGGAAGCTGATCATCTTGTCGTAGCGCAGCGAGTTGATCATCTCGTTGGTGAACTTCTCGCTGGAGACGTAGCAGATAGCTGACTGGGGCTGGCGGCGCTTGATCTCGTGGCCGATGGCCTGCATCAGGTGGGTCTTGCCCATGCCGACGCCGCCATAGAGGAAGAGCGGGTTATAAGCCTTCGAAGGACGTTCCGATACCGCCTGGCACGCGGCGTGCGCGAACTGGTTGCCGCTGCCGATGACGAACGCGTCAAAGGTGTAGCGCGGATTCAGTTGCGCCGCGCCGTCCCAATCGAAACGCGACTGGGAAGCATGCGGAGCGGGCGCCAGGTGGGCCGAGAGCCCGCCGTCGTGACGCACGGGCGTCGAGGCCGGGTCGTCTTCCGGGGTGACGAACTTCACTTCCTGGAATTCGAGGCCGAGATTGTCCAGCGCTTCCTGGATCAGGTCTGCGTACTTGTCTCCCACGTGGCGGAATTCCGCGGTGGGCACGCGCACGAAAAGGACGGGGCCACTGGAATGGCTGAACTTGGTGGGCTTCAGCCAGGTGTCATACGAATGCCGGTTGATTTTTTTTTCCAGCGCATCCAGAACGCGCAACCACGGATTGGGGGAGAGGCTTGGACTTGGAACGGACATAAATAAATTTTCGTGGGGCTGTGGCCAGATCAGCGCCCGGTATCAAATCATCGCAGCAAAAATGCTTTCATTTTCCAGCCGCCGAACAGCCTTGTTCCGGGGGTCCGTTTGCGCTGGGATCAGAAAATTTCTGTAAGCAGGATCAGTCCGGCATACTAGCACAAATTTTTTCCGTATGCGGGAATCTTGTCTGCTGACTTTTTTCGTTCCTAACGATTCAGAACCCTAACCAAACCTCCTGTCAAGTGTTCAAGTTATAACTGCCGCGCGAGTGGTGCAGACATGTGGGGGCGGGCACTCTTGTGCGCCGCCGTTGACTTGGAGTTCAGCGTTGCGGAGTCTATCCACGCCCCGCGTCACTCCAAGGAAACCGGAGACTCCTTAAATTCAAAACCAACTTCAAGGACGGCGGACAGGAGTGTTCGTCCCACATCCCGAGGTGGTTATTGCCGGTCTCAACGGTTTGCCCGCCTGCTTGCAGTCATTTATACTTCTCATTCGCTTTCAAAGAGACTCAGTTCATCAGGAGCAGCGATTTTTCATGCCCAAGCGCACATTCCAGCCCAACCGTCGTCACCGCTCGAAGACGCACGGATTTCGTACGCGGATGAAGACCAAGGCCGGCCGCGCGGTGATCTCGCGCCGGCGCGCCAAGGGCCGCAAGCGGGTGTCGGTAAAGCCCGGCTTCCGTGAGTAGTGTTTCCCCCTTTCCGGAATTCGCGGAAGATTCGCAACCTGGGTTGAGGCGCGTTGTGAACGCATTGGTGGCGAATGGCAGCGGCGACCTGTCCGGACCCGGCAAGCGCAGCAAGTTCCCCCGCAGCGTACGTTTGCTTCGGCACGCAGATTTCGAGCGAGTGTACAAGCAGGGGCGCCGGCATTTTGCTTCGCACCTGACCGTGTTCTACCTGCCGCGCCAGAAAGCTGAGGGCGTGCGAGTAGGGTTTACGGTGGGGAAAGTGCTGGGTGGGGCTGTGCGGCGCAATCGTATGAAGAGGCGTCTGCGGGAAGCGGTCCGATTACACGGGATGATTCCGGCGGCCATGGATGTCGTGATCAATCCCAAGAAGTCGCTCCTGACCGCCGCGTTTGTCGATGTGCAGCGCGAGATTCGCCGGGCCTTTGAAGTGATCGAAAAGTCAGCGGGAAAACCATGAACCAGAGGGCCAGAAGCTTCGTGCTCCGCCTGTTGCGGGGATACAAGTGGGCGCTCTCGCCGCTTCTGCCCCCGGCCTGCCGGTACGTGCCCACCTGTTCTGACTACGCCTTGGAAGCGGTGGACCGCTATGGCGTGTTTCGCGGTGGCCTGATGGCGATGTGGCGCGTGCTCCGCTGTCATCCCTTCGTGCAGGGCGGTTACGATCCGGTGATGAAGATACCGGTCATGAGAACCGTCGTGAAATCCAAAGACTACGGCGTAACGCCGAGCGCGCCGCCCGCCGGTTGTGCGGTCACTGAGTAGCGAATTTGCCTGCATTCAACAATCCTCAACAAGATCCCGGGATGGAGCGCCGGCTGCTGCTGGTGTTCGCGCTCACCTTCCTGGTGATCATTCTGTTTCAGCCCTTGCTGAAGAAGTATTTGCCCCAAGCCCCTGTTCCCGCGTCCGAAATCCCGGTGACGACCCAAACTCCCCCTCAGGCGGCTGCGGCCACGACGGCTCAGGCCTCGACGCCTGCCGCGGGAGCCAGCAAACAAGCCTCGGCTGAAGCTGATACCGTGATCGAGAACGATCTCTATCGTGTCACCTTGACGAATCGGGGCGGCCTGGTCAAGTCCTGGATTCTCAAGACGTATTTCGACGAGCATGGCAAGCCGCTCGAGTTAGTCAGCAACGCGGCCGGGCAGTACGGATACCCGCTGTCGCTCTGGACTTACGACGAAGCCCAGCGCAATAAATTGAATTCGGCACTTTACGTCGCGTCCGAGTCGGGGAAGCTGACAGCGCCGGCGCGACTCACCTTCGAATACGCCGACCCGGACGTATCTGTCCGCAAGACTCTGAGCTTTGATCACACTTATGTAGTGCACATCGAAACCTCGGTCGTTTCGAAGGGCAGCGTGGTGACCGCGTTCCCCATGTGGCCGGCTGGTTTCGGCGATCAGGTTAGCCCGTCGTCCTATGCCGCCAGCCGTATCGAGCACCAGTACAACGACAAGACAGAGCGCCTGGATATCAAGAAAATCAGCGGCGGCGCTACTGTGCAAGGTCCGTTCAACTGGGCCGGAGTGGTCGACCAGTATTTCGCCGCGGTCTTTCTGCCCGATAACGTCCAGGACGCGGCCATGATCACGCTGCGGCACCAGGTTGATGTGCCCAAGGACGCGCGCGATCCCAAGCCGGGGGAGACGATCAAGGCAGACGTTCTGGGAGTTGGCGTCGGCAATCTTCGGGGAGCCAGCGTCGAACGCCTGTATGTAGGGCCCAAATCGCTCGGCGTTCTCGAGTCTGTGCCCGTGCCGACGCTGGCCGGCGCGCCCTCGGACTTGCGAGGATTGATCAACTTTGGTTTCTTCGGAGTGATCGCCCGTCCGTTGTTCCTCTGGCTTAAATGGACTTACGGATGGGTCCATAACTGGGGCTGGGCCATTGTCATCCAGACGCTGATCATCAACCTGACCCTGCTGCCGTTACGCATCTCCAGCATGAAGTCGGCGCTCAAGATGCAGAAGGTGGCGCCGCAGATCAAGGCCGTTCAGGAAAAATACAAGAAGTACAGCATGCGCGATCCCCGCAAACAGGAGATGAATCAGGAGGTCTCCGCGTTGTATAAGGCGGAGGGGGTAAACCCGGTGGGCGGCTGCCTGCCCATGGTCATCCAGATGCCGTTCCTTTTTGCCTACTACAGCATGCTGGGCGCGGCGCTGGACTTGCGGCAAGCGCCCTGGCTCTGGATCCGCGATCTGTCGTCGCCGGATCCGTGGCATCTCTTGCCCATCGGCATTATTATCACCATGCTGCTTACGCAGCGCATGACGCCGCAGCCGGGCATGGACCCGTCGCAGCAAAAAATGATGACCTTCATGATGCCGCTGATGCTCGGCGTCATCAGCTGGAACCTCGCAGCAGGCTTGTGCCTCTACTGGTCCGAGGGCAACCTGATCGCCCTGGCGCAACAGTCGCTCATGAACCGTACCAGCCTGGGCCGCGAGATGCGCGAAATTGCGTTGAAGAGGGCCAGGAAGAAAGAGAAGTAAGCTTCTTAGCTATTGGCTTCTAGCCGAACCTTGGCGGAAGCCTGAGCTAAAAGGTAGCAGCTAGAAGCCAGGAGCGAGAGCGTGGCTATTCCCGACAAAATCGCGGCCGCCAACAAGATCAACGATCTGCTGAAAGGGATCGTCGCCAACGGTGGCTTGCGCCTAAAATATCGCATCACGGTGGATCCGCCGCTGGCCGAGCAGCGCGATTGGGAGCGGCCCGAAATTCTGGTGGAATTCGTCGGCCCCGACTCGCCGCTGTTGTTGGAGCGGGGCGGCGAGCTGCTGCGCTCCATCGAATTCCTGGCGCTCGAAATGCTTCGTCTGCCCGGCAACGAGCATGAGAAAGTCTGCTTCGACTGCATGAATCATCGCGGGATGCGCCTGGAAGAGCTGCGTCTGGCCGCTGGCGTGGCCGCCGAAAAAGTACGCAAAACGAAAATGCCTTACGAGTTTGCGCCTATGTCATCGCGTGAGCGCCGCATCGTCCACCTGGCTTTGCGCGACCAAAGCGATCTGCGTACCCAGAGCGAAGGCGAGGGCCTGCGCCGTTACGTGGTCGTGTATCCCGAGAACTACAAGCCTGCCATGGGCAAGCCCTCGCGGAAAACCCTTCCCTGATCGTCTTAAGACAGCCTTACCTTTGGCTAGGACTTTGTGGGATGGAGTTTTGCCGAGAGCGAAGTCGAGGGCCCGCTCAAAATCTGACAACGGCCCTCCGTTATCCAACCTTCCGCGCCGCTTCCTCGACTACCTCATGCAATCGTCCCGTCTTGACGTCGTAGACGAAGCCTCGCACTGGAATGTGCCGCGGAACCCAAGGATGGGATTTTATCCGTTCCACCTGCGTCCGCACATTTTCCTCGAGGTTATTGAAGGCGTGGAAATGTGACGGCACCGTGGGGCGCGCTCCCGTCTTCTCCTCCAGTTGCTGGCGCAGAGCTTCGTCCTTGAAAGTCAGCATGCCGCAATCGGTGTGGTTGATGACGATGAACTCCTGTGTGCCCAGCAGGTGATGCGAAATGATGAGCGACCGCAGAGCATCTTCGGTCGCGATCCCGCCGGCGTTGCGAATAATGTGCGCCTCGCCTGTCTTCAGCCCACAAAACTGCTCGACCGTGAGTCGCGCATCCATACAGGCCAGAATCGCCAACTTGCGCGCCGGCGGCATCGCCAGATGACCAAGGTCGAAATTACGGGCATAGGCTTCATCAGCTCTTAGCACCTCATCGGTGACTGACATGGCGTCCTCCCTTGCGGATTGTCTTGCAAGACTATAAAGGAACCTTGCCGGGGGGTACAGTCGCAGCCGGTAATCAGGATACGCTGCTGAAGCCATTGGCTGCGGGATTTGTGGGAAGGTTGAGCGGTTTTGAGGCTTCTACGCTGTTGTGCCTTCACCCGCTACAATCTCCCGGTGAACCTTGACGACACCATCGTCGCCATCGCCACGGCGCCCGGTCGAGGCGGCATCGGGGTTGTGTGCGTCGCTGGCCCTGAAGCCCGAGCGATCTCGCTGCCCCTGCTTCGCCTTAAACATGATCTCGTACCCGGGCGCGCCATTCTTGGCGAGCTGATCGAACCGGGACAGGGTGGCGCAGGCGCCCTTTCCCGTGAGGCGGCCGGATTCAGCTCGGGCCGGGCAGTTGTTTCCAAAGGAGTCGCGCAGCCCGAGGTGGCCGCGCCCCACGAACGTATCGACGAAGTCGTCGTCACCTACTTTGCCCGGCCCCATTCCTATACCACCGACGACGTCATCGAAATCTCTGGCCACGGCTCGCCGGTGGTCTTGCGCCATGTGGTCGAGCTGGCTCTGGCCCGCGGCGCACGCCTGGCCGAGCCTGGCGAATTCACCATGCGCGCGTTTCTTAACGGCCGCATCGATCTTACCCAGGCCGAGGCTGTGCGCGATCTGATCGAGTCGCGGACGCTTTATCAGGCCAAGGTCGCTGCCCAGCAACTCGAAGGCGCACTCTCGCGCCGGCTGCAGCCTATCAAACAGAAGCTGGTAGAGCTGATTGCCGTGCTTGAAGCCGGCATTGACTTCGCCGAGGACGACGTCTCAGTTCTTGCGGCGGAACAAATCCTTGAGCACATCTCTGTTGTTCGAGCGCCGCTGCAGCAGCTGTCCCAATCTTTCGCTTATGGAAAACTTGTCCACGAGGGACTGACGCTGGCCATCGTGGGCCGGCCTAACGTGGGCAAATCGAGCCTGTTCAATCGCCTGGTGGAAAGTGACCGTGCAATCGTTACCGCGACCCCGGGGACCACGCGCGACCTGGTGACCGAAACAGTTGCGCTCGGCGGCATTCCCGTAAAACTGATAGACACGGCCGGCATTCGTCGCGCCCTGGATGAGGCTGAAGGTATTGGCATCCGCAAATCGATGGAAGCCCTTGCCGACGCGGATCTGGTATTGGTCGTGCTGGATTCTTCTGAACCGGTCGTGGCCGAAGATCACCGATTGCTTGCACTGGTGGCCCAGCGGACGGCAATTCTGGTGGAAAACAAATCAGACAAAACCAGTTTGCAGTTTCTGGTTCCCGGTTCCCATTTGAGGGTTCGCGTTTCGGCGCTGACCGGAGAAGGCATTTCCGAGTTGCGCGCCGAGATTTTGCGCCAGGTGGGAGGAGAATTCGAAAGCAGAGGCGAAACTGGCTTTCTCACCAACACGCGTCATCAGGGACTGGTGTGCGACTCGTTGGCTGGACTGGATGCCAGCGTGGTCGCGGTTCGCGGTAAGGTCCCGCACGAGATGGTCCTGCTTGATCTCTACAACGCCCTAGGTCCGCTCGATGAAATTACCGGAGCCACCACCAACGATGACATCTTAGATCTGATTTTCAGCAGGTTCTGCATCGGAAAGTAGGGCGGCATGCTATACCTTCCCGCGAAATCTATCTTCGCCAGTCCGGCCAGAGAGACCGACCCGCGCTAGTCAGTGTTTCGTCTCTGCAGCGCCCGCGACTTGTACCGGCAAATCGCCAGAGCCCAGTCGGCGATGGAAGAAATCAAAGACCAGTCCGTAGAGCTGATAGGCCAGCTCCGGGTCGTAGCGGACACCCTCATCGCGCATGAAGGCGTGAGCGCCGTTCACCTCGTGCCAGCTGAACTTTACGTTCACCTCATTCAATCGGGCCAGCACCTTCATCCGGCCTTCGAGAGGAATGTGCGGGTCTTGTCGGCCCCAGATCATCAGCAACTCGCCCTTGATGTCCTTCGCGCGCTGCAGCGAATCGTCCTTCATTCCTTTGCCCAGGCTACCTTTGTGGATATCGGTTGCATAAAAGCATGCTGCCCCCGCCACGTCGGCGTTCATGGCGGCGCGAAATGCGAGATGACCGCCAATGCAGATGCCGAATGCTCCCAGGTGACCAGTGCAGTCAAGGCGCGACTTCAGATGGTCGAGCACTGCCCGTGCGTCCGCGTCGAAGCTTGCGAGTTCCTTGGTGGTCTTCAACACATTCCCACGATCGGAGCCGGCCTGGTCGTAGGCCAATACCGTTCCGGCAGCTTCAAACTCGTGATAAATCTCGGGGATTGCAACGATGTATCCATGCCCCGCGAGCATGGCCGCCGTCCTGCGAATCGGCCCAGTCACCTGGAAAATCTCGGTAAAGAAAACAACTCCCGGATACCTGCCCGGAGCCGCTGGCCGGACAATGTGCGTCTGCATCGGTCCGTACGCCGTCGTAAGCTCCACTAGTTCGTTGTCGACAACGATCATTACGGCTTGCCCCGTTTTTCCAGGCCCCGATTGAATTCGAGCAGTCGTTCCACACCGAAATCCAACACCGCTTTGCCCAGTAATTCGTTCAGCCTATCTGGGTTGACGCTGATGGCAACACAGCTCCTTCATCTAACATCGACTCGTGGATGCGAGCATTATAAGACCTGCTCCGGAACCCGGTTTGTACCTAAGAGCTGAAAACCACCTTGTCCTCACCCGGTTGCCGGACACGTGGGCACTCCCCGGTCCTCCTACCATCCCCCTTCACGATCGTCTTCCAGGGGGCTTTCAATGGGAGCACCCGTAGCGCTAACCCTGGGATCTACACGCATATCATGTATCTGCCCGAAAAGCCCAAAACCGGTCCGGACAAAATCGATCCGTTTGAATCCGCGTAGTCAGCGTGGCGCCAGTTCTTTGAACGCCTTTTTCAGCGAAGCCGTCACTTCAGAATCATGTTCCGATATGGGTCCCCTGCTGGCCACCCAACTCTTGAGCATGCCTTAACGACACAACCAGCCTAGAGCACGGTTTCAGACTTTGCGCTTGAGTTCGGTGAGGACCAAGCTGCCAACACAGTCCTGAGCCGTGCTCTCCTACGACTATCATCTCGGCGATGATCTTTGCGTAGTCCTCAGGACAAGCGGGTGCCGGCTGGCGACTTCGGACAATAGACCGTAGTGGAACTGATCATTGGCCTTTAGAAGTATCGAGCCGAAGCGTTCTGCGTTCTGTCGAGCGTCGATACCTTGATCATATTCGGGTGACATTTCCTTACAACCTGATTACGATTGCTTTGCCATGTCAGTGGTACAACAGTGGCGACAATAGACGCTCTTAGTTTCTTACCGAGATGGACAAAACGGGTTCGGACAGGCGGAGGAGGCCGCGACCCCTTAAGGCTGTCTACGCTGAAGCGGGTAGTTCAACAGAGGTCAGCCCAGCCAAACCTTTGATTTCGACCGCGCAGCGCCGTATGGTTCGTCTGAATCCGCGAATGCTTTGAATAGCGTTCAACCTGCTGTAAATTCTCAACAGCCATTGCCTCCTCCTTTGATTTTCAGACCCAGGCACGCAAGCTGGCACTGGAGCGCAAGCGGCGGCGGCCAATCCCCTCGCTCCCAAGCGCCCGGGTGCAGGTCAGCCGGGTGGCGGAATGTTTGGACTTTACGGGATGTGCTCATGAAACGACTGCTCTTTCTCAGTTTGTTGCTTGGCGGATTTGCCTCAGCAACTACTACGGTCACAGGAACCTTGCAAAATTTGGGCACGGGCGCGGTAGGCTCGAATGCTTTTGTGCGCTTCTGGCTGCGGGGCTGTTCGAGGAATCAGCCGAGAATTACGGGGACGTCACTGATTGGGCCGACGCAGGGCGGAGTGTACTACTTCGATTTCGCGGCGAATGGATCTGGCCTGATTTCAGGGACGCTCTACTCCACACGTGACGCGGCCGGGACAGGCAACGGAGAAATCGAGTGCGGCGGATCTTACACCGCAGCTTGGTACGGAATGCAAACGTTCGTCGGCGGCAAGGGCGGCCCGCAGATTGCCGTACACGCCAAGAAAACTGGAACACTCGATGTCTCAAACGTCACGCCCATTACCGTTGACCCGGTAATCACAGCTCCGACAGCGGATTCCACTTACCTGAGAATTGATGGGGGGAACAGTCCGGTTACTGGCCCGGTGACGTTGAACGCAGGAGGAACACTCCTCGGCACGTTTGGGGGCAATCACACCATCTCGGGAAATGAAACTCAGACCGGCAACACGCTACTGAAAAATCTTAACAACGTGGCGTTTGCCGACCAGTACGGCAGCGTGCAACTGGCGGCGGCTGCGGTTGCTGCAAGTGGGGCTGGGGGTACGGTCTTCCTGCAATGTAATACCACTTATCCCGGCCCACCCGCCGCCGCATTCTCGAACGGAGTGAAGTTCCTAAGCCTTTGCCCTCGGACCTACACGACAGTGTTCAGCTACGGCTCATCCTCCTTGTATATTAGCGGCACGACTGGGTTGGTCATCGAAGGAGTCCAATTCAGTTTCAGCGGCGCGGCTGGTTTAACCTTCAACACGCTAATCCAGGGTCGCGTGGATGCCCAAGTGGTCTGTCAGACCGCCCCAGTCTGCGTCAGTTGGACATCTACTGCAATCGGAAATAGCGTCAGTGACATCTTCGACTACTTAGATATCACAACGGGCGGGCCGATCGGTATGCAGTGGAATGGCGGGTCTGACAGCTCGGGTACCGCTGTCACGGATTCACATTTCCGGCTGGTGAATATCCACATGACGAGGGCCAGTCTAGGAGCCATTACCGAGGCTATCGGCTTCACGAAAAACTGCGATTCCAACAAAATTGAAGCGCTGCATTTATTTTTTACCAATGTGAACGCGGGCAATGGGATTGTGTGGAACGACTCCGCTACACCCGGAGTGGATACTGATGCGGACAATATCGAGGTCACCGCGGATATTACCAGCGGAATCTCGATCACCGGAACCGCGTATCAGGTGAATAAATCATCTGGAGCAAAATGGACGGAAGGCTTTGGCGCTACCAGTTTCACCATCCCGGTAGGTGCGGACAGCAACACGCATTTCTTCCGCCAGCAATTGGCCGGCGCAGGTTTTTATTTTGGGCGCATGGGAATCATCTCTGACCCTGGAGCTACAACGGGCACCGTGAGTTTGCCCAGTCAGGGATCGTTCATCATTTCCGATACCGCAGTGCAGACCATGACCAGCAAGACCCTGACACGCCCCAGCTTCGCCACCGGAGTCGATACCAACGGCTCTGGGTTCAAGCATGGGAGAATCGTAGCATCGTGTGCGACTGCGGCGGCTGTAGGGGCAACCTGTACCAATACCCTGACCTGGCCAAGCGCCTTTGCTGACACCAACTACACGGTAAGCTGCATGGGCGGAGTTGTCGTTTCCGGCGTTCCGCTCAATGGCGGGGCAACTTCGATCCTTAATTCCTCGGTTACGTTCCAGACGGTTGCTGCTACTGCCGTGGCCGCACAGTACAGTCAGATTGACTGCATCGCGGTCCACGATTAGTCCCCCTATGAAAAAACTATTCTTTGTATTTCTTCTGCTCTCGGCAGGAGCCTTGGGCGCAGCCCTTCTCCGGCGAGTCTTCGGACGACGTTTTCGTTGTCCCTTCCTATCGCATCTGCTCTTGGGCGCAGACAACGGCGCGCAAAGCGCTGTGTAAGACGGGAGAATGACGCGGGCCGCTCCCAGCTACCCGACTTGCCGCCGTCAAACATACCTCCACCGTGTCAATTTTGAGGGCAACGACTCAAAACTCTTTCCTCACCTAGCTTTTCCGCAAGTTAAAGACCTGAAAACAACCCGAAAATTGCCTTGTTTTGATGGCGAATTGATGGCAAGTTCCCTGGCTCCCGTTCCGCCAATCTCGCGGTCCCTCAACCACCCCGGGTGGAATGCCGTGAGCGATGGTCTCCGCAGATTGTTCTTGTGGCCTTTACTGAATTCCCGCGGTCAGCTAAACTCTGCCGATTTCAATTTCAAGGAGGAAATGGGGCTATGAAGCAAACTATCCGATTCGCAGCAGCAGCACTCTGCCTCTCTTTGATGTCGATTGCCACGGCAGTCGCACAAGACCAATAAACGGAGGGGGGAGTCACGCGCGTCACTTTAGTCCAAATACTGCCTGGACATTTCAATGCGTTCATGGACGACCTGAAAAATAATATCAAGCCGCTCTGGGACGCGCAAAAGAAAGCGGGGCTGATTGAAAACTGCAATATCTTTCTGAACAGTACAAAAGCGAACCCGGATGATTGGGATATTGGTTTTTCTCTGGGCTACAAGAACTTCGCTGCCCTCGACGGTCTTGCACAAAAAGTTCTCGATCTCCGTATGAAGCAGTATGGCGACAAGAGCAAGGAGCAGCAGGTAATCGACAAGCGCGTACAAAATGTACGTGTCATAGCTAGTATCCTCACACGCGAAATCACATTGAAGTAGTGGACAGGTGGCAGTGAGATCGTCGGTGCTTCGCAGAAACTCAAGCAGGGCTCCGCTTCAAAGTAGAACGCTGCTCGGCTGAGTTCTGTGTGTCCCTCACCGGCACCAGAAATTTGGAAACGGCTGACCTCTGCCGTGTCAAGGTAGTGTTCTCCGGGGGGTGGGGTACTTGCTAGGTAGTCCCAGCGAGCTGTCAAACAGGAGTTCTCCGACCATGTACCGTTCCGTGACCAACAGGCCCCGACATCTGCCCACCAACCCGCACATTTCCCAACCACAGTCGATTGAGCTTGCCTCAAGGTATGTCGCTGGAAACGAAACCGCCTCGGCACTCATGAGGAATGACCCGCTTTTTGGAAGGTGTGCTCGGCTGAAACTGACCCACCCCATGAACCACGCTTTGAGCCCGGCAACAAAGGGGGAGT
>CATPBJ010000220.1 GCA_955652395.1 uncultured Terriglobales bacterium | reverse complement strand
TGTGGGATAGTAAGCCGCCCGGTTGAATCGCACCAAGGCACGCGCCTGGCGAAATTGCGCCTCCGCTGCTTTTAAATTCTGATTGGAAACATTGATCTGCTCTTCCAGCGCATTCAGTTGTGGGTCCTGAAAAATTTCCCACCACTTGCCTCGCGCAATCTGATCGCTGGGTTGAGCCGTCTTCCAGTCCGGTGGTACTTCCTTGTAGCTGGGCGGCGCGGGGGCTGTAGGCTTTGAATAGCGAGGGCCGACCGCGCAGCCGCAAAGGAGAATAAACAGACCCCCCAAAAGCGGACTTCGGACGTCGGACCTCAGGCGTCGGGAAAACCGGCGTCGGACTTCAGACTTCAGCCATCGGCCTCCAAGGTCCGAGGTCCGCCTCAGCCTCCTCACTGCGCCCCCTGCTGCGTTTGGGCGATGCGAACGGTTTCTCCTTCGACAACTGAGTCGGGAGGGTTGACGATCACATTTTCATTTCCGCTCAGGCCGGCAACCACTTCGACCTCGCTGCCGAAATCATGACCGATTGTGATCAGTTTCAGTTCCACCTGCTGGCCCGGGCCCACCGTGGCTACGCGGAGGCCCTCGGAGCGGAAGAGCAGCGTATTGACCGGCAATATCAATGAGGACGTTGGCGTCGGGAGCTTGAAGTGCACTTCAGCGTAAGAACCGGTGAAAAGCTGTCCGGTCGGATTATCCACCGCGATTTCGACCAGCAAGGTTCGCGAAGTGGGGTCGATTGCATTAGCCGTGCGCACCAACTTTCCCTGAAAGCGGCGTCCGGGGAACTCTGCCAGGGTCAGGTCGGCGGTGAGCCCGGGCTTCGCCGCCTGAGAGTAGATCTGCGGTACGCTGACGTAGACGCGCAGCTTGTCCGGCTGTGCGATGTGAAACAACTCATTCCCCGTGCCCGCGGTGCTGCCGGAGTTGATCAGCGCGCCAACGTCCGTATTGCGTGCGGTGATTACGCCGGAGAACGGAGCGTAGATCCTTTGAAACGATTGCAGCTCCTGCAGTCTCTTCACGTTGGCTTGTGCGGACTGCACATTGGCCTGCTTGGCTTCGTAATCTCCAGCTGCGTTGTCTGATTCCTGTTTGGAAACCGAATCCGTTTTCAGCAATCCCTCATAGCGGTCGGTTGTGATCTTCGAAAGATTGAGATTCGCTTGCGCCGTGCCCAGGTCGGCGCGGGCCTGCCGCAGTTGCTGGGTTACTTCCGGAGTATCAATTTCTGCCAGCAATTGGCCTACTTTCACGCGACTTCCGATGTCCACATACCAGCGCTTCAGGTAACCGTTGGTGCGGGCATAGATCGGGGCATCCGCAAAGGCTTGCACGTTGGCGGGAAGAACAATTTCCTGGGCGGGAGCCGAACGCTTGGGCTGCACCACCGCGACCGTGGGCACTGCCATCCGCAAGGTCTCCTGGCGCAGCGCCGTCCGGGCCTGAATGCGAGGCAAAATGCCGAAGACGATCAGCAGCGCTGCAACCACCAGAGCCAGCAGAAAAATCCACCACTGCGACCGGCGGTGTTCTCTTGGACCACTCGCGGGTGCCGTCGCTTCAGAGCCGTTTTGTCTGGAAACGCCGATTTCGTTCTCAACCTTCATTCGATTTCCAACCCTATGAAAATACTGATGATCGTACCTAGATGCCGGATTCATTCTTCAGCGGTCCGGCTGCGTTGGCGTCTGTCATGCAGCAGGCTGAAGAACACAGGAACAAAGAACAGGGTCGCGGCGGTGGCGAAAATCAAGCCGCCGATTACGGCGCGGCCCAGCGGCGCGTTCTGTTCTCCTCCTTCGCCTAAACCCACGGCCATCGGCATCATGCCGATGATCATGGCGAGGGCCGTCATCAAGACCGGCCGGAAGCGGGTGAATCCCGCCGCCAGCGCCGCGGTCACCGCATCTTTGCCCTCTTGCATTTGTTCTTTGGCAAAGCTGACCACCAGAATGCTGTTGGCCGTGGCCACACCCATACACATGATAGATCCGGTCAGGGCCGGTACGCTGATATTGGTTTTGGTTATGAACAGGAACCACACAATTCCTGCCAGCGCCGCGGGCAGGGCTGAGATGATGATGAACGGGTCCAGCCAGGATTGAAAGTTCACCACGATAAGGAGATACACCAACAGGATGGCAAACGCCAGTCCTGAAATCAGCCCTAAGTAGGACGACTTCATGGTCTGAACTTGTCCACGAATCACCATCTCCGACCCGCGCGGCAGTTCCTTGCGGCTGTCGTCAACGATCTTCTGAATGTCATCGGCCACACCGCCCAGATCACGCCTTTGCACCGATCCGTAAATGTCGATCACCGGCTGAATGTCGTAATGCGAGACCAGCGCCATCCCCGTGCCCCGCTGGATGGACGCCAGGGAGCCCAGAATCGCCGGGCTCGCCCCGCTGGACGCGGTAACCGGGATGTTTTCGAGCGCCTGCAACGAATCCACGCGGTACTGCGGCGTTTGGGTCGCGATGGAGTAGCTCACGCCAGTCTTGGGATTGAGCCAGTAAGTCGGCGAGGTCTGGAAGCTGCCACTTAGCGAGATCAGCAGATTGGTGGCAACGTCGCGCTGCGTGAACCCAGCCAGTTGCGCCTTGGTTCGGTCCACATTGATGCGCAGATGTGGTTCATCAAACGGCTGCTGGATGCGCAGGTCGGCCGTTCCTGTTACCATCTCGATTCGTCGCAGCAGCTGGTTGGCGAACTGGCGGTTGTCCTGCAGGTTGTATCCGGTCACCTGGATATCAATCGGCGCCGGAAGACCGAAGTTAAGGATCTGGCTCACGATGTCCGCCGGGAGAAAAGAAAAATCCACGCCGGGAAATTCCTCTCGCAGCTTCATGCGCAAATCGTGGACATATCCTTCTGTCGGTCGATGATCGGGGTTCAGGGTCACCAGAATGTCGGCGTCGGCGGGGCCGGTAGGGGCTGAGTTGCTGTAAGAGAGGTTGATGCTGCTGTAGGGAAGACCGATGTTGTCGATGATGCTGGACACTTCGCGGGGCGGAATCTGCTCGCGGATGAAGCCTTCAATCCGGTCACAAAGATTCGCCGTCTCTTCGATGCGCGTGCCGGCTCGCCCTCGCACATGCAATTTGAATTGTCCGGCGTCGACTTTGGGAAAGAAATCCTGTCCCAGCCAGGGCACCACGAGTACGAACGAGCCCACGCAAAGCGCCGCAAAGCCCCACAAGAATGCGCTCCGGTCATGCAAGAAACGCTCCAACATCTGGTGATAGCGATCCCGGAGTTTTTCAAACGCCAGCTCAAAGGCAACTTGCAACCGCACCAGGGGATTGCGGCTCGAAGTGTTCAGGTGGCCGGCCTCCTGCTCATGGCCGCGAAGCAGATATTTGGCCATGGTCGGGACCAGAGTCCGTGACAGCAAATAGGAGGCGAGCATCGCGAACACCACCGCCTCCGCCAGCGGAACGAACAGGTATCGCGCCACGCCGGTGAGAAAGAACATGGGCAAAAATACGATGCAGATGGCGAGCGTGGAAACGAAGGCCGGGACGGCGATTTGCTGCGCACCATCCAGAATCGCTTTTTGAATCTCTTTGCCTTCGGCAATATTCCGGTTGATGTTCTCAATTTCCACGGTGGCGTCGTCCACCAGAATGCCGACCGCGAGCGCCAGCCCGCCCAGGGTCATGATGTTGATGGTCTCGCCCAGCGCGCTCAACGCGATGATGGAGCTGAGAATCGAAAGTGGAATGGAGACCGCGATGATCACCGTGCTGCGCCAGCTCCCCAGGAAGATCAGAATCATAATTCCGGTAAGACAAGCGGCAATGACACCTTCTTTCAGTACGCCGTCGATGGAGGCGCGTACGAACAGGGACTGGTCCGCCAGAGGCTTGATCTGCAGTTCCGGGGGAACCTGTGCCTGAATTCGCGGCAGCATGGCCTTGATTCCGGAAATGATGTCCAGGGTCGAGGCGCTCCCGGTCTTCTGGATGGTCAACAGCGAAGCCCGTTGCCCGTCTACCCGCACAATGTTGGTTTGCGGCGGAAAGCCGTCGCGCACGTAGGCTACGTCACGGATGTATATGGTCGTGCTGCCCACTTTCTTGATGGGCAGATCGTTCAACTCCGCTACCGTCTGCGGGCTGCCGTTCAGATCGACGTCGTACTCGAACTGCCCGATCTTGGACGTTCCGGACGGCAGAATGAGGTTCTGGGCGCTGATGGCGTTGACTACATCGATCGGCGACAGGCCTTTCGCTTGCAGCGCATTGGTGTCCAGATCCACTTGCACTTGTCGTTGTTTTCCACCATACGGATAGGGGATGGCGGCGCCGGGAACCGTAACCAGACGGGTGCGAATAAAATTCACGCCATAGTCGAAGAGTTGCTGCTCGGAGAGTTTTTGCCCCGACAAAGCCAACTGCAGAATCGGTACGGTGGACGCGTTGTAAGTGATAATAAGCGGCGGCGTTGTCCCGGGCGGCAACTGCCGTAGCTGAGTCTGAGAGATCGCGGTGATCTGCGCGATCGCCCTTTCAATGTTGGCGTGCGGCTGGAAAAATACCTTCACCACGGCGATCCCGTTCAGCGACTGCGACTCGCTGTGCTCGATGTCGTCCACCGTCGTGGTCAGCGTGCGTTCGGTCAGGGTCACGATGCGGTTGGACATGTCCTGCGAATTCAATCCGGAGTAGTTCCACAGAATGCTGACTACGGGTATGTTAATGTTCGGAAAAATGTCGGTGGGCGTCCGGTAGATGACGATCGGGCCCAGTATCAGCAGAAGGAGAGCGAGAACAACGAATGTATACGGCCGGCGCAGCGCCAGCGCAACAATCCACATGAGGGCCTCTTGACGTCACATCTCCTGTAAATCTATATGGATGTGAGAACCCCTGGTTTGGTCGGTAAATTTTGTCTTGATGGGAAAAGAAAAAGGCCGGCGGAATGCCGGCCTTTGAACAGATTTACAGAACTTTACTGATTCGGATCCGGTTGGCTCGAATCCGATTGACCGTTATTTGGCCGATTCAACACCGGCCGGTTCGGATCTGACTGGTTGGGATCTTGGCTGGTATCTGACTGATTCGGATCCAGGCGGTGGCGCCCATGATTCGGGCCCCGGTTACTCGCCACGACGGTCAAGGGAGCTTGCAGGGTAAAGTTCAGCACGGTTTCTGACGGCAGCTTGATTTGCTGACCCTTGGTGGCTGCTTGTACGCCTCCACCCAAACCTCCGCCAGCAGCCGCGCCGATCGCAGCTCCTTTGCCTCCGCCGGCAATAGCGCCAATGATGGCTCCGATGCCCGCGCCGGCGCCGACCTTTTCGGCAGTATTTTTGCCGCGCGACGAGCCCTGCCGCCGGTACTGATCGGTCTGCAGGTTGTAGTATTTGCCTCCAGCGGAAATGCGATCCAGCTGTAACGCCAGCACCGACTGACCGGCAAATTTGCCGGCGCTCTTCACATCCACGATATGACCTTCGACGTCATAGCCGGAGGGAATTGCCACATCGCCCTCCACCGCCAGAGGTGAATCCAGTGTGGCATGGAAAGTCTGGCCGGGCTGGCTGGTTTCCGAATCGATGGCGTCGACCAGCCGCACCGCCAGAGTTGTCCCCGAAGGAATCGTAACCTTCTTGGGTGCAGGCGGAGGCGGCGGTGTCGAAGGCACCGCGGCGACCGGCGCAGGAGGCGCCATGGCGGCTACGGGAGCGGACGAAGCGGTGTCATTCGAAGGAGGTGGCGTGTTGCGCACGCGGGGCTCGTGCCGACGAGGCTTGGGCGCGGGCGAAGGCGAAGGTTTGGCTTCCTCGACCGGTGCTGGAGGCGGCGTAGCTTGTGCCGTATCCGTTGGCGAAGGAGCTACCTGCAAATTGTTTATAACCTGCTTGACCCCAGGCTGGGCAGCCGCGTAGCGTGCCGCTGCTTCGCGTTGAACGTCATTGTCCACTGTGCCCGTCAGGGTCACGGTCCCGCCTTCTGCTTTCACGCCTAGTTGCTTGCCCTGCAGACCGGAATCCGTAGCTAGCTTGGTCTGGATGTCGCTGGTAAGTTCGGCGTCATTCGGGGCCTTGGTGCAACCCACGCCAACTGTCAGAATCGCGAGCAGCATGATCCCGGCGACGCCGAGGGAGAGTTTTGCCTTCATAATGAATGCTCCTGGTTGAGCTTAAACCCACTATAGACAGTTTAGATGCAGAAAGGCTTCCGGTCTCGGGCAAAATTATGGCTGTAGAGCCCGCGGATACCAGGCCTATAACCGTACGGTGGAGAACAATTTACGCTCCGCCACGAAAGCTGCTCTTGGGGCAGATCGTGGACCCGGCCTGCGGGGTCAGTGCTGACGCAGGAACTTGTAGTCAAGAATTGACGCTGCCAGGCCGATCGACTCCGAATCGCGGGTATCCTTCCGGCGAATAATTCGGCCTTGGCAAAGCACCGTGCTGTTCTTCTGGCCGGAAATCTCCTCCTGCATTTCGAACACCATCTCGACCAGGGTATTAACCGGCAATTGCTGGGGCCCGAGCAGGAGCACGCCGGACTGGCTTAGGTTTTCGACCGTACCCTCGTGCCAGGTGCCCAAG
>CATPBJ010000219.1 GCA_955652395.1 uncultured Terriglobales bacterium | reverse complement strand
GCCCAGCTCAGACGGTGACGCTGTCCAATCGGGGCACCTCTCCGCTGACGATCAACAGCATCACGATCGGGGGCACAAACCCGGGTGATTTCGGGCAGACCAACACCTGCGGCACGAGCTTGGCAGCAGGCGCGAACTGCCCGATGAGCGTGACGTTCACGCCGTCGGCAACGGGCGCACGGGCTGCTACGTTAACGATCAACACCTCGGATCCGGTGCATCCAACGTTGACGGCATCACTGAGCGGTGCGGGCCTCTCACCAACACCGACAGTGACGGCTATCTTGCCTGGCTCAGGGTCTGTCAGCGGTGGAACTGGGGTGACCATCACCGGCACCGGTTTCCTGTCAGGAGCCACAGTGACTGTGGGCGGTACGGCCGCGAGCAATGTGGTCGTGGTCAGCGGCACTTCGATTACGGCCACAACTCCGGCCCATGCCGCGGGCGCGGTGAATGTGGTAGTGACCAACAGCGATGGCCAGAGCGGGACCTTGTCGGGGGGTTATACCTATACCAGTTCTTCGGGTGGAGGAGGTATCAGTTTCGTGCAGGTTAAGTCAGCGGTGGCGACGTCGGCTTCCGCGGTGACAGTGACCTACCCCGCGGCACAAACGGCGGGTAACTTGAACGTTGTGGCCGTTATGTGGGGTGGCACCACTTCAGCGGTCAGTTCGGTCACGGACAGCAAAGGAAACAGCTACACCCTCGCCGTGGGTCCGACCCGAAGTACCGGGGTAGCGCAATCCATCTACTACGCCAAGAACATTGCCAGCGGCAGCAATACCGTGACGGTGACCTTCAACCAGGCAGCCAAATACCCCAATGTGAATGTTCTGGAATACAGCGGCCTGAGTACGACGAGTCCGCTGGATGTTATCTCCAGTGCCAGCGGCAGCGGGACGACAGCGAACAGTGGTGCCGCGACTACGACCTCAGCCAACGAGCTGATCTTTGGGGTGGGCAGTACGAGCAGCGCATTTACGGCGGCGGGGAGTGGATTCAACAACCGGATCATCAACTCATTTGGCGACATCTCGGAAGACCAAATCATCAGCAGCACTGGAAGTTACAACGCAACGGCGACGCTGACCTCCGGTACTTGGGTAATGCAGATGGCTGCCTTCCGTGGCAGCGGTTCACCGCCGCCTCCTGCGCCGACGGTGACGGTGATCTCGCCTGGCTCAGGGTCTGTCAGCGGTGGAACTGCGGTGACCATCACCGGCACCGGTTTCCTGTCAGGAGCCACAGTGACCGTGGGCAGTACGGCCGCGAGCAATGTGACAGTGGTCAGCGGCACTTCGATTACGGCCAAAACTCCGGCTCATGCCGCGGGTGCGGTCAATGTGGTAGTCACCAACACGGACAACCAGAGTGGCACTCTCACCAACGGCTACACCTACGGGAATCCGGCACCGTCAGTGACGGCTATCTCGCCTGGCTCAGGGTCTGTCAGCGGTGGAACTGCGGTGACCATCACTGGCACCGGTTTCCTGTCAGGAGCCACAGTGACTGTGGGCGGTACGGCCGCGAGCAATGTGGTCGTGGTCAGCGGCACTTCGATTACGGCCACAACTCCGGCTCATGCCGCGGGTGCGGTCAATGTGGTAGTCACCAACACGGACAGCAAGAGTGGCACGCTGACGAGCGGGTTTACCTATACTTCGTCTAGCTCAACCATTAAGTTCGTTCAGGTGAAGTCGAACACCCTAGCGTCAGCGTCTTCAATTTCCGCCAGCTTTAACAACTCACAAACTGCGGGAAACTTGAACGTTGTGGCCGTTATGTGGGGTGACACCACTTCAGCGGTCAGTTCAGTCACTGACAGCAAGGGAAACGTCTACACGTTAGCCGTGGGTCCCACCAAGGCCACCGGACTGACGCAGTCGATTTACTACGCCAAGAACATTGCCGGCGGCAGCAATACCGTGACGGTGAAGTTCAACCAAACAGCCGGCCACCCCAATGTGAATGTCCTGGAATACAGCGGCCTTGATACGGCTAACCCCCTGGATGTTAGATCAAGTGCGAGTGGCAGCGGGACGACAGCAAACAGCGGTTCTGCGACAACGACTTCAGCGAATGAGCTGATCGTTGGCGCGGGCAATCCCAGCAGCGTATTTACGGCTGCCGGGACTGGATTTAGCAGCAGGGTCATCAACGGTTTTGGCGGCATTTCGGAAGATCGTATCGTCAGCAGCACTGGAACTTACAACGCAACGGCGACGCTGACCTCCGGTACTTGGGTGATGCAGACGGCCACATTCAAATGATTTGTGAGGTTTTCGTGCCATGGAATGTTACTGGCCACGAAGAGAGCGTCGCCCCGCGGGAGTGGCTCGGAGTGGGGGCACGGTTTACAGATTTCCCGGAGTCCACTAAGGGTGCCGCTGAGTGGGATAGGATAGTAGAAACGTGATGTCTGACAACTCAACAAGACGTACGAAAGTGTTACTACTCGCGGGGTTTCTCGCGAGCAGCATTGTGGTTTCCACGGCTCTTACAAAGGCTGCCCATGGGAAGGGAAAACCCGGGGAAGCGCAGCCCCCGGCCTCTTCTCCGGGGCCCTCTCCCGCTCCTGCTCCTACGACTCTTCCTCCTTTGCCCGCAGCCACGAGAAGCGTCAGCAAAGACGCGTTCTACAAACACTGGTGGGGCGTCGATATCCTCGGAGTTCGGGCGGTTTCTTCTGGCTTGATGCTGCGCTTCAGCTACCGGATCCTGGATGCGAACAAGGCCAATGTGCTCAACGACAAAAAGTTAACTCCTTATTTGATCGAGGAGAAGACAGGGGTCAGGCTCGAAGTCCCGACGTTGGAAAAGGTAGGCCAGTTGCGCCAGACGGCCCCACCTCAGGGTGGTCGCGAATACTGGATGGTCTTTGGGAACGCGAATAGGCTCGTAAGACCCGGAAATCGCGTAGACGTAGTGATCGGCAATTTTCGTGTCGACGGACTGGTAGTCGAGTAGCACCAAGAAGCGCTCCTCCCCCAATTAATCACGAGGGGTAAAGCATCGATGTTACGAACAAAGTGTCTCTCTTGCATTGTCCTATCCCTAGCCATTCCGCTGGCGATGGGCGCGGATACCCAAGCAGCACCCGCGAAGCCTTCGGCTGCTCAGATCGTCGACAAGAACCTCTCGGCCCGGGGTGGGCTGGCGGCGTGGCGGGCCGTACAGACTATGTCCATGTCGGGCAAGATGGAAGCGGGAGGAACCCAGAACACGCAGCTGCCGTTTTTGATTGAGATGAAGCGGCCCCGCAAAACGCGGCTGGAGCTCCAGTTTCAGGGCCAGACTGCCGTGCAAGTCTTTGATGGGGTCAACGGCTGGAAGCTACGGCCCTTCCTCAACCGCCACGAAGTGGAGTCCTACACAGCCGAGGAAATGAAGGGGACCTCCCTGCAGGCCGAACTCGATGGGCCTTTAGTGGACTACGCTGCCAAGGGCACCAAGGTTGAGCTTGAGGGAACTGAGAAGCTGGAAGACCGCTCCGCGTACAAGCTCAAGCTCACGCTGAAGGGTGGGCAGCAACGGCACATTTGGGTCGATGTGCAGACATTTCTCGAGGTGAAGATCGATGGCGCACCCCGCCGGTTAAATGGCACATACCATCCGGTGGAGACTTATCTGCGTGATTACAAGTCGGTGGGCGGTTTGATGATTCCCTACGTTCTGGAGACCGCGGTTGAAGGCGTCCAGCAGAGGGAGAAAATATTAATCGAAAGCGTTGTCGTGAACCCTAGGCTCGAAGATTCTCGGTTCGCGAAGCCTGAGTAAGAGGAGGGTTTCTTAGGGAAGCCTGGAGAAATTGAACTGCCATACCTTTGTGGCAGATGCAATGCTCTTGTTTCTAAAACCGCGGTGCTCACGGCTTGGGACGAGTACCAACCGCATCCCATGATGAATCCTCCATCGCGTCGATCGGCTTTGATACAGGCACTATTTTAATTCAGGAGAAGCTGGGAGGGATTGAGCTGTCCAGGGTATGCAGGCTTTACCGGCTAGAAGTCGCGGAGACACGCCTAGTCTGTCTGCTAGGGGGAGAACATCATGAATAAGTCGACAAAGGTAGGCTCCTTTCTCATTGTTACCCTTGCTGCGTTCCTAGCCGGCCGCAACAGCGTCGGATTCAGTCACGATCGCCCTACGGGCAAGCGCATTCTTTACTATGTCGACCCGATGCATCCCGCCTATCACTCCGACAAGCCGGGGATTGCTCCGGACTGCGGAATGGTGCTCGAGCCGGTATATGAGGGTGAGGATCCTGGCGCAAAACTTCAGCTGCCGTCGGGCGCAGTTTCCATCAGCCCGGAAAAACAACAGCTCATCGGCGTCCGCGTGGAGACTGTGGAAAAAAAACCCGGGTCGTGGTTTATCCGCACGACCGGGCGTGTCGAGGCCGACGATAACCGCGTGTACCGCTTGATGGCGGCCACCGAAGGCTGGGTGCAATCTCTGGAGAACAATCCCGCCGGTACCATCGTGAACAAGAACGGGCTGCTGGCAACTTTCTACAGCCGCGAATTTCGAAACGTGGAGCAAGCATACCTTGGCTCTCTGGCTAGCCTCGAACGGCTAAAAATCAACCCCGAACAGAACGAGCAGAACAGGATGGGTGATGCGAATTTGCGCACCAATGAGGAACAGCTTCGCGCCCTGGGAATGGGCGAACCACAGATCAAGGAGATGGCCAAAACGCACCAAACTACTCGCGACATTGCTGTGACTTCTCCGGTCGACGGGGTTGTCCTTTCCCGCGGTATCTCTCCCGAGCAGAGATTTGAAAAGGGCGCTGAACTTTACCGCATCGCTGATCTGAGCAAGGTGTGGATCCTTGCCGATATCTACGGGGATGAAGCCAAGATGCTGCGCCCCGGCACGCGAGTCAAAGTCACAGCTCGTGGACTGGCTAAGACCCTCTACGCAAGCGTCACTGAAAACCCGCCATTGTTCGATCCAGCATCGCGTACTCTGAAGCTGCGTCTGCAGGCGGATAATCCAGGTTCCTTGCTTCGACCGGACATGTTCGTCGATCTGGAGGTCAACACCAACGTGCCTCCTGGACTTTCCGTTCCGGAAGAAGCCGTGCTCGACAGTGGCCTGCAAAAGATCGTCTATCTTGAAACCAACGAAGGCATATTTGAGCAACGGCCGGTGGAGATCGGAACCGCTTACGGTGCTCGCCTCACGATTACGCGCGGACTGGCGGAAGGCGACCGCGTTGTAACCTCAGGAAACTTCCTCATCGACTCTGAAAGCCGTATGAGGTCCTCTGCGCGAGTTGGTTCCGGCGCAAAGCAGGACGCGAAACAGGAGTCGAATCGGGATGTAGTCGCGATGCGCGATCCAGTCTGCGGCATGTCGATGGATCCGAACCCGGCTCAGTCTGGCGGCCACGTCGAGAAATATCACGGCGAAACCCTCGTGTTCTGCTCGGAAAAGTGTCAGAAAGAGTTTCGACTGGATCCGGCCAGGTATGCGGGTGAAAAAGTACGGAGTACCGCCGTACTCCAGCGCGCATTGGGGCGCGGCGATGATTAACCGAATCATCGATTTCTCCGTAAGAAATAAATTTCTGGTCTTCGCACTGGTGGCCATGGCTTGTTTTTGGGGAGCCTGGTCGATGATGAATCTGCCGCTGGATGCCACACCAGACCTGAGCGAAACCCAGGTCATCATCCTTTCGCGATGGGATCGCAGCCCCGACATTATTGAGGATCAGGTCACGTATCCCATCATCACCGCCATGACCGGCGCGCCGCGAGTAAAGACCGTGCGCGGCATCTCCGACTTCGGTTTCTCATACATATACGTCATTTTTGAAGAAGGAACAGACATCTATTGGGCACGGTCCAGAACACTCGAATATCTCTCCGGAGTTACCCAACGACTGCCTGAGGGCGTGAAAACAGAAATTGGTCCGGATGCCACCGGCCTAGGATGGGTTTTCCAATACGTTCTCAAGGACGAGTCCGGAGCACACAGCCTGGGCGAACTCCGTTCCTATCAGGATTGGTATCTGAAGTACTACCTGAAAGCTGTGCCCGGTGTGGCGGACGTGGGTTCGCTCGGGGGATTTACGCAGCAGTATCAGATTAACGTTGATCCCAACCGATTGCGGTCCTACGGAATTTCGATCTCGGGCGTAGCCAATGCGGTCCGCGCCAGCAATAGCGAGACCGGTGCGCGTCTGATCGAATTCGGTGGCGCCGAATACATGATCCGCGGCCGGGGGTACGTGCAATCGCCGCAGGATCTCGAGGAGACTGTGCTTGCGTCGGAAAACGGTACCCCCATTCGAATCAAAGACGTAGGCAAGGTTGTGGTTGGTCCCGATATGCGCCGTGGCACGTCCGACCTGGACGGGAGGGGCGAAATCGTATCAGGCATTGTGGTCATGCGCGAGGGCAGCAACGCACTCGCCGTCATCGACCAAGTGAAAAACCGATTGAAAGAAATCGAGCCCGGTTTGCCCAAGGGGGTGAAGGTTGTACCGGTATACGACCGGTCGGATCTGATTCGACGATCGATTGCGAATGCCCGCCTCACACTTGTTGAAGTGATCCTTACCGTTGTCATCGTCATCTTGATTTTCCTCTGGCATTTCCCGAGCGCCATCATTCCTGTCGTCACCATTCCCGTCGCCGTGCTGCTCACGTTTATCCCATTGCACTACATGGGCGTCAGCATCAACATCATGTCACTGGCGGGCATGGCAATCGCCTGTGGCGAATTGGTAGACGCAGCCATTGTGATGGTGGAGCAGACATACAAAAGGCTGGAGATATACGAACGCGTCGGGGAGCCGTTCTCGTATCACGACGTGATTCTGGAGGCCGTAAAGGAAGTAGCCGGGCCGACGTTCTTCGCTTTGTTGGTTATCGCCGTCGCCTTTCTCCCGGTGCTGGTCCTAGAGGGCCAGGAAGGGAAGCTTTTCCGCCCGCTCGCGTACACCAAGAATTTCGCTATGCTGGTGGCGGCTGTGCTTGCGATCACCCTGAATCCGGCGCTACGGCTGCTGCTCATCCACCGCCAACCTGCATCGGCCATCAGAGGGGGCAAGTTTCAGCGTCTCTTGAATGGTGTGCTGGGGGGAAGAATACGTTCGCAAGAAGAACATCCGATTACCGGCCCACTGATGCGGATCTACGACCCGGTGGTTCGCTGGACGCTGCGCCGGAAGAAGCTGGTTATTGCCGGCGCGCTGGCCATTGTCATTCTGACAGTTCCGCTGTTCTGGAAGGTCGGGTCGGAGTTCATGCCATCTGTGGATGAAGGCTCACTACTCTACATGCCTTCCAGCATGCCGGGCATTTCGATCGCGGAATCGCAGAAACTCCTGCAGGTGACGGATCGGATCCTCAAGAGCTTCCCCGAAGTAGATCATGTGATGGGCAAAACTGGGCGTGCCGATACGGCTACTGATCCCGCTCCCCTTTCGATGCTCGAAACGATCGTCGTCCTGAAGCCCCAGTCAGAGTGGCGTAAGACGCATGAGTGGTATTCGTCCTGGGCGCCAGAATTGCTGCTCCCGGTATTTCGGCGCATCACGCCAGACCACATCTCCGACCATCAGCTCGTCGCAGAAATGAACGAAGCCTTGAAGGTCCCAGGCCTCTCCAATTCGTGGACGATGCCCATCCGCGGCCGCATCGACATGCTGAGCACTGGCATGCGGACGCCGGTCGGTCTAAAGATCCAGGGAGACGATCTGAACCGGATACAGGACCTTGGGCAACAGGTAGAACGTGTGTTGGGCGGTGTTCCGGGTACGCGCAGCGTGTTCGCCGAGCGCACCAGCGATGGGTATTTTCTGGACATCGTTTGGGATCGCCAGGCGCTTGCCCGGTATGGCTTTTCGGTTGAGGATGCCCAGAATTCTCTCTCCACCGCCGTCGGGGGTGAAAACGTCAGCACCCTGATCGAAGGCCGCGCACGTTATCCGATCAACGTTCGCTACCTTCGCGACTTCCGCTCCGACCTCGAATCGCTCCGCAAGGTGCTGATCTCTACCAGTGGTAACAAACAGATTCCCTTGTCGGATTTGGCGACAATCCGGACGCTGAATGGTCCGGCGATGATTCGCAACGAAAATGGGTTGCTCACGGGCTACGTTTTCATAGATGTGGCGGGCCGTGCGGTGGGCGACTACGTTGAGCATGCGAAGCGCGAGTTACAAAACCAGCTGCAACTTCCTCCCGGCTACTCGATCCTGTGGAGCGGTCAATACGAATCCGCGCAGCGTGTACGGCATCGCTTGATGCTCATTGTTCCCGTTACGGTGGCGATTGCCCTCGTTCTGCTCTATTGCAATACTCGATCACTTGTGAAGACCATGATCGTCACCCTGGCAATGCCCTTTTCGGCAGTGGGAGCGATCTGGATTGTTTATGCGTTGGGTTACAACATGAGTATCGCCGTCTGGCTTGGCATTATTGCTCTACTGGGCATCGACGCGGAAACGGGCGTATTCATGCTGCTGTATCTTGATCTCGCATTCGAGAAAGCGAAGCGTGAGCAGGTGCGGCTTACCAGGGAATCACTCTATGAAGCCATCGTAGAAGGAGCCGCCAGGAGACTCCGTCCTAAGTTCATGACGTTCGGCACCATGAGCATCGGACTGATTCCGATCCTTTGTTCCACCGGGAGCGGATCGGAAATAATGAAACGCGTTGCTGCGCCCATGGTTGGCGGAATTGTTACGTCTTTCATTCTCGAGCTATTGGTGTATCCTGCCATTTACGCGGTTTGGAAAGAGGCGGCGCTGGAAAAAGAATCAGATGAGTTTGGCCGCGATTACATTGTCACGACCAGCCATCTCGGACTCGCGCAAGTCCGACCAGACGCCCTTGTTAGCGTACCGCTACAACAATCATGGGAGTCGCCGTCAGGCAACCGACTTAAGGTGGCAGAATAAACGCCTTCTTCAATCCTGGGTTGGCGATCGCAATTGGCCTCGCAGGAGAATAATAATTGGACTCGTGGAAGTGCTATCGGTGTTGGGTGTAATTCGTTCTGAAGGGCGATACGGCGTGTGATCTGAATGAGGCACTCGAATATCTGTGAATATCTCTAAGGCGTTTCTCCAAACGCTCGTCGGCGGCCTGGGCTGCTTTGCGCTCTTCGCTGGTTCTGGACAGAGCGCTGCTCACGGCCAACAGACGCAACAGCAACAGAGCCACAAGGTTGTGGGCGATGACGCTTCGCCGGCTGAAGCAAAAACCTTCTTCAGCTCACGCGATCTCGAAACTATCCGCATTTATTACAAGAAACTCTTTTCGAAGGCGCCTCCCGGTTACACCGGAAATGTTCCTCCCGAGCTTCAGCTCCATGTCGAACGCGATAGCAAGCTGCCTCCGCGGTTGCAGAGGCGGCTCACGCCGTTTCCTAAGGACCTCGCGGACCGCTTGCCAAGCCTCCCCGCGAACTACGTCCGAGGATCGATTAATGCCGACATCTTGATTGTAGACGCGCGCACGCAGCGGATTGTGGACATCGTCCACAACTTCCTGAGGCCCTGATCGCCAACTCGCAGTCCAGTACCTTGACGCTATGTGTAGTTGCCACCCAACCCACTCAGGCAACCTTGGTCCTGCTTAATGGTGAGCGCATCGCCCTGTCGCTTTCAGTTAAGTGGATCAGCTGCTGAGAATTTCTTACAAGAACCGCTTTCCGCTTTGTCTGGATGATGGCGTGCTGCTCCCAGTCACAGAGTACCCGACTTACCGAGAAGACAGTTGTGCCTATCATTTGGGCTAACTCCTCCTGCGAAAGGTCGATACGTACAGGCCCTTTTGCAGAAGGTCCTGTTCGCTCAAGCAAGCGGATGAGTATTCGCGCCAGACGATTAGCCACCTGTTCCGTCGCCAGTTCGACAAAGCGCTCTTCATGCGTCGCCAAGCGATCGGCCAGGATGAACATTGCATTGCGCCGCAAAGCCGGAAACCGTTTCTCGAACGACTCAAATCTCATTGCATCCCATTCAAACAAGTGGCACTCATCGAGCGCCTGCGCCGACAGAAGATGCTCACTTTCCCGCGCGAATCCGACCGTGCCCACAACCTCCCCCCGGCCGTGCAGTCTTTGGATGACCTCCACACCGGAGTAGCTATGCTGGGTCATCTTCACCCGACCGGAGATGAGGACAAAGACCGAGCGCAGAGCCTCGCCTTCTCGGAAGATCGTTTGCCGCCGCGAGAAGCGCCGCTCACGAGCGGTCGAAGCTACTTCGGCACACTCGACAAGGGTAAGGCCCTCGAAGAGCGTGGCTCGCTGGAGGAAGGCGACTTGGATGTTCGAGCAAGCCGACGACGGCGGCGACAGAGGTGGGTGAGCGTGTCTACCAACAACTTTTGTTGCCAAGGGGCCTCCCCGTTCTCATTACTGCGGACCTATCACTTCCTGAGGGGGAGCCTCATCTAGAGTGCATTTCTTGTGCCAAAGAAGGCGGATGCAACTTATTGAATTAGATGGATTTACGATTCAGAATCGGTCGCCGTCCAGCGCCGATTGAAAGACTCTGCAGCGACTGTGGCGTTCCTTGCCTTGTCATTCGCCAAAACAACCCCCTGTTATTCGCCAAAACGTCGTGCACGCGCAGAATGAATGACCTGGCGACGAGCTCTGTTTGGTCACCAGGATAAGCTTCTGGCTATGATCGTGTCGCCCCGGCAACTCCTGGGTTGGATTTTCAGTGCGTTCCGTTCCCATGAAGACCTCATCCTCGAAAACCTCGCGCTGCGCCAGCAGCTCTTAGCTCTGCACCTCAAACGACGTCACCGTCGACTCATGGCCTCACACAAACTTTCTGGGTCGTGTTGCGAAGCCTTTGGGCTGGATGGAAAAGGCCTCTGATCCTGGCATCGCTGTGGACAATCATGGCAACGCTTACGTTACTGGATTTACCATCTCGCCAGACTCTCCGATTCGTGAGCCATTTCAACCTTCGTCTGAAGGAGGGAACGGCGATGCGGTCGTGAGCAAAATCGCGTTGCGGCCATCCCCAACCCCCTCTTCCGGTGGTCCAGTGCCGGTACGGGCTTCACCGTGTCACAAGGGGGAGCGCTGAATGACCCGCTGGGGATGAACGCTGGAACCCAGTGGAGACATCCTGACCGCCAATGGCAACGATGGTTTCCTAGTAGAACCACTCCGGATGGCAGGCAGATATCGAAAGTCCTGCTGAATGACACCGGCTCCCCGCCGGGCGCGGGAACACTGTTTGGCCTGACGTTTGTTCCCGGACAAGGCGTCTACTTCGTAGACGATGGAAGCAACACTCTGAACCGGTTCCACTGAGGGAGACTATTCGCAGCCAACGCGGCGCGGGGGCTTCTGCGCCACGTTCTTCTGTTGCCCGGTGGGTACGGAGCCACACGCGATGAGGTCATGGCGTCGATACATCCAGCTGTTCCTCTTCTTTGGGTTTCGCTTTGCGCGACGACCTGGCGGTGTTCCCGACCGTCGGGGGAACGAAGCGGTTCAACTCGCACCACAGTGCAATGAGGAGGAAAGATTAGAAATCCTTCTCTGCGCCGGGGTAAGGCCTTGAGTACGAATGAGGTCGGAGAGACGAGGAAATCTGCTATCCCTTACTACGCTAAATGGACCGCTTCGACCCCCCGGGGAAAGAACCCAACTTGCTTTCGAGTTGCAGAAAATGGTTCATTTGTTTTCCGGCGGGCTGTTTTCAGGTTGTGTAGGCGTGCCGGTCGGATCAATTGGCCTTAAACCGATCTGCTTTGCAATTTCTCTCTCTTTGGTGTGTATCGGCTGGAACGTACGCAAGTAAAACACCAAGTCCCCCGCCTGATCCGAGTTGATGTTGTCGGAAAATGAGGGCATCGGAGTGCCGTCCAAGCCTGTCATGAAGATGGTATATAGGTCCCGGTCTGTCGACCCGCACTTGAACCGGTGGCCGCTGGTGAAGTCATAAGACACAATAGGCCGATCTTTGCTGTCGGTCAGGGTGGAAGCAGACGGTCCATTGCCTCGGCCTTCCACTCCGTGACACTTCCCGCACTCCATCTTCTGGAACAATGCCTGTCCGACCTTGAGTCTTTCTGCGGTGACCTCCGGTTCAGAGGCAGGAATCTGCAAGGGAGTTCCAGGTTTTTCCGTCTTCCATCGCACCGAGAAGGTTTTAATGTATGCGACCAGATCGACTCGGTCCTGGTCCGTCAACGGCGCCCACACCGGCATATTCGAGTAATCTATCTGTCCGTGGGCAAGGTTCCAGTTGGCGTGGAGCGGCACTTGAAAGTGGCGAGAGTGAAATCCCGAGGCTTCGGATCGATGTAGGGAGCATTCTCACCCTCTCCATCCCCGAAGGCAAGAGCGAGAAGTCGAGCTTTTTCAGGTACAGCAGGGCGAAAACACCTTCGCGATTAAAGGGCTTGTTGCCCAGGGCTGAACCTGGAATGGGTAAGCCGTTAGAAGTCAGAGAGCAAGTCGGCGCGTCTACCACGAAGGCATGGGCGCCGAGGCGCTGCACCCCAAGGCTGCCGGCATCGAATGCCTGGCTCGCGCTGACAAACGTGCTATAGGCGTTTCTCGCTGGCAAGCCCACCTGACCATCATTGGAACTGAGGAGGGCAACGGAGTACCGCGTGCGATCATTCTTCGAATGTCCCATCAATTCCATGCCGAGCTGGTTGTCACCCATCTGTCCGAAGCAGTTGCTATCGCCAAAGAAACGGTAGAGTTGATAAACACCACCGAAGGTCGAAATCGTTAACTCCCGCTTCTCGGAAATAATGTTGTCGAGCTCGAACTTGCCCAGCTTTAGGTTGAGCCAGCGGCTGCCTAAGATATTGTCGAGCCGCCCATTACCGTCTCAAAATGGAAGCACCTACCGCGTTCGCCGAAGGAAGCAGGTAGAACGACATGTTCTGGTAGAGGGTCCGCCAGTATGGAAGTCGAGACCGCTCAGGTCAAAGCCGCTCGAAGTGATCCGCAGCTCCGCGTTGTTGGTTCCCCCGCCACATCAGCAAGCACTTTATCGGTACTCTCCCGGTGCCAGTTTGGCGTGATGCGGAACGTGACCGGCCAGTAGGCCGGACTTTGCCAGATCGGCGAATCCCGATCATTCATGAGCTAGTAGCCGTTGTCCTTGAAAGTTTGACCGATGGTGTTCACCTTAGGCCACGCCTCATGGCACGCGGAGCAGGGCATCCCATATTTGCGAGCAAATGCTGGGATTGCAAATGCGCTAGCAGTATTGGCCAACAAAAATGTCAAAAGCGCGAACGTGAATGCAAGAACCGAGGTCACCGCTGATTGTTTGCTGCGCGAATGCGTTGCAAAGCCGATCTGCATACCATCTCCCCCTGCTCGGATACGGTGTCGTTCAGAACTAGTAGGTACGTACCTCGTGCACATCTCTACCTGCCCGGTGACTTGAAGACGAAATCTACGGACTTGGCCTCTCCCGGCGCGACCGTGATTTGTTCTGTCATGGTTCCCAACTTTTCGTGCCAGGCTTTCACGGTGTACTCACCTGGCGGAAGGTTGCGCAGATCAAAGCTCCCATCCTTGCCAGTGACTGCATAGAAGGGATGCTTGAAAACTGCGATATAGCTGCGCATCCAAGGGTGCACATTACACTTGACTGGAATCGCAATCTCCTCGCGAGCGAAGGTCTCCTCAAGGGTGGAGCCAGCCGGCTCGGCCTTATTCCATTCGCGATTATTGGCCGGGACAGGATGGATATTGTGTATAGTGCTGTCGCTATTGACCACTCGTATGTGCTGGTTCGCCTGCACAGCGATCACATGTGGCTGATACATGCACCCTTTCTGCTCAAACACTGCCGGCTCAGCAGGCACATCGAAGCTGCGGTTGCCGAGCCCGTCCGAAATAAACACGACTACGTTACCGAGGGTGCCATCGCTTCCCATCACGAAATCTTCGCTTAAAGCAGAGCCGGGATGCAGTTTCGCGCAACTCGGATCAGCGGACATACTGATCCGAATAGACCTGGGGGGTTGACCCTCGAACCTGACCCGGCCCACGACCGAGCCAGCCGAAGACCCGTCCGGCTTGGCGCTGGCTGAGTCCGATGTAGCATTGTTGGCGGCAAGAATTCCAACGCCACAGACCAACATGGACAGGCTTACTATCAAGGTGAGAAATAACTCTCTTGGCTTCATAACCAACACTCCTTGGCGCTTATTAAATGGGCATCAATTTTGGCGACACCGCACAACTAGGGGAGGATTGAAGTGGGGGAATTCGGCGTAACCAACCGCACTGGGGCCGTTGCTTCTACAGAGCGGGATGTGTTTTTCAACTCCTCCTGTTCTTGCTGACAGTAATAGCCTTCCTGATAACCGTTGGAATAGGCTAGGTGGTAATCCCGTTTGTACGTATCGGGATCAGAAATCACTTCTAAGTACCCATGGCCGAAGGTGCGGTAACGGTCCGTCTTATTGAATTGAAAGGGTTGTAATGTTCTGCGATGCTCACTACCATCCTGCATTCCATCTCGGTAGCCCGCCAATTCGGCAGCACTGGGTTCCGTAACTTTTCGAGAATGAGATTGGGAGGAATCGCGATAGCTCTGTTGGTACCCAGCTATAAACAAGGCGCGGTCCCGCTTCGTACCCCACCGTCCGCTCGCGATTCGAGGTCTCCGCCCATTCTGGACATCGAGTTTCGCCTGGAACAGCCCATCGCGGAACGCCGCCTCTGTATCTCGTGTCGCGATGCTAGTTGTAGTTTGGTGCCAGCGAGGTGATCCTCCCGTCAGGAAGATACTCGCGATAGCCAGAGTCGAGGTCAGAAAATAAGACGAGTGCCTCTTCATTGTTCACCTCCATCTCTCTCTATGCCTTCGCCCGGCAAGGCTAACTTTTCTCCGCTTAGCCCCAGCTCCAGGATTTATTATTGGTCCTTGTGCCGGGAGTTCGATCCATCACCACACTCCGTTCGTCGGTCAATTCTTCGGCCCAAGTATTCCCGACATGTCATTCCACTTCTTTGCGCAGCCGCAAGGTACTTGTAAGGGTTTTGTAAATTAGGGAGACTCTGATTAAGCTCTCGGCTTTCCACAACCAGTCAAGTTAGAGTGTGTGAGAAATGAAGCAGCGTCTCTAGCGATGATGACTGGTTTTGAGCAGCATACGAAGAAGACGCGGCGAGCGATATTTCTGGAAGAGATGGAGCAGGTGGTACGGTGGCGCGAGTTGTGCGCGCTGGTTGAGCCCGTCTATCCGAAACCGGGGAATGGCCGGCCGCCGGTAGGGGTAGAGCGAATGCTGCGGATTTATTTTTTGCAGCCATCGTTCAATCGGTCAGACCCGACGGTAGAAGAAGCGCTGGACGACTCGTCGGTGATGCGGGGGTTTGTGGACATGGATTTGGGTTGTGAGGCAGTGCCGGACGAGACCACGGTGTGCAAGTTTCGACACTTGCGGGAACAACACAGTCTGGGTGAGCAGATCTTGGGATCGGTGAACCTGCATTTGCAAGCGAAGGGAGCGCGGATCACGACGGGGACAATCGTGGACGCGACGATTCTACATGCGCCTACGTCGACTAAGAACCGGCAGCAGCAGCGCGATCCGGAGATGCACCCGACGAAGAAGGGTAAGCCATGGTACTTCGGAAAAGGCGTACGTGGGAGTAGATAGCAGGACGAAGATCATCCACACGGCGGTGGCGACAGCCGCCAACCTAGCTGATTCGGCGGTGCTGCCCGATTTATTGCATGGCGAGGAGACAGTGTGAGGCGATCAGGCCTATCGCGGGCAGACCGAGGTGATCCGGGAGTGCGCGCCCCAGGCCCAAGACTGCATCCATCGGTCGCTACCGCTACACGAATCGCGTCGATGTACTGGAGCGAGCGAAGAACCGGACGAAGTCGACAGCGCGATCGAAGGTGGAACACCGTTGGTGGTAGTGCGGTACAGTCTGATGGCCATCTTTGAAAACCAGCAAGGTCTTCAGGAATGGAGCTGGTGCGGCTTGCACAACCGGCTCAGGAGGCGCGTCTACTGCTGCCCGCTCCTCCCACGGTACGCGCTTGCGATAACGATCGACCGAGTCGTTGGCAGCGCCTCGAGCGCGGCGGTCGAAAATAGCCGGCCCACTGCTGTAGTCGTGCTCGGGAGTATCGAATCAATCCAAACCCGCCGCTGTTCCCGCACCGTCAACCTCAGTTCTTTATCGGAGGAGTAGCGGTTTACTCTATGCCCTATGCTGTCCCGTACGCGGTCCCGGTCGCGCTGGACGCGAAACCCAGAATTGAAGCAGGAAGGTCGCTGAATGAAAAACAGGCCGTTGGCGACCAAACCGCGTGGGCCGAGCGACGTGACGCTCGCAGGCACTCCCGGCGCAGGATTGAAGTGACCGCCAAAACCGAGCGATGTGACTGACGGAGCAACGCCGTTGATTTGTGCCGGAAGCGCAGGTGCCAACACCAGCGCAAAAGCCGCTAACGTGGCCGCCATCAGCTGCCGCATAGAGCTATCATACCTTGGTTCCGCACGCCTTCAGGCAAACCGTGACCAACGTAACTTGTCGTTGGTACTTTCCATCCTACAATCTCGGCAGGAGTTAGCCTATGGCCTTGCTCTGCCTAACGCTGCTGTTTTTATCAACGGCCCTTGCACAAACATCTGGCCAGCAAAACCAGCTTACTGAGGAGCAGCTCGTCCAGCAGGTCTGCCAATGTAGAGGCGGCTTCTAATGATGCTCCTGCGGCGTGCCACACTTGTGCTTCTGCTGCTTTATCTAAGCTGCTCTGCCCAGTCGGCGCCTCCCGAGGTCGCCCGGAGGATCGAGCAACAGGTGCGGGTTGTCTATAGCCTTCCACCAACAGTAAAGATCAATCTAAGCGCACTCAAGCCAAGCGAGTTTCCCAACTACGATGCTTTGACTATCACGTTCGACGGTGGCGAGAAGAAGCAGAACCGCGAATTCCTTCTTTCCAGGGATGGAAAGACCCTAGTCCGCATGACCAAGCTCGACCTCAGCAAGGATCCGTTTGCCGAGGTTATGAAAAAGATCGACGTCAACGGTCGTCCGACTCGCGGGAATAGCAATGCAAAGGTAGTCGCGGTCAACTACGACGACTTCGAATGTCCTTTCTGCTCACGCATGCACCAGACGCTGTTCCCCGAACTACTGAAGGAATACGGTGACCGGGTCGTTTTCATCTACAAGGATTTCCCGCTGGCCGAAATTCACCCCTGGGCTACCCACGCCGCAGTGAGCGCCAATTGCCTGGCGGCGCAAAACAAGGATGCGTATTGGGAATTCGCCGACTACCTCCATGCCCACCAGGCGGAAGTGAATTCAGAAAAGAGTCGCGACGGACAGTTTATGGTGCTCGATCGCCTGGCCCTGATGCAAGGGCAAAAACAGAATCTGGATGGGACAAAACTGCAAACCTGCATCAAGGCCCAGCAAGACGAACGCGTTGAGTCTTCCGTTCGCGAGGCTGAGGCGTTGGGCGTCGAAGCTACTCCCACTATGTTCGTCAATGGCGAGAAGGTGGACGGAGCGTTGGGGATCAGCGAGATGCGCGCTGTCCTGGATCGGGCCCTGGTACGGGCCGGCGAGCCTGTGCCAGCGCATTCCTCCTCGGCTTCGACCGGCGCGTCGCAACCTGCGAGCAAGTGAAACACTTCTCTAATTCGCGCGGGAGCTGCTCACTCGAAATGCTTGCGGAAACTCACAGATCCGCGACTTCTTTGCGAAGCTGCTGGACTTCATCTTCCAAGCGCGCGAGCCGCTAGTTGTCGGCTGGTTGTTGGCAATCGCGGGCGAGGGAGCCCTTGCGGCGCTGAGGTCCTCCATGTCCCCTGAGAGCAGGTGTATGTAACGCGCTTCCTTGGTGCCCGGCTGGCGGCACAGCACTTTGGCCAGTCGTGGTTCGTGCTAGCGAGTTGGGGTTAAGGAAGAAGAAGGGGAGAGAGAATAAGGTAATAAACCCCTGTACGGCTTCCGTACGCACTGTAAACGGTTAGCCCCGGCCTACCACGCACCGTCCCATCAAGATCGGCGACCGCTTGGGGACAAGAATGAAAGGGGCGATAGGCAGTCGGGGGCGTGAACCACAGAGCTGAAAGAGGAGGGCTTATTTTCCACGAATGGCACGAAAGATGTAGGCGATATAATAAGGCCGATGGGCATGAACGATATGCCAAGTCGGACAAGCCTGGTTCTCAGTCCAGAAGGTGGTCCAATCGAAGCTTCGCCAGTGACGGAACTGGAGATATACGAGCAACCGACGAACTGATCCAAGGTAAACGACGCCGAGGCAGGGGTCAACGTACCGGAAGTCTCCGGCGGAATACTTTCCGGGGCCCAGATGTTCAACGCGGAGCCTGCGATGCCAGATTAGGAATAGCGGCGTGCTTCACCGTGCTGGCTCGCTGGGACGCGGTCCTGGTGCGGCTGTCCGCGTTTCCGCAGCCACCTTGCGCTCGGCGATTTTCTTGCGATTGAACTCGCGAACGATCTTTGCCACATAGGCGTGGGTTTCGAAATAAGGCGGCACCCCGCGATATTGTTCCACCCGCTGCGGCCCGGCATTGTAGGCGGCCAGCGCTTTGATCAAGTCGAAGTTGTAGCGCTGCAGCAGTTCGCTCAGATAGCGCGTTCCGCCTTCAACGTTCGACCGCGGGTCGAAGGCATTGGAGACTCCCAATTGAGAGGCGGTTTGCGGCATCAGCTGCATTAGACCTCGCGCTCCCTTGGGCGACACCGCGCGGGGATTGAATCCGCTTTCGGCATGGATCACGCTGTTGATCAGATCAGGATCGATGTGGTGTCGGTCACTGATGGTATTGATGACCTCGTTCAGGGTCTGAGGTTTCGCCGGCAGCGCAACCTGCGATATCGGAAGCGGCGAGACTTCTCTCTCAAAACGTTCAATCTGGTCGCTAGCGAGGTCGACGTATCCGGTCTTGTCCGCGCCCAGGTAAAGACGCGTCATCGGGCCGATGGTCTCGCGCCACTCGTGGTGGATGGAAAAACCGTTGTGCAGGATTGCAACGTCGGCGCCCAGAGCCGGAAGCGCCAGACGCAGCAAGCCAAAAGCAAACCCGATTTTTCCCAACATGCCCATGCCCATGCCTTGGTTGTAGCTGCTGCCTTACCCAATAGCCTGCCTGAGCGAGAGTCGAAGGGACAGCACCGCTATGAAAATCCCAACACCTGACCGATGGCCGCGGCTACACCGTTCCGATCATTCGGTAACGTCACTTCCCAGCCATCGCGGCGCAGTTCTTCCGACGCATTTCCCATGATAAATGGCCCCCCGGCGAAGGCAAACATTCTATATCATTGTAGTTATCACCAATGGCCATGCCTGTTCCCGAGGCGCGCCGCGGTCGTTAAAACCCCTTTGGTGGCAAGAACGCCTTGCCAACCAGCCACTAACGTTACCTTGGTTTTCGACTCCGCGTGAATAGCTCAATCGTCCTAGGCGCTGCCACTTCAGTGCCATCGTGGTGAACGGTAGTACCCCACTGTCCTTGTAGTTTCACAACTCAGGGGGTGG
>CATPBJ010000218.1 GCA_955652395.1 uncultured Terriglobales bacterium | reverse complement strand
GTTGTCAATCGAATCGAACGACCGGAACTGGATCTTGGGGTTGTGCTTGGACAACACCTTGGTGATGGCCGCCGTCAACGTGGTCTTGCCATGGTCAATGTGACCAATCGTCCCCACGTTGCAGTGCGGCTTATTACGCTCGAACTTCTCTTTCGCCATATCTCGCTCGCTGATTCCTTCCTTCAGTAATAGCGATAAAGCTGCTGAAACTTTGTCCGCAGCCCGGGCTCTGCCTCTTCCACTTTGGACAAGTAGAACTCCCGCATCTGCGCCTGGTCGGAAACGGTGAGCGCGGCCGGGTACAGCTACTGCACCCCCAGTTTCGCCATTGTGTCATCAACTTTTTCCAATACGCCTCTGGCCAATATCGTTTCCAGATCGCGTACCCGGGCGCCACGCCTGCGCACCCGCTTGAGAAACTCTTCGACACTTCCCGAGTCCAGGGCGCGATCAATCGCGCCCCTCAGTTCGTCGAATTCCTTTTCCTTCTCAACTCTTATGACAGTTGCTGGAAGCTCACCATCACGTGCACCCTGCGTCAGAAAATTCTGGAGCGGGAGACGGGAATCGAACCCGCGACCAACAGCTTGGAAGGCTGTGACTCTACCACTGAGTTACTCCCGCTTAAACCAGCCATCAGCTATCAGCCGTCAGCTCAAGTCCTGGCCCGGCCGATTCCGCCCACTCGCACACGAAACTCTTTTGCCGCAATCTCTGGAGCCGATGATCAGGATTGAACTGATGACCTCTCCCTTACCAAGGGAGTGCTCTACCAACTGAGCTACATCGGCCTACTGCTGCCGCTCGTCTTCCGGATCAATCACGTCCGGATGCATCACTTCGTTTCGCCGCAGCCAGGTCTTTAAGGCAAACATTACCAAGACCGCCAGCGTGGCGGCGCGAATGCGCGGGTCGCTGAGAGTGGTCCAGGACAAAATCCCCAAAGCCACGAACGCGGCCAGCGCCAGCAGCAGACGATTCACTGAATCCCTCGCCGGGCCCGCGCTCGGCGTACGCCCGCACCCGCCTCAAGTCTGTGGTGCACAGGGAAGGATTCGAACCTTCGTACCTCCGAGGAGGGGCAGATTTACAGTCTGCTGGCTTTAACCACTCACCCACCTGTGCAGAACTGCAGAACAGTTCGGCCTTACCTGCTCGTCCGGCATTCCTCGCAGACAGCCACGCTACGGAAGATCGTTCAGACGGATTCTTCGAAAAGTGAAGAACAGAAAGGCGCGCGAATATGCTCTCGCACGCAAACACCACACTTGGAAAATTTCCTTATGGAGTGCCGTTGGAAAACTCTGTCAAGCCGCCGCGCCGAATATCCTGCCTTCCGGAACCAATGCTGGAGCTGGCGAAGGGATTTGAACCCCTGACCCTCTGATTACAAATCAGATGCTCTACCAACTGAGCTACGCCAGCAGGTCTCAGATCGGCCTCTCCCTTTTCAGGGACAAGACATCCTCTGATCCCTTCCTGATGTCCAGGACAATTCTAAAAGTTACCATAACGGCATTTTGCGTGCAAGGGGAGCGCCGGGCGGTCCTCAAATCCACCATACTTTTCCGCAAAGTACGCAAAGCAACCCCTTACCCGGCAAACTGTGGGAGACTGTGGTCATGCCCAAGCGCAATCTTCGCATCGTAAAACGAGTCAAGAATGTTCCGGTGATCGGAATCTGCGAGAGTTGCAAGGTGCAGTTCCAGGCAGAGCATCAGCCGGCAGGCCAGCAGGCCCGGGCGCAGGCGGTAATCCAGCAGCAGTTCAATGCGCACAAGTGCAAGGTCTCGTCCGGAGACGCTCCTCATCGCGGCTGAATTTCGACGGGATTGGGAAGCTGAATGGCGGTCTGAGAGCCGCCGACCACCAGTTTTTGACCGTGAGCAGCGTAGCGCGAGATGACGGCGGGCTTCGACCAGTCCAGATCCCAACCGTTTTCGATGGCAATCGCGGTGTAAATGCCGGGAATCACGCTGTGGAACGTGAAGGTTCCGTCGAGGTCACTCTGGTCTCGGCGGAAGAGTTCGCGGTTTCCTTCGGGGTTCCTGGGAACCAGGACGATCATTGCCCCGGCGGCGCCCTTGCCAGCCCGCTGCGCCAGGCCGTTGACGTCGGCGGCCCCGCCCACGACCGACAAAAAGAGAGTGAGGTTCGCGCCCGCGGGGACGGTGAGCGTGTGGCCGGAGACAGGGGAGCCATTCACCGTAGTCGACACAACCGAATAGGCGCGGGTTGCGCCTCCAGCGAGGACTTCGTAGTTCCCAGGGACGACGTCTGCGAATGTGACTTCACTAGCCGAGTTCACGGCTCCCCAGGCGACCACGCGGCGCTGCGCATTGCGGAGTGCGAATGTCACTTGCGGAGCAAGTGCAGTTTCGCCGATCAGTTCGACCTTCGCGGAGATGGTGCTGACGGCCTGAGCGCTGGAGAAGTCGAGTTCCTGATGGTCCTGGCTGATCTCGACCTCGCTGCTCTGAGCAGGCTGGTGGTTCCGTTGCGGCATGCGCAACTCGTAGCTGCCGGGAGCTGCGGTGATCTCAAAAACGCCGGGCGCGGGCATCTGCACGTCGGGTTGGATGGCTTGCTGTGAGCCGTCGAAATCGCGCTTGAGGAGCATGGGCATTTGGAAGCTCTGCCCACCTTCCGGCGGCGGACCATGCAGGATTACGTGCAAGGCGGGCACCGGCGTCAGGCGGAGATCGAGATCGAGATGATCGCCCCCGTGGATGAGGATGGGAGAGGCATCCTCAACTTCAGTGGCTCCAGCGTAGTACGTGGGCAAGTAAACGACGTCAAGCGAACCATCGACGGAGGGCGGAGCATCTGGTGTGCCGGTTTGCCGAATCGATGGAGGGTGTACCGCATACCAGGGCCTGACCACGACGGAGACGAAGTAGGTGCCGGCATCAAGGGGCGCGAATTCGAACGATCCCTGGTCGTCCGACATATCGGCTCGATAGCGTACGGTGCGGCTGATGCCGGCACTGTGGTCATCGCGCCAGAGGGTGACGGTGGCGGTGCGGACCGGTTCACCGACTTCGTCGAAGACGTGGCCCGCGAGCACGGCCGCAGGAACCAGGCGCAGGGTGAGGTTCTCGGTGTCAACCCCGGCGCCGGTCACGATAGCGGTCGAGAACTGCTCGTGTTGGTCATAGGCGGCGGTGATGTATCCACGCTTGGCGCCGACCAGAGAATACTTCCTGGCAGGGAGGCTTGCGAATTCGAAATGGCCGTTGGCGCCGGTAATCATGAAAATCTGGTTTGGGGGGTTCTGGACGTCCTGCAGAGAAGCACGAGCGCGGAAAAGTGGACTACCGTCCCTCGCGCTGAGGATGGTGCCGGCGATGCGGAAATGGCCGATGCTTCTCGCAGGCATTTGAGCCGGCGTTTGCGCCCCAAGCGGAGCGGAAACGCCGAGGAGTAAGCAGCCGAGCGCAACTTGCGCGATGAAGAAGCGAGATCGAAGTTGCCCCATCTTAGCCTTCACTCCTTGGTGGAGATCAAGGTCACGCGCACCTGCTCGGTTTGCCCGGGGGCCAGGCGGACGACCGGTCCCTGGCCTTCGTAGACTGCCATGGCTTCCGGATTCTGATATTCGAGTTCCTCCTGCTGGCGGTCGAAGGCAAGAACGCGATAGACGCCAGGCCGGAGTTGCTGCAACTGGAAGTTCCCTTCGCCAGAGATCCCACCGACGGTGAAGCGACCGGGGGAGTCGGGCAGCGGGATGCAGTAGACGTACGCAGTTAGGGGGACGGGGCCGCCGCTCGCCGTGCCGCGAGCGCCCCCACTCGCAGCAGTCATGCCTTCGACGATTCCTTCGATCTCGGCGCCGTCATCGCGTAGAACGATGTCGATGGGAAGACTCGCGCCGCCGGGGCCGACTACAAGGGGCTGGCGCAGGAGATCGACACTGCCTGCGACCGCCGAGGCGACGTATCCGCGGTAGGGATCTACTCTGAGCCAATAGCGACCCGGCCGGACGTTCTCCAGCACGAGATCGCTGTCGTTGGGCTTGAGCGGCGGGCGAAGAGAAGCGAATCCCGTCGAATCGAAGTCGTCGGCGGGCTGGAGAGAGACGTCAGCCTTGGCCTCGCGCGAGAATCTTCCTATTGTCATGAACCCAACCGACTGTCGACTGTTCGCGCTTAGTTCATCTTTGACATTCACCGGAATCGAGCCGTTGGGAGTGACCGCCATGGACGCATGGGTTAAAGGAGCGCCGTTTACCGTGATATTCACGATACCGGTCGCGGTCCGCTGGCCCTGTCGCAACGTGGCTTCCACGGCGTAGGTTCCGTTCGGTAGTGTGCCTCCGATACCCTCGCTGCCGTAGCCCAGAGAGTATCCCGGGCCCTTGTGACCCTGGAGCGCGACCGAGAGTTCCGCTCCGCCGTCAGTCGGGAAATTCGTGGTAGCAATCTTGACCGGGTAGTACGGCTGAAGAACAGGGGAGAGTTCGGCCTGAAAGGTTTTGCCGGCTTCAAGAGTGATGGTCGAGGCAGAAGCAAAATCGCCGGCCGCGGGGTAGTAGAGGGGCGGATATCCGTAGAGCTGGCCGGCCGGATCGAAGGTAATGGGATCGCGGTCGAGCAGTTCATCGGTAAAGATTTTGTAGGTGCCTGCCGCGAGATTGGCGACGCGAAACTCGCCGTTAGAGCGCGTGGTTGCACTTGCGGCGGGAGCCCAGAACGGGCGGCCGTCGCGCACCTGGCGTTTGTAGACCTGCACGGTGATCCGGTCGGACTGATTCGAAGACGGGAGATTCACGCGACCCACGATGAGGGCTTCGGGAATGAGAGCGATCATCGTGTCGTCGGTGGCGGCGTTTTGAGGATTGTAAGCCTGCCCAGACGCGGGATCAAGAAAGCCGGGTTTGCGGGCCATCAACTGGACAGAACTGCTGTAGAACGCTGGCCCGCCCGTGGGGCTGTTTGGGTTGGATTCTATTCGCGGGAGTTGGAATTCAAAGTGGCCTTGATCGTTGGTGAAGGTCGCGAATCGGTTGTCGGGAGAAAACACCAGGGCGCGAGCAATCGGTTCGCGCGTGACGCTGTTGATGACCGTGCCGCGCAAGCTGCTGGAGAGTGCGTGCGAACTTGACGCGTCTTGGGTAGGAGCCGGGTGAGGGCAAGGAAGGGTAGAAACCCAGAGAGCGGCCAGCCAGGGAAGCAGAGAACGCCGCGGGCGGCGGAGAACTGCGGAAAAAGGCGTACCATCGCTCACGACACGACTCCGAGCTTGTGTATTGTGGCTGAAGAGGAAAACGAAAAGCAACCTGATCGGGAATCGGAATGGTTCAGTTTGAACCGTCTTCGCTAGAGATGGAGTCCCGTCTCGAAGGGGCAGTAGCTAAAAGAGCAGCGTGAAAGGGGGGCGACTTCATGAAGAGACGGACCTTTCTTAGTTCCTTGGCGGCTGCCGCGATTGCGGGCGCGGTTGGCGCTCTGCCAGCTTTCGCTGCGCTTCCGAAAATGAAGATCACGCGGGTGCGGGCCTACCTACCGCCCAATCCGAATCCGCTCTTCAATCAGAGCGATGTGGTGGTCACCATCACGACTGACGCCGGAGTCACCGGCATCGGCGAAGGCGGATCGAAGGATACGCTGTCCCAATCTGCTGGCAGGTTGATCGGCCGGGATCCGCAACATATCGAAGTTCTCTGGCAGGACATGAACCGGGCCTTCTTCTATCCCGCAGGGCGCGAGAAGACTCATGCCATCGGCGCGCTCGATTTAGCTTTATGGGACATAAAAGGGAAAGTCCAGGGCCTGCCCGTGCACGAGTTACTCGGAGGTATGGTCCGCAACTATTGTGAGTGCTACAACACGGCCGGCATTATTCCCGGGATCACGCCGGGGATGAGCATCAAGGAACGCGCCCACGCCACCATCGAAGCCGGCTATCGAGCCTTTCGCTTCGGCGCCATGGACCTTCCCGCCAATACCACGTACAACACCCGCGAGCGTATTACCCATCTTCGCGACGAATGTACACAGGCAAGAGAAGGCGTCGGCAAGGACGGCGACTGGCTTATCGATTTCCACCAGCGCTTCGACCTTGCCGATGCCGTCCGGGGATGTAACGAGATCGAGGATCTGGCTCCGTTCTTCGTCGAAGACCCGGTTCGTACGGAAGCCTTCCTGCAAGACATTCCGATCTTGCGCCAGAAAGTAAATGTTCCTTTGGCTGCGGGCGAGGAATGGGGCAACCGGTGGGACTTCAACAAACTGGTCGAAGATCACGACATTGATTTTGTCCGCGCCACCCTTCCGAATGTCGGCGGCATCACTGAAATGATGAAGATTGCCGCGATTTGTGAAACCCATTTTGTAGGCATCGCTCCACATTTCACCGGACCCATCGCGACCGCCGCCCTGGTCAACAGTCTGGGCACTTTCTCGGCGCCGGTCCTCATGGAGTACAACTACGAGGGACGCAACCTGCCACACTTGCCGGTGTGCCTGGACTTCAAGAACGGAAAGCTCTATCCCAATGAGCGGCCGGGACTGGGGGTTGAGCTGGACTTCAAGCCACTCACGCAGATCGCCGAAATTACGGAACCGGTCACAGCTCGAGCCCAAACCTATTTCCGGCCGGATGGTTCGATCACGAATTGGTAGAGCGGAGCACAGGTCCGTTTCCTACCGCAAAGATGACGTACGAACCTCTTCGGGGGACGCGGAACTGAGCCAGGACGCGGCCCTTGCGTAGTATCCTTTTCGCGCACGAATCTCCAGCTTTTCGCCCGTCTTCCGCGCTTCGATTCTGATGGTTCGATAGCGGCCGTCAGGTGTGAATGCTGCGGGTTTATAGGAAACGGCGTATCGGCTGCGCAACTCCTCCCCTATTTTGACGAAGGCCTTCGCGACGTCCTTGGGGTTGCTGGGAAAGAGCACTCGCCCGCCGGTCTGCTCTGCCAGCTTGCGGAGATTTGAATTACCCTGCTCGTCGGCGTAGTCTCGCACAGCCGAAAACGTTCGGTAGTTCGTGCTGATGGCATAGATGTTGACTTCGGCTTCTTGGGCAGCATCGATAGCGCGCTCCAAAGTCCCTTCACCGGCATTATTTTGGCCGTCAGAGAGAACCACAAGCACCCGCGCTACCATGTCCTGCTCGGGCCGATGCAGCAGTTTCTGACACGCGGTCTGGACTGCGTCGTAGAGTGCGGTTCCTCCTCCGATCGTCAACCGCTGCACCCCTTGAGACAGCAGCTCCGGATCACCGACGAAATCCTGCGTCACCGTGGAATGATTTTCGAATCCCATGACGAAGCCGAGGTCACCATTCTGATTTATGGCCTGGTGAAAAAATGCACTCGCGGCGGCCTGCTCAAAGCGGAAACGTGAGGTTACGGAACTGCTGGTATCGATCACCACACCGACGCGCAATGGCAGTGCGAGCTCGGTTCGAAAGCGCAAAATAGCCGCGGGTGGCTTGTTGTCGTCCTGAACCGAGATGTCGTTCGGGGAAAGGTCGCCAACAGGTTTGCCCTTGCGCGTGGCGACAAAGAGTACATTGACTTCAGTTACTTGCTTCGTCAACAACCATTCGCCTGTGGATATAGGAACTTCCAGAGCGGCGTCCGTAGCGCATGGTACACAGTCCTGGGCGAAAGCCATTTGGCTGATGGCAACGAGTGCGAACAGTAGCCACAAACATTGGTTTCGATTTAGGGTTCGCCCGAGCGAGCAGAGGGAACGTTGTATCTTCATGATCCACCTCCACGAACTCTCCGACGGAGAATAGTCGGTGCGGAGAGCGGGGTCAAAGAACAAGTCGGAGCCTGAACAACCCCTACTGTCCGTAACGCGTGCAGGTGGCGGGCCAAAACTCGAGGGGTTTGCGAAGCTGACTCTCTGTTCCTCTCAAATCGCTGATTCGCATAGTCTTTCAACTGGAGTTTGAAGCGGAGGCGCATCATGATCGTGGATGGTCAGGTAGTTCACGCTAACCCAATGGTTCAGCCCACCATCCGTTCGGTTAATCGCTGGCGGTTCCCTGTCGTGAGCGCAATCGCATGTTTTCGCCAGTTGAGCGTTTCGCTTCGTTGATCAGGCTGGATCGCAGACGAGCGCCGGCCGGATAAAAATGGGGAGCCGAGAAAGGCCTGGACTGCCTGAGTTAGTGACAACCTTGCCCGCTGATTGCGAGTCTTCGCTCTCACCCTTCATAGCGGGCATAGCGGGGAAAGGGATGCTCCGACTTTTGCCCTGTCCAGAAGCTCTCGCACCCGCAAAGGCCCAACTTCGCCAGAGGGCCTCAGATGTGGTCGCTTGGAGTTTCGAAGTGGCTTATTCCTCGTGATCCAGAGACTTCCCATCCGGGCCGACCTGAACCTCTGACTTTTTACCATTGGTCAGGACTTGGGCCTCGTACGCCACAAGTTTGCCCTTTTTGGTCAAGGTCTCAACCTTGACGAGCTTGCCCGTTCCCGGCCTTGGCTTGCAGTCCAGCTCGCACCGCGGGAGAGAGCGACTCGGTGGGAATCTGTTCCTCCACCTCGACCACCGCACCACCCACGTCCATTAAGACGTCTTTGCTGTGACCGTTGACCGTCAACTCGGCCTCATAGAACGTCTGCCCATTTTCTTTTTCTTGGGAAAAGCCGAGAATGGTTGCCCCTTGACTGTGCTCAACCACAGCCTTCTCAACTGCGGCCGGCAAGTCGGAGCGCTTGATCTTCTTTTCCTGGTCCTGTGCTAGTGCCAAAACGGGGAGAAGCATGGTGGCAGCAGCGGCGACTGTAAAGGCTCGTGAAATTGTCATAAACAAACCCTCCGAAAGAGAAAATACACCGTTCCATATAAATAGAACCTGAAGACCCCAGCGACCACATCTAAGAGTTTCTAGCCAGGTCGGGAATCTGCGTGGGGCCGGCGTTGACTTAGGGAGAGGTCGATGACGCAAATGGCATGCAGCGTTTCAAGGGCGATCGTCGTCGAAGTCTCAAGAATACCGCAAGAGACTGGGGACCTGGAGGATACATGCCGCTCTGGCGCTGGCACGGCCACACTTTTGCACTCTTCTGTTGGACCGTCACGATGCTCAGCTTTGCGCAGAACGCCCCCAACGGGGCCAGCCCCACGCCTACGCCAAAGCATTTCGACCACGTGCTCGTCGTCGTACTCGAAAATCAAGACTATGAGTCCGCCATCGGAAACGATCTTTTGAAAAGCCTCGCCCAGAAGGGCGCAATCTTCAGCAATTTCGGCAACCTCTACCACTACTCATATCCAAACTACTTAGCGATGATAGCGGGCAGTGATTTCGGTACACACAAACCACTTCTCTTTAGTGACAACCAGAGAACGTTCAACGACGATAGCGAGCATAGGACGATCGCTGATTTGCTCAATTGGAAAAATTACGCTGAGGATTACCCGGCGTCCCCGACCGCTCAGAAACCATTCCTCGGCAACCGCAAGGGAAGGTACGAACGCAAGCACGTACCTTTCCTGAGTTTCCGAGAGGTCCAAAATAAGAGTTTTCACAATGTAGTCGCGGTGGATACTCACGCCCAGGACAATGCGTTTGTGACTGATATCGGTCGCTTTATCGGTGATCCCCAAAAGCACCCGTTACCTGAATATATGTTTTACAGTCCAAATCTCGACGACGACGGCCATGACCCGACCTCCAATCCGGAAGCAGGGCTCAAGAAGGCCGCGGACTGGTTACGAGTATTTCTCACCACATGGCTCCACTTCGACGATACAACCTGGGTTCCGAAAGACGAACAAGTGAAGCGCACGCTCGTGATCGTTACTTTTGACGAGTCGGAAGGAAATAACAAACCAGAACGAATTTACACCGTATTTCTGGGCGCCATGGTGAAGCCACAGGAGGTCACGGCTGCTTACAACCATTACAGCGTTTTGCGGACGATCGAAGACAATTTCGGACTGGACCCGATTCACAAGCAATCTGGAGACGGCACCGCGTCGGTCATCACCGGCATCTGGAAGTAGTGTATCTGTGGTCCGGCGGACCGCGACCTGACGGCGCCAGCGGCGTAGTCGAAGTCTTGATTTCAAGAAATCATCAGACAAGAGCCAGCGACGGAGTAGTGTCCGGGAAATCAGATCTCGGCTGCCTCCATCTCCAAAACCGCCTCCACGTTGACGGGATAGGAGATAGAGCGAGCTGAAACCGTACTTTTCTGTGTACTAAAATTCCTAAGATGATCGTGATGTCAAGTGAAAAACACTTCTCCCCGACGGAGCGCCATAAATATTTTTCCCGACATCCAGCCCCCACCCTAGTAGCGACATTTGCTCTTTAGCTGCTTGACCGTTTTTGGCCGGTCGGGGAGCGGCCCGGTGAGCCGCGGAGCGACGGGCCTCGATGCTTGTTCTTGACTGTGGTTTCATGTTCGGCTTCATGACGGCGCTGTTCGGTTCTGTGAAACTCACAAGCTGACGTGGTTGCAGAATTTCCAACCATGGTCCTATCGGAGACTCGTGGCCTACAGCTTTCTTGGGTCATGCGAGAGCATAGGGTCGGCTTGGAGACTCGGGCATGCAGAGTGCCATGGAGGCGGCCAAGACATGTCGTTTGAACCGGTCATGTTCCTCTTAAAGGGGGACAGTCAGTGTGCCTTGGGGAAGATCGGGAATGCCAGGCAAAGTTATTCCCAGGGCTGGACGATAGCGCAAAAGGTGGGGGCGAAGAAGCTCTCCGCGCTTCTTCGACGTAGACGCAAGTTGCGAGGCTGAAGTTGGCAATGGGGCAGCAGCGCGACAGAAAGCAACGGAGGCACTCGCCCTCTCCGATGATCACGATGCACGCCTGATAGCTGCCGATATATTGGCCCGAGTGGGCGACGCCAGCCGATCTCAGAAACTGATTGAAGAGTTGGCCAGGGAATTTCCTACCGATACATTTCACGCCAACCAGGCCGCACAGGCCGTCTCCTCTCTCGAAGCGGCGACTCCTTACGAACTGGGCTCGCCGCCAGGTGGCGCCAGCTACTGGCCGATGTTCGTTCGCGGCGCCGCTTGTTTGCACCTGGGCGACGGCACGAAAGCTGTGGTCGAGTATCAAAAGATTCTGGACCGTCACGGCATCGACCCAACCAGCCCGCTCTATCCGCTGGCGTGGCTGGGATCGGGGCGAGCCTACGCGTTGCAGGGGGACAGAACGAAAGCCAAGGCAGCCTACCAGGACTTCTTTGCCGCATGGAAAGATGCCGACCCCGATGTCCCGATCCTTATAGTGACCCAGAACGACAGATTTTTACTAGATTCTCAGGAGAGATTTCCACAGTAGTCGCCGCGCGCCGCCGCTGTGCAAATCTTGTGAGCGCAACTGCGG
>CATPBJ010000217.1 GCA_955652395.1 uncultured Terriglobales bacterium | reverse complement strand
CATCGTTCGCAACGATGAGGTCGTCGGTTCGATCCCGACTAGCTCCACCAAAGATTCAATCACTTAGAGCCTCCTCTTAACCCAACTTTGTTCCATTGTGTTCCACAAATGCAAAGCTTGCTGCGAGCTACGACGCCTCTGGAATGTCGGCGAGCAGTTCCTGTTGGCGGCCACAGCTCAGAACGTAAAACGGCTGGTGCGTTTCCTCGCACAACGACCGCCCAAACTGCAGCTCAGGCCAGCAGAAGAAAGATGAGCCAAGGGGCTACCTAGGGGAATAGGACAGCTCGAGGATCAGAACAATCCCATTTAAAAACACATTCACCAGGCAAGAAGTCTCCGATCGCCCACGTTTTTCACCAGTCTCACGTGTATTATGAACGGCTCGCGCGCTGATTTCTGGTGCAACGGATTCAGTCACTTGCAGCTTCGCCGCCGCGAGGGATTTTGGAATTGAACGAGAGGGATTGAAGTAAGCCCATCCTAGGTCTACGATTATGTCATCCGTCCGTTCAGGCACTGGAGGCTGTCGTGAGGTTTCGACGGCACGTAAGCCGGTCCCGGCCCGATCGCTTCCCCGCCCGTAGATTTCAGATCTTCCTACCCAAGGAGGCCTGTTTATGGCTCGTGACGTTCACATCTCGCTCCAGAGGCTGCTGACCGGCCTCATCATAGTGATCGTTCCGCTTAGTGTGCTTGGCTTGTATCTCACCTCTAAGAGTGACGCAAACCTGAGACAAGCAGTCGGAAGCCATTTGAAGACTTTTGCGCAAACCGATGCCGCGATTGCGTCGCAGTTCATTAGTGATCGCGTCGTCGACGTTAGAACTCTCGCTGCGGAACCTGGCGTGGTCGACGCCATCACAGCAGCCAATCGTAGTTACGAACGAATAAGCGATGACGCCATCACTGGCCGGCTCGAGAAAATCGAGCAGCAATGGGATACAGCAGAAGCTGCTCCCCTCGTGAAGGTAGTACTTTCCTCGGGTGCGGCAGGCTGGCTACGTAGGCAACGTGAGGTGAATCCGCGGCTCCTGAAGGTCATTGCCGTGGATCAGGTGGGTGCCGCTGTCGCTGCAAGCGACAAACCAGTGCACTATAACCAGACGGATAAGGAATATTGGGCTGCCATCTACGCCGGCGGCCGGGGTGCAGTGACTGTAACCGGCGTTCGCTTCGACGAGCCGACTGGGTCCAACTATATTGGGATTGGAGTCCCGGTTCTCGAACCAGGCACGGGACGGTTCATCGGCGCCGTGAGTGCGCTAGTAGATGTCTCAAGCCTTTTCTCTCTTCTGAACCAGCAGCAGGTCGGCCGAAGTGGGCGCGTCCTAGTGGTTAGTGGCGACGGTACGGTCATCAGCGCTCCGAATGTCACCCCCACATTAAAGTTGAAATCGGAGGAGTTCTTGGCCGTCCGCGACGCACTGGGCACCGTCGAGGGGCGGCAGACCGGATACGTCACGGCCACGATGAAGAATGGCCGCCGACTCGTGGGTTTTGCCGAGACAGGCCTTGCGAGGACTTACCCCAATCTCGGCTGGCTCATCCTGGTAAGCCAGGACCAGCAAGAGGCTCTGGCTCCAGTTCTTACTCTCACACAGTTCGCCTTGCTGATGGTGGTGCTCGGGCTGCTGATGCTGACGCTACTTGTGGTGTACTTTTTCCTACACCAGCAAGAACAGTTCGAGGAAGGGAAAATTCTACAGATTCAAGACCGGTCGAAAAGGAGTGGAGCCTCAGCATAGGCCGACTCAGGCTACGGTGACGTTATGCATGGAGCACCTCCCGACTGCCGTTCGGAAAGTCACCGCAGACGCTTTTGGAACGCGGCTGAGCGATCGGCGGTACTTGGCGCCAACTACCTGAACAACGCCATGGCAGCGGCGCCCTATCCAACTGGCGCAGGCATGCCGGCAGTTTCACGCCAAGTACAACCGTTATCCGGATCGACTGGAGGAGCTGGCCCCGGAGTTCATCAGCTCAGTCCCGGCGGCCAAGTATGCATTTATGGATTCCAATTTTTCCTGCTTCAAAAGCCCGAGCGATCCCGAGGTGTGGTTCGTAGAGCTGCCTCCCTTTGATCGCCGCTTCTATCACGTGAAGACCGATAGCTGGGGCTACATGGATTAGTTTTTGAGGACCTGTCGGCAGACTCTAATGGGTTCACCTTTTTCTCGGGTTCTCCGTGTTTTGTTTCTTCCTTTGCCTAACTGCAGAACCAGCCTCCTTGACGGCGCTCAATCGGAGAACCGCGGCAGCCGCGGTGTACTTCACTACTGCTTTTTCATCGTCCATATACAGCTTCACTGTTTCGAGCACTGAGGGATCGCCTCGTTTGGCAAGCGCCTCGAGTGCGGCGGCGCGCACCAGCCAGCTCTTATCGCCCGCAGCGTCCGTCAAGGCTTTGGTGGTAGCTGGATCAGGATCCTTCGCCAACGCCTTGGCGGCGGCGGCACGAATCGGAGACGTGTCATCCTTCGTGATCGCTTTGATAGCTCCCCATCCGATACCGGCGAATGGAATAAAGCCAATACCCTCTTCGAAGCCGAGTTGCGCCATCTTTTTCGGATCACTCAGTATCGATGTCTGCGACGCTATCAGGCTCTTGCCAGTCTTCCGCTCACCATTCAGCACTTCGTAGTAGACCTCGTAGGCGGAATCGTCGTGCATTAATTCGAGGGCATGCGCTGCTGCGAGAGCAACCGAAGGATCCGTGTCATCCAACGCTAATCTCAGCTTGGGAATACTCTTCCGGGAGTTCATATCGCCCAGAGCGGCGGCAGCCGCGGCCCTCACCTCCGTTTTATTGTCTTTTAGCGCTTTTACTGCCACTCTCACGGCCTTGGAATCGTTCGGCAACAGACTCAAAACACGTATCGCCAGGGCACGGTCGCTGGTCTTGCTCCCGGCGTAGCCACTCTCGAGCGTCTGCCAGGCCTGCTCCTTCGGAGTCTTCGACGTAGTGGTTGGGCTCGCCTGCCCAGGCTTATCATCTTGCAGCGGTGGCACGGACAGCGCGGGTGCGGTGGTGGGCCGTTGTGGAGGGTTTGGGCTAGTCGGTTGCTGTTGCGCCGGCACGACGGCTTGTGGCGTTGCTCTTGTTGTGGGAGGCTGCGTCAACAGCAAGAAAAACGTAATCACTGCAAAGTCATAGATTCGTGGATAGAAGACAGTGGGCATCACAATCAAGGGAGTACCGGGGAAAGGCATTTTATCCACGCATCGGATACTAAGCAAATACCACGTTTCACTGGGGCTGATACTTCTCAATCCTGCAAAGAGCGGACAACTCAGACTCAATTGCTCGCCTCGGAGGAGCTCACCACCTGCCACACTTTCGGACACATGCAATTTGCCGCACGACTAGTGTCGCGCCGTTCCCGTCCTTGTGTCCCCAAAAGATCGCGGATGGATTGCAACCCGGGCGCCGGACTGCCGTTTGCGAAGCTGTACAATATTCCAGCTTCGCTCGAGAGAGTTTGTCTTTCGATCTGGTTCCCTTGACCTACTGACCACGTTAAGAACTTCAACTAAGAGGAAGAAAACCTTGTGATTGTCGGCGTTCCGAAAGAAAGCTATCCCGGTGAGCGGCGCGTGGGCCTGGTTCCCATGGTCGTGCCGAGTCTGGTAAAAGCGGGCTTTGAAGTTCTCATCGAAGCTGGTGCGGGGGTTGAAGCGGGTTACCCGGACGCACACTATATCGAAAAGGGCGCAAAGATTCTCCCCGGCCGAGACGCCGTGTTCAGCGTTGCAGATATTGTTGTCCAGGTCCTTTGCTACGGTTCCAATGATGCCACCGGCGCGGCAGATCTTCCCCTCTTACGTCGAGGACAGGTTCTCATTGGATTCTTGCGGCCGCTGGGATCGCTGGAAGTCATCGGGCAGGTTGCCGACACCGGCGTGACCTCTTTTGCCATCGAACTGATACCTCGGACGACGCGCGCTCAGAGTATGGACGCGCTTTCCTCCATGGGAACGGTTTGCGGCTACAAAGCCGTGCTGATCGCAGCCGAGACCCTGCCCAGGTTTTTCCCCATGCTGACGACCGCGGCGGGAACCATCACGCCGGCACGGGTGTTTGTGATCGGCGCCGGTGTCGCCGGGCTGCAGGCGATCTCCACCGCTCGCAGACTGGGCGCCGTGGCGATGGCGTATGATCTTCGCCCCTCGGCCAAGGAGCAGGTGCAGAGTCTGGGAGGCCGATTTGTTGAGCTTCCGATTGAGGCCAAGGACGCCCAGGACGCACGTGGTTATGGCACCCAGCAGGACGAATCCTTCTATCAACGGCAGCGCGAGCTTCTGGGCCGCGTGGTGGCGGAAAGTGATGTTGTGATTACGGCCGCTGTGATTCCGGGAAAGAAACCCCCAGTGTTGGTGACTGCGGAGATGGTGAAAGGAATGGCGCCCGGCTCGGTGATTCTTGATCTGGCGGCGGAGCGCGGGGGAAATTGCGAACTGACGCGCCCTGGCGAAACCGTGGTCGCCCACGGCGTTACCATTATCGGCCGGATCAATGTTTCCACCGGCGTGCCCTACCATGCCAGCCAGATGTACGCGCGCAATATCACTGCATTTCTGTTGCACCTGGTGAAGGATGGCAAGCTGCGGCTTGACCTGGACGACGAAATCATTCGCGAAACCTTGCTGACCCGGGGTGGGGAGTTGGTCAACCAGCGCGTTCGAGAATTCTTCTCGCAACCCGCGCTAGTTTCTTCAGGCGGGCGTTAGATTTAATTGGCAGTGAGCACGCCGACAACAAGAATATTCTTGAGGCGGAGGGAGAATGAGCTCCACGTTAATCAATGGACTCTTCGTTTTCATATTAGCGGCCTTCATCGGATTTGAAGTGATCCGCCGGGTCTCACCTCTACTCCACACTCCGCTGATGTCGCTGACCAATGCCCTCGACGCGATCGCCGTGGTGGGCGCCATCGTGCTCGTGGGCCGGCACGAGAGCAGACTTTCTTACCTGCTCGGAATGCTGGCCGTGATCGCCGCGACCAGCAATATCGTCGGTGGCTTCCTGATCACTGACCGGATGCTCAAGATGTTCAAGACCAGCCGTCCGACCCAGCCATGAACATTCTGCCCGGGACTCAGCCCATCATCGAGATCACCTACCTGGTTGCCAGTGTCCTTTTCATCCTCTCGCTGAAATGGATGAGCTCGCCGAGTACGGCCCGGCACGGTGTTCGGGCGGGCGAAATTGGAATGCTGCTTGCGATCGGCGGGACGTTGTTGCAGCACGGCATCGTCGACTACAAATCGATTGCGATCGCGCTGGTGCTCGGAACCGGCATCGGGATTCCCCTCGGCCTGGTGCAGATGACCGCCGTCCCTCAGCGGACAGCCCTCAGCCATGCTTTCGGCGCATTTTGCGTCACCCTGGTGGGCACCGCGGAATTCTATCTGCGGAGCCCTGACATTTCCCGTTTTACCATGGCGGTACTCTCCGCCGAGGTCATCCTCGGATCCTTGACGTTCACCGGCAGTCTGATGGCGGGCGGGAAACTCCAAGAGATTTTGCCCCAGCGCCCGCTCACATATAAGGGCCAAAACCTGGTCAATCTGGTATTGCTCACAATCGCTTTGGCTGGGGCCGGCTACCTCGTTCTGCATCCCGGTGCAAGACAATTGTTTCCGGCGATAGTGGGGATTTCGTTTCTGTTGGGAGTGCTCATGATCATTCCGATCGGCGGTGCGGATATGCCGACGGTGATTTCTCTGCTCAATTCCTACGCTGGGCTTTCCGCAGCGGCGATGGGATTTGTTTTGGACAGCAAGCTCCTGATCATTGCCGGCGCACTCGACGGCTCTTCCGGTTTCATCCTGTCGGTCATCATGTCGAAAGCCATGAACCGCTCGTTCGGCAACGTCCTTTTCGGTGCCTTCGGCCAGGTTCAGGCTGCGACTGTGGCTGGACAGGAAGCCAGGACAGCGCGCAGTGCGACCGCGGAAGAAGCAGCCGCAATCCTGGTCGCCGCCAACAAGGTCGTCGTCGTTCCGGGATATGGCATGGCAGTCGCCCAGGCCCAGCATAAGGTCCGTGAACTCTATGACACTCTCAGCAAGCGCGGAGTGGAGGTGCGGTTCGCCATCCATCCCGTCGCCGGGCGCATGCCGGGGCACATGAACGTGCTGCTTGCCGAGGCCGACATTCCCTACGACAGGCTGGTCGAAATGGAGGACATCAATGGCGAATTCTCCCAAACCGATGTCGCGCTGGTGATTGGCGCCAACGACGTCACCAATCCCGCCGCCCGCACGGATTCCTCCAGCCCCATTTACGGTATGCCGATTCTCGACGTGGACAAGGCCCGCACGGTTATGGTCATCAAACGCAGCATGAGTCCGGGGTTCGCCGGTATCGACAATCCGCTTTATTATCTGGATAAGACATTGATGCTGTTTGGAGACGCCAAATTGTTTGTCAATGACATCGTTCGTGAGCTGGCTGGTGGCGGAAACAATTGACAAGTGGAAGAGCATCCAGTGCCTCCGCCTGCTCGGTTGTTTGGGAAGCGGGTGGCGACTATAGTTTGTGGGGACTCTTAACTGGCTCCGAAAGATGCCTCCCGTGGCGAAACCGGGCAACGCGCATCTAAAGGAACAGCATGCCATTGAGTATGAATAGCCGCCCTGTGGGCGAAGTGATGATCGTGCAGTGCAACGGGCGGATTGTGGCGGGCGCGGAAGTATTCTCGTTGCAGGCCCACATAGGAGACGTCCTGCCGAATTATGCCGACGTCGTCCTGCAGTTGGAACAAGTACCTTTCGTCGACAGTAGCGGGCTCGGGGCTCTGGTACGACTGGTCTCGACCGCGCGCGCCAAGAGCGGCGACATCAAACTCTGCGGAGTGCAGCCCCAATTGCGCAAAACGCTGGAGATGACGAATCTGCTGGCGATGTTCGAAACCTACGACTCCGAAGCTGAAGCGATCATAGCCGCCTATCTGGGCTCGCGCTATTCCAAGGAAAAAGGCAACACGCAATTTCGTGTCCTTTGTGTGTACGATTCGCTTAACGTACGCACTTTCCTGCGCGAGGTGCTGTGCCGCGCCGGTTATAGCGCCCTGACCACGGGCAACGTGCTGGACGCGAAAATCCTCTTGAAGGCTACGAAAGCAAAGCTTGCCATCCTGGGAGCGAACATGCAGGCCGTGCACGGTACCCCGACCCGGAAGTTGTTTGAAGAGATCGATCCTTCGGTGTCCCTGGTTGTGCTGGACCCGAACTTCGAGAAGCTGGATCCAGGAGAATGCGCCACACAACTTCTGGAGAGTATTCGCGGCCTTGCACAGCCGGAAAAGACGGAAGTGTAAATCCTTGTACGGAAAGCAACCCTTCACCGATCGCTCACCTGTTTCTCCGAGAAGAATATCGTAGAATGCAAACTATGAACGAGGTGGTATTCCGCACTACAAGTTCTGAGTTGTATCTCCGATTTCCCGAAGATTTTCTGTGGGGCGTTTCCACCGCCGCCCATCAAGTTGAAGGCGACAATTGCAATCAATGGTCAGACTGGGAGCTGGCAGGACGGATCAAGTCCGGGGACCGCTGCGGCAAGGCTTGCGACTGGTGGGAGAATGCCGAGCGGGACTTTGATATCGCCTTCGAACTGGGGATGAAGGCACTGCGGCTTTCGCTGGAGTGGAGCCGCATCGAGCCGGAGGAAGGACGTTTTGACCCCGCGGCCCTGCAGCGTTATCGGCAGATGCTGGAGGGATTGCAGCAGCGCGGAATTGAGCCGATCGTTTGTCTGCATCACTTCACTCATCCACGATGGTTTGAGCAAAGAGGTGCATTTCTCCGGGCGGATGCGCCCCAACTTTTTGAGCGCTTCACGCGCGAGGTAGCCAACGCAGTCGGAGACCTTTGCCGGCTCTGGGTCACCTTCAACGAGCCTAACGTGTATGCGGCGTGCGGATATGTGCTGGGCGAGTTCCCGCCGGGCCGCAAAGGACAATTGCTCAACGCTCTCCGGGTCAACCGCATTCAGGCGCATGCTCACGTGCTGGCATATCGCGCTATCCACGAACTGGTTTCACAGGCTAAGGTGGGATGGGCCCAGCATTACGTGGTGTTCGAACCGCTGCCGGGGATGGCCAGTCGATGGATTGCGGGTTTACTGGACCGGCTTTTCAATCATACTTTTTTTGACCTGATCGAAACCGGCCGGCTGGGCTTTCCTTTTGGGATTCTCACGGGTCGCGACGACGAGGCCCGGGGCTGCTGTGATTTCGTTGGACTGAACGTGTACAGCCGGTTTCATGTCGCTTTTGATATCCGGAATGCCCGCACATTTTTTGCCAACATATTCGTGCCTGCACATGTCCCGCAAGGAGACCATGGGGTTGACCGGCCCTACGGCGAGGCCTATCCCCAGGCTATCAGCGACGCGGTGAAGCGCGCTGCGGGGTTGGGAAAGCCGATTTACATCATGGAAAACGGCGTGCCCGACGCTGAAGACCAGATTCGTCCCTGGCTGATCGTAAATGTCTTGCGCGAATTGCACGGCCTGATCGCGCAGGACTATGACATTCGCGGCTACTTGCACTGGACGCTGACCGACAATTTCGAGTGGAACGAGGGCTGGAAACTTCGTTTCGGGTTGGTGGCCCTGGACCCGGAGACGCAGCACCGCACCATGCGTAGCAGCGCGAAGCTATTCAGTGAAATTGTCCGCAGCAATCGGGTGGCTGTCGCCCGGGCTGACCCCTGCCTTCCCCTTTCGACCACCCTGCCGTAGCTGGGCGCAGGGCGCCAAGCCATACCAATTGCGGAGTTTGGTGACGTTAGTCAGTAACATTACTGGTTCTCCTGGCTCTTAATTCACGGAAAATTAATACCGCTTTGATCTCCCCTTAAGCGGGAGTTGAGATGCTCATAGCGGGCATACGCCCTCTCGCAGCGCAGGAGGTTGGCGATGCATGACCTCACGATCGTATTTCACGACGCGGGTGGTGGACACCGGAGTGCCGCCGGAGCATTGAAGACCGTTCTCGAAGGGCAGTACCATCCCCGGAACGTTCAAACCCTGAACCTGCAGGAACTGCTGGACCCGATTGACTTTGTTCATAAAGCCACAGGCCTGCGAATTCAGGACGGGTACAACCTGATTTTGAGAAAGGGCTGGACCCGGCTCACGCCGCCATTGCTCTCCCTTCTTCAGCGCACCATTCAGCTTCATCATTCACGGATCGTTCGCATTCTGCGGACGTACTGGGCGCAGAATCCCACCGACCTGGTTCTTTCCGTGATCCCCCATTTCAACCGTTGCCTGGCGCAGAGCATTCGCCAGGAGATGCCGCACGCTGCCTTCGTTACACTCCTCACCGATCTTGCCGACTATCCGCCGAATTTCTGGATTGTGCCTGAATCGGAATTCATCATTTGCGGAAGCCATCGCGCCAGCGAGCAGGCATTGGCGATGGGGCATCCCAAGGGACGAATCTATGAGACCTCCGGCATGATTCTGAAGCCGTCGTTTTATCGCAGACCGGAAGTCGATCGAGCCGAGGAAAGGGTCAAGCTCGGCCTGCGGCCGGACTTGCCGACCGGGATCGTGATGTTCGGAGGCCACGGGTCGGCGTCCATGCTGGAGATCGCGAAGAAGCTGGAACAAACCTCGAAACAGGTTCAGTTGATTTTTCTCTGCGGTCACAACCTGGCACTGGCGGAAAAGCTGCGTGGCCTGGAGCTGACCAGGCCTAGAGTGATCGAAGGGTTCACCACTAAGGTTGACTATTTCATGTCGCTGGCGGATTTCTTTATCGGGAAGCCGGGTCCGGGCAGCATCAGCGAGGCCCTGCAGTTTGGGCTTCCGATCATTGTCGAGAACAACGCATGCACTATGCCTCAGGAGCGCTACAACGGGGCGTGGTTGGTAGAAAAGCGGCTGGGAATGGTGGTGCGGGACTTCCGGGAAATTGGGGCCGCGGTAGATCAGCTACTCACCGAAGCTACGTTCGCAGAGTTCCGGCGGAATGTCAGCGCCTACAAGAACTACGCAATTTTTCAGGTTCCCCTGCTGCTCGATCAAGTGATGGCCGAGAAGGCTTTCGAATCACTGGACGTTGTGTCCACGTTGGCGTCGGTGGATCCTTTTGCCAGCGTAGTGTGGGCCGGGTTGACTTGAACGCTGCGGAAGAATGCCCGACCGGGCGCGAAAAACCAACCTCAGGGGCAATCAGTGTTCAGCAACTAACTGGCACGAGTGAACTTGTGCCCTTCCCATTTCATAGCGGACCGGTAGCTTTTCACAGCTTGCCAGTACGGTGGGCGCTGCCTTCTCAAACTTCACTGCAGCAGGATGCCCACAATCGACGCCGACATCAAATTGGCCATGGTGCCTGCGATCATGGCGCGGAAGCCAAGTTTCGCCAGTTCGCCGCGCTTGTTAGGCGCCAGCGCGCTGATGCCACCAATCTGAAT
>CATPBJ010000216.1 GCA_955652395.1 uncultured Terriglobales bacterium | reverse complement strand
TAATGAGGGACACCAGCTCACGTCGGTATCGATTCCAAGCCAAGTCCAAGGACCGAGTCCATGGTTGCCGCCTCGCTTCAATGGGCTGAGCGGATCATGCGGAAAATTGATAATTTGTTCTCGGGCTGAGGAGGGCAGCATCTGGTCGCGCCGACAATAGTATGAGGCTTACTCCGCTGCGGACTCAAAATGACCTTGGACGATTTTCGTCAATCACTCACCGCGGCGAAACCGCCGGCGGAACTCACGCTCGCCCTCGCCGGCCTATGGTGGGATGCCCAAAGCGATTGGACGAGGGCCCACGAATCTGCTCAGCAGGACGAAGAGCCCGAGGGTTCGTGGGTGCACGCCTACCTGCATCGCAAGGAAGGCGATCAGGGCAATGCAGCCTACTGGTATGGTCGGGCAGGGAGGCCCGTTTGCCGAGAACCACTCGATGCGGAATGGCTCAGCATCGTGAGAGATTTGCTGGGATAGAGGCCGAACGGATCTGATCGTACTCCACACACTCATTGTTCGACGAACGACTTTAGCCTGGCCAGTGCCTGATCCGGCTGCTCGGAGACGAGATCTAGGTGTTTTTTTATTTCTTCAATCGGCTCCGGATCGAACTCGAATAGGCTCTCGCGACCGGTACGGACGCCATGCACGATTCCTGCACTCTCCAACACCCGAAGATGCTTGCTGATCGCCTGCCGGGTTAGCTTGGAACCCTCCGTTAACTGAGAGATCGAGCGTGGCTGTCCCCTGCAGAGTTTTGCAATCAGCGATAGCCGGGTTGCGTCGCCCAGAGCTGTAAAGACGAGTGCGTGCGTCCGCCGCCTAGCAGCCACACTGCTATGGCTTCTGTGCGACATAGTTCTCGACGTTCTTCATTTGTTCTGTCCAACCGCCATCGTTTCTGCGGAATGCTTCAAGGCGGCGGTCACCGGGAAGACCCGCGAAATCGGGGCCTTGAGTTCAATACGCTTCTCAATACGGTCGTCCATCTTAAGCAACCTCCTGGTTGCATATTATAGGAGTCCGACATGAAACGCAACCTTCTGGTTGCGCTTTGGCGAGACCGCCTGTCGGTGCGTTTGTGCTAGCCGGAAATTATTCCGGGCCAGAAGTCTTAGGGCTGTATCGGAAGCGCCCCGATCGAGGATCACAGAAATGAGGTTGGTGGTGTGCAGGGCGCTTTCGATACAGCGATGCTGTGACAGTGAGCCCTGTTTACGGAGAGAAGTCTCAGGTCGAGCCGCTATCGCGGACACTTGGGATGTCATCTTCACTTCCTTTCCTGATTGGACGGTCAAAGTCACCGACGTGCTGGTGGATGGCGATCGCATCGCGTTCATAGGCAGCGCTGGAGTAACCGATCGTAACGGACGGTCGGGTCAACCTGCCACCGGAAAGCGAATCGAGTATCGCGCGGTGATCTTTTGACGATCGATGGAGGAAGAATTGTTCGCGACGCGCGCTTGTACGACCTGACCGGTGTCGTGGAACGTCTTGAGAAAACCCAGTTAGACAAAGAATTGAAGATGGTGGCAGAAGTTCAGGGCGCCCAGCAATCTTCGGCTCATTGACGATTGCACGAAACGTCAAGAACTGGCAAGGAATGAACCGGCGGAAGACGCCGATCGAGACCCGTCAAGAAGTGACGAACTCGGCTTTGCGACGGGCTTGTGGGCCTGCATTTGAGATTCCTTACTGGGATTCCGAACTGTAATGCCGAACATGGGTCCCTGACTTAACTACGACCAGGCGCGTGCGACGATCGCCTGCACGTGGATCCGCGTGGTATCAAGAAAAGGGATGCCCCGGTCCGCGACGTCGCCCAGAATCAGCGGCAGCTCGGTGCCTCCCAGAATCAGACCATCAAGGCGCTCCTGTTCCTTCAATCGATCGACGATCAACAACAATCGCTGGCGCGTCTCCGGCAGAATGATGCCCTTCACCAATTCGTTCATGTACTTGTCGTGAATGTAGGTTTGCTCGTGCGGTTGAGGCACAACCAGCGCAATTTGCGCCGTGGAAAACACATGGGGATAGAACTGGCCTTGCATGGTAAAACGAGTGCCGAACAGGCCGAGCCTTTTCAATCCTGAGGCTCTCGCGGCTTCGCAGGTTGCTTCCACGATGCTCACCAGCGGAATCGGCGACCGGCCGCGGATCTCGTCAAACACAATATGGGGCGTGTTGGCAGCCAGTAGTCCGTATTCCGCACCCGCGTCGGCTAACTTTTGAATTGCGCCCACGAGATATTTGGTTACCTTGACCAGGTCGTTGGCTTCAAACAGATCCACCAGCGCTTTCATGTTGACGCTGTTGATGACGATCGGCGGATAACTGCCGTCGGGCTTTTGAGCTCGGTAAGCCGCAATCAGCTGGCGGTAATATTCGATTGTGGACTCCGGCCCGATGCCCCCAATCACTCCCACCGTCTTCATGCTGTGTTCTCGCGTTCTTGTTCCCTCCATTCTAGGACACTGCTGATGTTTCCAACCAGCGGGGTGGCGGAAGCAGGCTGGCGCTTGTGGGTGTGGAGCCTTATGAAGTAAGCTGCGTTGAATCCTTCGGCCGCAGGGGGTAACCAAGCGCACATGAAAGCCATTCAAGTAAAGAAAACCGGCGGCACGGAAGCTCTCGAACTTGTGGACATTCCGGTTCCGCAGCCCAAGCCCAATGAAGCAGTGGTGAAGGTCGCCGTCTCGGGCGTTAATTTCATTGACGTCTACCATCGCGAGGGCAGATATCCGGTCGCCCTGCCGTTCGTGATCGGACAGGAAGGCGCGGGTGTGGTCTCGGCGGTGGGCGCGGAGGTCAAGTCGATCAAAGCGGGGGACCGCGTCGCGTGGACCAGCATCATGGGCTCCTACGCGGAATATATCGCTGTCCCCGCCGACCGGCTGGTTAAGGTTCCACAAGCCGTAAGCGAGCGCGAAGCCGCCGCGGTCATGCTGCAGGGGATAACCGCACACTATCTGACCAACACCACTTTTCCGCTGAAGCGCGGAGATACAGCCTTAGTGCAAGCGGCGGCGGGCGGAGCGGGTCTGCTGCTGGTGCAGATGGCGCACACTATTGGGGCCCGCGTGATCGGCACGGTTTCGACCGAGGAAAAGGCCAAGCTGGCGCGGGAGGCCGGCGCGGACGAAATCATCCTTTACACTCAAGCGGATTTTGAAAATGAAACCAAACGTCTGACCAACGGCAAAGGTGTGGACGTAGTCTACGACTCGGTGGGCAAGACTACTTTTGAAAAAGGACTGAACGTTCTGCGGCCGCGCGGAATGATGGTGTTGTTTGGAGGCTCGAGCGGGGCTGTGTCGCCTTTTGACCCCATCACCCTCACCCAAAAGGGCTCGTTGTTTCTCACCCGTCCTTCGCTGGCCCACTACATTGCCACCCGCGACGAACTGGACGCGCGGTCCAGCGCGGTGTTTGAGATGATCGCAGCAAAAAGACTCAAGTTGCGCATTGAACATATTTATCCCCTGCCGGACGCCCAGCAGGCCCACCGCGATCTGGAAGGGCGCAAGACAACCGGGAAGCTGCTGCTGATTCCATAGACGTTTCGCTCGGCGCAGTCGTAATATCAATGCCAGTGTTCGGCCGGGTGCCCCAGTCTTTTTCGCCAACTTTGCGAAAAGGGTGGCATGGGGATCATCCGTACACCGTGGGAGTCGGCGAGAATCCCGAGATCGAAGCGTCCATGGAAATCCGCCCTTCAAAAAACGAAGAGTGGGCACCCGGCAACCTGCCGGGAGAGCCCTACCTCTAAGAGGCAGGAGGATTCTCATGGCAGCGAAGAAGAGTTCCGGTTCACGGAAGTCCGGTCACAACAAATACGGCAAAGCCGCGAGCAAGAGTGTAAAGAGCGCCCTGCATCGAGAAAAACGCGGGACGCTTCAGTCCGGCAAGGGAGGCAGAGGCGGGAAAGTTACAAGCCGCAAACAGGCGATCGCCATAGGTCTTTCGGAAGCTCGCAAAAAGGGCGCAAGGGTTCCGACAAAGAAGGCTAGCTGAGAAGACGTCCGTGGAACCCCCCTTCAAAGGACGAAGGGCACCCAACCATCAGGAGGCAGAAATCAATGAGCAAGGTAAGAGTTCTGGTCGGCACACGCAAGGGCGCGTTCATCCTGACCTCGGACGGCAAGCGCGAGAAATGGGACGTCAGCGGGCCCCACTTTGCGGGATGGGAGATCTTCCACGTCAAAGGATCGCCGGCTGATCCGAATCGGTTATATGCGTCGCAGTGCAGCGGCTGGTTCGGACAGGTGATCCAGCGCTCGAACGACGGCGGCAAGACGTGGGCGCCGGGAGGCAACAAATTCGCCTACGATGGCGTCCCCGGCACTCACCAGTGGTATGACGGCACGCCCCATCCCTGGGAGTTCAAGAGAGTATGGCATCTGGAACCATCGTTGACCGATCCGGAAACCGTCTACGCCGGAATCGAAGACGCTGCCTTGTTCCGCTCGGCCGACGGCGGTCAGAACTGGCAGGAGCTCTCGGGACTGCGCGGTCACGGCTCCGGTCCCAAATGGCAACCGGGCGCCGGTGGCATGTGCCTGCACACCATCATTCTGGATCCCAGCGACCCCAAGCGGATATTCATCGCTATCTCGGCCGCGGGCGCCTTCCGTACCGAAGATGCCGGCACCACGTGGCGGCCGATCAACCAGGGACTACGGTCCGAAACCATCCCCGACCCGACGGCTGAGGTTGGCCACTGCGTTCACCGCATCGCCATGCACCGCTCGCGCCCGCGTGTGCTATTTATGCAGAAGCATTGGGACGTCATGCGCAGCGACGATGCCGGCGATTCCTGGAAGGAGGTGAGCGGAAATCTGCCGACCGACTTCGGGTTTGTGATCGACGTACATGCGCACGAGCCGGAGACCATCTACGTAGTCCCCATCAAGAGCGACGGCGAGCACTTTCCGCTTGAGGGCAAGTTGCGCGTGTACCGTAGCCGCACTGGGGGAAATGAATGGGAGGCGCTCACCAAAGGCCTGCCGCAACAGGACTGCTACGTCAACGTGCTGCGCGACGCCATGGCCATCGACTCACTCGACAAGTGCGGCGTATATTTCGGCACGACCGGCGGCCAGGTGTACGCGTCCGCCGATGCCGGAGACAGCTGGGCTCCCATTGTTCGCGATCTTCCGGCGGTGCTGTCGGTCGAAGTGCAGACGCTGCCGTGATCAGATCAACAGGATCAAATTAATATGATTCGGGTCATACTCCCGCCGCATCTGCGGACGCTGTCGCAAGTTCGCGGCGACGTGGAGCTCGAGGTCCAGAGGCCTGTGACGCAGCGCTCGGTCCTCGATGCACTCGAGGCCCGCTATCCGATGCTGCGCGGGACCATCCGCGACCACGTCACGCAACAACGCCGGCCATTCTTGCGCTTCTTCGCCTGCGAAGAAGATCTTTCCCATGAGTCACCCGACGCCCCGCTGCCCGACGCAGTCGCGTCGGGCGCAGAGCCCCTGGTCATTCTGGGAGCTATTGCCGGCGGCTAGCCTGGCGACTTGGTATCACATCAGTCGAAGTCGGGGTGCCCATCCTTTTTTTTCGCACTTTGCGATGGATGGGGGTCGTCGTCCGTCTACCCAAGAGACGAGCACCACTTCAAGGCTGCGAGAAATCTTTGGCGGGAGACGACCGTGGAATCCCACCCTTCAAAAAGCGAAGGATGGAGCCATTGCGCGTGATCCGCCAACAGGCTCAGCGCTGTCCGCTTGCGGACAGCCAATTCCGCAAGCGAACAACGCGTCGCAAGGTTCAGGTTCGGTTGACCTTTGCCATCAACATCTCCCGGGTCACCTTCTCGGCTGTAGAATTGCACAATCTAGACCGCGGTAGGATGCTAATTGGCCAAGAGTTGCCATGAAGAGCTTGGTTCAGGACATTCGATACGGTTGGCGAACAATGCGCAGGTCGCCAGGGTTTGCGGTTGCCGCCGTTTTGACGCTGGCCGTGGCAATCGGCGCAAACGCGGTGGTTTTCAGTGTTATGAACGGGCTGATCCTGCGCCCGCTGAGTGTGCTTAAGGCGCAGAGCCTTTACGGAATCGAGCGCGCGAGCGATAAGGACATGAGTCAGTCGTATCCCGACTATCTCGATCTGCGCGATCGTAACCACAGCTTTGATGATCTGACAGCTTTTAGCATCACTCAGGTAGCGCTGGACACGGGTGAAAGTCCATCCCTTATCTGGGCGTGGAGGCGAGCGGGAACTACTTTGACGCATTGCGGATTCAGCCGTATTTCGGCCGTTTCTTCCACGGCTCCGATGAGCGTGGTCCGAACAGCGCTCCTTATATCGTGCTCAGCTACGCATATTGGCACAGCCATTTTCACGATGACCGAGGCGTGGTGGGCCGTACGGTTCAGCTAAACAAGCATCCTTTTACCATTCTCGGCGTAGCGCCGCCTGAATTTCGCGGGACTGTAGTGTTCGTTCTCTCCCAATTTCTTTGTACCGATGGTGAACCACGAGCAGGTGGATGGGACGAATGACCTGAATGATCGCGGAAGCCGTTGGATTTTCATGGTGGTGGGACACTTGAAGGCGGGAGTCGCTCTGGCAGAGGCAACCACCGATCTGAACTCGATCGGCTCGTATCTCGAAAAGACTTATCCCAAAGACGAACGCCAAATGGGCTTTTTATTGGGGCGTCCAGGTCTTTTGGGCGATCAGTTTGCCCCTGGGATAAAGGCATTTCTTGCAGGATTGATGCTGCTGGCAGGGTTGATCCTGCTGGCCGCGTGCGCCAACCTGGGCAGCCTGTTTGCCGCGCGCGCCGCTGACCGTTCCCGTGAAGTTGCTCTGCGACTCGCTCTCGGCTCCAGCCGCAAGCGCATTCTGCGCGGTCTGCTTACCGAAGCCGTGCTGGTTTCGCTCGCCGGCGGCGCCGTCGGACTATGGGCCAGCGTGGCGTTATTGCGCTGGCTGAGTGTGTGGCAGCCATTTGGGAATTTTCCCGTGCATACGCCTGTGAACCCGGACGCAAGCGTTTATGGACTAGCTTTGCTGCTGACTTCAGTCAGCGGGTTGCTCTTTGGATCGGTCCCCGTGAGCCAGGTACTCCACACGAATCCCTATGAGGTCGTCAAGTCGGGATCAACCGGCACGGTGGGGCGGAAGATTACTGTCCGCGACGCATTACTGGCGGTACAAATTGCGCTCTGCGCTGTGCTGATCACTTCTTCGATGGTTGCAGTCTGCGGACTGGTGCGCTCGTTGCACAGCAACTTCGGTTTTGAACCACAGAACTCCATGCTGATAGGCGCCGATCTGCACATGGCAGGTTATAGCAGCGATCGAGTGCCCCCAATGCAAAAGCGCATGCTCGATGCCGTCGCGACGATTCCCGGCGTAGAGTCTGTTGGATTAACCGATGCGTTACTATTAAATGACTCGAACGGCTCGATTGTCTTCACCGACAATATGACAGATCTGCGGCCATCGAATGCCGCCGCCGACGCCTACATGTTCCACATATCTCCCGAATACCTTCACGCGGAGGGCACTACGTTGCTGTCCGGGCGGGCTTTCACATGGCACGACGACAAAAATTCGCCGCGTGTAGCCGTGGTGAATCGGGAGTTTGCGCGCAAAATCTTTGGCTCCCTATCCAATGCAATCGGCGGTTATTACAAGATGCCAGATGGAACGCGCACACAAGTGGTGGGTATTACAGAAGACGGAAAATATAGCAAACTAACCGAATATCCACAGGCGGCGATGTTTCTCCCAATCCTGCAGTACCCCTCCAATTCCGCATGGCTGGTGGTGCGCTCGAGCCGCGATCCGCAGCAACTGGGGGAGGCCATAAGGCGCACGCTGCACCAATTAGATGCAGGGCTGCCTGTTGTGATTGAAACGCGGTGGGATGAAATAGGCGGAGCTCTGTTTCCCTCCCAGATGGCGACGGTGTCGCTGGGTGTGATGGGCCTGATGGGCGCGATGCTGTCGATCACCGGCATCTTTGGAATGGCTGCCTACTCGGTCAGCAAGCGGCTGCGGGAACTGGGAATTCGTGTCGCCCTCGGCGCGCAGCGGACGGAAGTGTTGCGGCAGCGTTGGGACGGGCTTTCAAATTGCTGGCTATTGGTTCCGCAGCAGGATTGCTCCTCGGAATTCTGGCGAGCCGGGTGCTGGCTTTTATCGTGTACCAGGCAACTCCCCGCGATCCGCTGGTATTGGCGGGTGTTGCTGGGGCTATGGCATTGCTGGGACTACTGGCTACGTGGATTCCAGCGCGACGCGCGCTATCGGTTGATCCTATGATACTGCTGCGCGAGGAGTGAACTACCGCGTCACAAGCTCGAATAGTTACGTGTTCGCGGAACTTTTCGAAAGCGGCAACTCGCGAATGCGCTTTCCGGTGGCGGCGAAGATTGCATTGCAGACCGCGGGCGCAAACGGCGGCACTCCGGGCTCGCCCACTCCCGCCGGGGGCGCGTCGCTATCCACCATGTAGACGCTGGTCTTGTAGGGAGCTTCGTTCATTCGGGCCACCGGGTAGTCATGGAAATTTGACTGCTCGATGACGCCATTCTTTGCTGTAATCGCCCCGCTGCGCACGATGCTGGTTCCGAAGACGGCGGCGCCTTCAAACTGGGCCCGAGTCGCCTCCGGATTGACCACTGTGCCGGCGTCTACAGCGGTGTGTACGGCGGGAATTTTCACTTCGCCCTTATCGTCTACTTCAACTTCCGCGACCGTGGCTACGTAGGTCAGGAAACTCCGGTGGACAGCAATGCCCATGCCTGAGCCCTTGCCCATCTTTCGTTTTCCCCAGCCAGCCTTTTCCGCGGCCAGTTCCACCACTCGCCGCATCCGCGCCGTATCCAGGGGATACTCTGCTGGAGACCCATCATAATTGTCATAGTCGGGTGCAGAAGCTTTCACGTCAATAATCCGTGCCGGTCCGATCAGTTCCAGCAGGTATTCGACCGAGTCTCTTCCCGATGCATGCGCGAGTTCATTGGCGAAGGACTGCGCCGCAAAGGCGTGATAAATATTCGCCACCGATCGGAACCAGCCAATACGAACATGGTTTTCCGCCGGTCCATTCTCGGCTCGATGATTGGGAATGTCGAAGGGCAAGTCCGTCCATCCCAGTCCCATTTCGCCAGCATCGCCGTAGGTGGTGTTTAGCGCGAACGTAGAACCGATGGGCGGAAATACGGAACGCTGCAGCCACGCAGTGGGCTTTCCTTTTTCGTCCACCAAGGCTTTCATATACATGGCAGCCACGGCGTGATAGTAGCCGAATTTGATGTCATCTTCGCGGCTCCAGACCACCTTCACCGGCTTGCCTACCGCTTTTGACAGGATCGCTGCCTCGGCTGCGTAGTCCGGTTTCGATTTACGCCCAAAGCCGCCCCCTAGCAGGGTTACATGGCATGTCACGTTTTCCTTGGGGATGCCAAGTTCTTCGCCAACCGTCTCCTGTACCGCTTGCGGATTTTGCGTCGGGGCCCACACCGTTACCTTGCCGTCGCGGTAGTCGGCCAACGCGACCGGCGGTTCCATGGTAGCGTGCGCCAAAAGTGGGACATAGTAGTCTGCCGCTATAACTTTTCCGCCTTTGGCAAACGCCGTGTCCACATCGCCGATATTGCGCACAACCTTTCCTGGCTTTCGCGCTGTATCCTGCAGTTCCTTTTTATACTGATCCGAGTTGTAGCTGGCATTTGCTCCGTTGTCCCATGCCACGTTCAGCTTCTTGCGGCCCTGAAATGCGGCCCAGCTGTTGTCGGCAATGACCGCGACTCCACCCAGCGGTTGAAAATGATGGGGCGGCGTGAAAGGCTTGATGGGGATGGTTTGCTTGACGCCCTTAACCTGCAGCGGAGCTTTCTCGTCGTACGACTTGACTTTGCCGCCGAGCACGGGAGGATGCTCGATCGAAGCATAGACCATGCCATCGAGCCGGGCATCCATGCCAAAGCCAGCTTTGCCGGTGCAAAGGTCGACGAGGTCGTAGCTGGAAGTTCCTTTGCCGATATATCGCCAGGCGCTCTTAGGTTTGAACTGCAGATCTTCTTTCTTAGGCACCGGCAGTTTCGCGGCTGCCGACGCCAGTTCTCCATAGCCGGCTTTGCGCTTGCTGGGCCGATGCACGATCACGTGCAGATCGGACTCGCATTCCGAGACCGGGACACCCCATTTCTGGGCCGCAGCTTGAGTCAGCATCAAGCGTGCCGTCGCACCGGCCTCTCGCATCGTTGTGAATCCATCGCGGACCGAGTGGGATCCGTCGGTGTCTTGCGATCCGTAACGTGGGTCCCCCATCGCCTGTTCGATTTTCACTCGTTTCCAGTCCGCATCCAGCTCGTCCGCAAGAATGAGGGGGACGGAAGTACGGCTACTTGTACCCATCTCCGACCGGTGGGCCACCAGATACACCGTTCCATCCGTGTCGATTCCTACAAACACGCTGGGGCGCAGCACAGCGCGGTCGGCGTGCGAACCTGCGGATGTCTCCGCGGCCCACAGCACCTCGGGAATCATGCGCACACTTAGGACCAGGGCGCCGGTAGAAACTATGCCTTGGAGAAAACCACGCCGGCTGACGTTCAGGATATTGTCGCTCATGCTTGCTCTCCCGCGGCCGCCTTGATTGCCGCACGAATTCGCTGGTAGGTACCGCACCGGCAGATGTTTCCGGACATACCGCCGTCAATGTCTTCGTCGCTGGGCCTGGGTTTTTCTTTCAGCAGGGAAATGGCCTGCATGATCTGTCCCGACTGGCAGTAGCCGCATTGCGGGACGTTGTATTCGATCCACTTCTGCTGCACCACGTGCAGTCCATTCTTGGAAATGGCTTCGATTGTGGTGATCTCTTTCCCGGCGGCCGCGCTCACACTGGTCACGCAAGAGCGGATCGCCTTGCCATCCTGGTGCACGGTACAGGCGCCACACAGCGCCATGCCGCAACCAAATTTGGTTCCGGTCAGTCCCAACACATCGCGCAGATACCACAGCAGCGGCAGGTTGGGATCGCCGTCGAAGGAGCGCGCTACGTCATTGACTTTGATCTGCATCATGTTTGCCCTCAACCTTCTTTCTCGCGCTATTCTTCCAGAAGTGGCCGGTGGAAGTCTAATATATACCGCTATTAGGGAGTGGAGGAGTAGCTATGGGAGCGAGATTAAGTAAGCCCATGAACAATTCGATGCCGGGAGCGTGTGATGGAACTCATCCACGATGACTTCTTGTTGCACTCTGAAATGGCTCGAAAGTTGTATCACGGCTATGCTGCTGCAGAACCAATCCTGGACTACCATTCGCATTTGCCGGCGGCGGACATCACCGCCGACCACCGCTTCCGCGATTTGTGGGAGATTTGGCTGCAAGGGGATCACTATAAATGGCGACTGATGCGCGCCAATGGAGTGGCGGAGGACTACTGCACCGGCGCGGCGCCGCAATATGAGAAGTTTCTTGCCTGGGCCCGCACCGTTCCATTCACACTGCGCAACCCGCTTTACATTTGGACCCACCTGGAGCTGAAGCGGTACTTCGGAATCAGCGAACTCCTCGACGAAAAGAGCGCCAGCCGGGTGTGGGATCGAGCAAACTCCGCGCTGCAAAACGGAGACCTCACGGCGCAGGGAATACTCCGGAAATTTCAGGTTCGTGTTGTCTGCACGAGCGATGATCCCTGTGATGACCTTTCCTGCCACCGTGCCCTCAATGCTTCGGCAACCGAACTCCGAATGTATCCCACCTTCCGCCCGGACCAGGCCTTGCGGATAGGAGTTCCGGACACTTGGAGTGTCTGGCTAAACCGTCTGCAAGAGGCGAGCGGTCGGGAAGTGTCGTCCTTTAGCGATTTTCTCGATGCGCTCAGGCTGCGACATGATTTCTTTCACGCCAACGGGGGAAGACTCTCCGATCACGGACTGGCGTGCTGCCATGCCTCGCCGTGCAGCAACCGCGAAGCCGCAGTCATTTTCGCCAAGGCCCGTGCGGGCACGGCTGGGACTGCTACCGAACAGGAGCAGTTCGCTTCCTTTCTGATGCTGTTTTTCGGCCGCCTGGACGCTGAAAAAGGCTGGACCAAGCAGCTTCACCTGGGAGCGATCCGCAACGTAAATTCGCGGCGGGCCAGCGAGGCTGGCCCTGATACCGGCTATGACGGAGTTGGGGATTGGGAGCAGGCAGCCGCTCTGGGCGCCTATCTGGACCTGTTGGAGCATGAACACTCGCTGCCCAAGACTATCGTCTATAACGTCAACCCGGCCGATAATTACGTTTTTGCCGCCGCCGCCGGCAATTTTCAGGATGGTTCGATCGCCGGCAAGATACAATTCGGCAGCGCCTGGTGGTTTCTCGACCAGAAAGACGGGATAGAATCGCAACTGAACGCGCTTTCCAACACCGGCCTGCTCTCGCGATTCATTGGAATGCTCACTGACTCGCGATCCTTTATGTCATTTCCGCGGCACGAATATTTTCGTCGGATTCTCTGCGATCTGCTGGGACGGGACGTCGAGAACGGCGAGCTCCCGAACGACGAGAAGCTCCTGGGCACCATGGTCCGCAACATCTGCTTCCACAATGCACGGGAATATCTGGGGCTGGAGCTTGCTCCTGCTCCCATTGCGTCACGGCGCGGATGAGCAATCTGGGATTCAAATCCGGTCTCGTCATCGGTTGCGTTCTGGCTTTTCTTCTGATTTCTCCCTGGGCCCGTTCCCAACAAAGTCCAGAGAGTGTGAATATTCAGGTCCGGGCCGATCAACCTCAGGGCACAATCTCGCCCATCTGGAACTATTTCGGCTACGACGAGCCCAATTACACTTACGCGGCGAATGGCAAGAAGCTGCTCGGCGAGCTGGCAGCGCTGGGCCCAGCGCCTGCTTATGTTCGAGTCCACAATCTGTTGACCACGGGCGACGGCACAGCGTCTTTGAAGTGGGGATCGACCAACGTTTACACCGAAGACGCGGCGGGACACCCAGTCTACAGCTGGACAATACTGGACCGACTTTTCGACACCTTTCAGAAAGCGGGAATAAAGCCGTTAGTTGAAATCGGGTTCATGCCGCAAGCCCTGTCAACTCACCCGGAACCCTATCGTCATGATTTTCCCCAAGGCTCGATCTTCACCGGCTGGGCCTACCCTCCCAAGGATTACCAGAAGTGGTCAGAAATTATCTTTCAATTTGTCCGTCATCTGCGTGAGCGCTATGGCGATGCGGAAGTGAGAACCTGGCTTTGGGAAGTATGGAACGAGCCCGATATCGACTACTGGCAGGGGACACCGCAGGAATATTTCAAGCTGTACGATTTCAGCGTGGACGCCATCCTGCGTGTGCTTCCGGAAGCTCGCGTCGGCGGACCGGACAGCACCGGTCCGGCGAGTCCCAAGGCGGCGCAATTTTTACGATCGTTCCTCGACCATTGTGCCCACCAGCCAAACTTCGTAAGCGGAAAAAGGGGTTCACAGCTGGACTTCATCAGCTTTCATCCCAAGGGATCCCCGAAGTGGCAGAGTGATCACGTGCAGATGGGCATAGCGCGCCAGTTGTTCGCGATTGAGCAGGGCTTTCAGATCGTTGCATCGTTTCCCGAATTCCGCCGCACTCCAATCATTCTGGGAGAGTCGGATCCGGAGGGATGCGCAGCTTGCTCAGCCCGCAGCAATCCCCAAAACTCCTATCGCAACGGGCCCTTGTACGCCGCCTACACGGCTGAGACCCTGAACAACATTCTCTTTCTAGCCGACCGCGAGCACATCAATTTTCTCGGGGCTGTGACCTGGGCATTTGAGTTTGAAGATCAACCCTACTTTGAGGGCTTCCGCACGCTAGCCACCAACGGCGTGGACAAACCGGTGCTGAATACTTTCCGTATCTTCGGATTGCTGGGCAAAGAACGCGTACAAGCCACCAGTTCGGGTGCCTTACGTTCTGAGGACGTTGTCCGCGACGGTGTGCGCGGACAGCCGGACATCGGTGTGGTTGCTGCTAGAAAAGAGCTTGAGATTGAGGTCCTGATCTGGAATTACCACGACGACGACCTTCCTGCTGCCTCGACTCCGATTGACTTGGTCGTCAGTGGACTGCCCGCAAAGGCCAGCCACGGATTGCTGGAACATTTCCGCGTCGATTCGAGTCACAGCAACGCATTCACGGCATGGAAAGAAATGAGCTCGCCGCAGTCGCCAACTGAAGCTCAATACGAGCAATTACAACGTGCCGGCCAGTTGCAGCTTCTTACTTCTCCTGTGTGGGTGCCGATCGCGCAAGGAGCAGCGCATCTGCAATTTACCCTGCCCAGGCAGGGGCTTTCTCTCATACGTATTGTGTGGGAGTAAGTTCTGCCGCAGCCGCCGCGCTACTTTTTAACCTCGCTGCTGCGACTTGATCACCGCGGAAAAGTCCTGATCGCCATAACCCTTGGCGATCGCATCTTTAAATATGGCCAGCGCAGAACTCGCGGTCTGCAGTTTGTGTCCGAGGTGGGAAGCTTCGTCGATGGCGTACCCCAGGTCTTTGGCCATCAAATGCAGGGGGAAATTGGGAGTAAAGTCATTTGCAAACGCTCGGGCAGCAGCCCTCTGCACCAGGCCACTGCCCGGCGCACCGTGCGTAAGGATCGAGAGTGCCTTTTCGAGGTCCAGGCCGCCAGCGGCGATCATAGATTCTGCTTCCGCGAGAGACGCAGCCTGAACGCCGCACATAAAGTTGTTGATCAGTTTCATCAGCGCGCCACTTCCGGTCGGGCCTAGATGGATGAATTCGCGCCCTAGCACGGAGAGAACCGGCTTGGCGGTAACGAGGGTAGCTTCCGATCCTCCGATCAGGAAAGATAACTCGCCGGAGGCTGCATCGGGCTTGGTGCCGGTGACCGGCGCGTCGAGTAATTCGCAACCTCGCTGAGCCGCGGCCGCCGCGAGCTCCTTGATCCAGCCTACGGTAAGCGTGCTGCATTCGATGAGCACCGATCCGCGAGACGCCCCAGCCAGCGCGCCATTGTCGCCGAGCCACACACCAGAGGAAGCAATATCATCCGCTACCATGCTGATGATGATGTCCGCCTTCGACGCAGCCTCGCGTGGAGAACCAGCGACAGACGCGCCCGCGCGGCCGAAAGGCGCAGATTTGTCGTGATTTCTGTTGTAAACAGTTAGAGGAAAACCGGCCGAGAGCAGGCGGCCAGCCATCCCGCTTCCCATGATGCCCAGTCCGATAATTGCTACACCCGCTTTTGACATGACTCACCCCAGAGCTTTCACACTGATTAATTCCGGCCTGGTTCCGGCCACGCACACCGGATTGCGCAAGGGCCGGCCAAAGCCTTCAATCGCAACCTGCATCACATCGCCATCCTGCAGACTGATGCCGTCGCTGAAGCTCAAGGAGTCCGTCCCAAAGAAATGAATGTGGACGTCTCCCGGGCGGCGATGTGCTTGATATTTGAAATGATGATGCTCAATATTCGCCAGGCTGTGACACATCTCAGTCTCGCCGGTGCGGAATGTTTTCGACCAGAGGGGCTTACCGGCGCGCTCAATCGTCACTGCAACCGGCAAAGATTCGAAGTCAGGGTCCACCACGAGTTCGGGACCGAGTGCGCAGGTGCGAAGCTTGGACGCCGCCAGATTGAGATAGTTCGTCTTCTCGAAGCGATGATCTGAGAATTCGTTGCCACCCGCCATGCCTACGCGATGCGGCTGGCCGTCAGGAGCAATCAGGTAGATACCAGCAACCTCGGCCTCTTCGCCGCCATCGCCGGCATAAGGTGGAACCTCGAGTGCCTCATCGTGCCCGCGCAGGATTGTGCCCGTACCTTTGTAAAACCACTCGGGAGCGGTGCCAATGGATCCCTGCGGCGGACGCCCGCCTTCGATTCCCCAGCGAAACATCTTCATGCTGTCGGTGAGGTCCTCTTCGGTCGAGGCGTGCATACTCTGGCGATTGCGAGCGCTCCCCCGATGGGTCAACCCGGTTCCTGAAACCACGCAGCGGGCCGGTTCTTCCGGATGGTCGATCGGCGGCAAAATACGCCATTCAGAGTGCCCGAGGTAGATTGGGTCATATTCGAGCAAATCGCCCGTGGCCCGCTGCCGAGCAAGATCACTGAGCCTCCCGCCGCCGCTGATGGCCAGGCTGGCCAATTCGTAAATCGAGCAGCACCCGTCAAGCAGCCGCAGTTGGGGCTCCTCGACGAGTGCTACTCGCCCCGCGTCCCCTCGCTTCAGTTGAACCAGTCGTGTCATGAAATCAGGGTTTGTTCTTCTTTCAGTCATTCGATGACTTCGAAGTTTTCCACCGCTGCTTCGTTGATGGTCAGGCCCAGGCCCGGAACATTTTCATCCAGGTCAATCAAGCCGTCTTTGGCTTTGGGCTCGCCATTGAAGATGTACCAGAATAGTTCGTTGCCAACTTCGACGTCGACGACGGGGAAGTACTCTGCCATGGGGGAATTCAGGCTTGCCATCACGACATGATAATTGTGCATCTGGCCGGCATGAGGAATCACCGGGACCGAGTATGCCTCGGCCATCGCTGCTATCTTACGGGCTTGCGTCAAACCCCCTACGCGATTGGTATCGAACTGGATGTAGTCGAGCGCGCGGGCCTCGAGCAGATCGCGGAAACCGTACGCCGTGAACTCGTGTTCGCCACCGGCAATCGGAATTCGCCCGTACGACTTCAGTTCGGCGTAGCCGTGCACATCATCAGGGATGACCGGTTCCTCCAGCCATCTCAGATCAAAGGGCTCAAGGAGGGGCAGCATGCGCTTAGCATAGTCGAGTGTCCATCCCATGTAAGCGTCTGCCATCACATCGATGCCATCGCCGACAGTCTCGCGCACCGTGCGAACCAGATTCAGATTGCGATGCATGCCGGCGGCGCCGTCGGTCGGTCCCCAGCCAAAACGAAGTTTCATGGCCTTGTAGCCTTCGGCCTTGTACCGCTTCGCCTCGTCAGCAACCTCACTCAACTCGACGCTATAGAGCCGGCTGGCGTAAACCGGAATGCGCGGCTTCGTCCTGCCCCCAAGCAGCCGATAGACCGGCTGTTTCGCGGACTTGCCCAGAATGTCCCACAACGCAATATCCACGGCGCTGATCGCAACCATGCCGATGCCTCTGCGGCCAAACGCCATCGTCTTGCGATACATGTGCTGCCAAAGAAACTCGATGTCCCACGGGTCCTTGCCGATCAATAGCGGCTTGAGATGGAGATCGATCACCGGTTTCGTGACCTGGGGCGCGAGCGCGGCATTGCCGATCCCCACTAGGCCGTCGTCGGTGAAGATTTCGACCACTAGCCAGCCGTGAAAAGTGAACGTCTGCATCGAAGCTTCCGGCAGGTTCAGCAAATCCATAGGATTGGTGCAGAAATGTGGCGGCAATGGAACCGTCTTTCCACGCCAGCGCATTACGCGGGTACGAATTTCTTTGATTCTCATGAAGCTCCCGGATAACTCGGTTTCCGTTCCATATTCAGAGCCTGGACCGCAGGAACGGTTGCAAGAATGATAACGAATGCAGCCACGTGAAACGTGCCTGCCAATGAGAATACGACACCGTATCCGAAGCCGTGGTCCAACAGATATCCGACCAGCTGCCCGAATGCGATTCCACCCATCGCCCCGCCGAAGCCCACCAGTCCGGCGACCGAACCGACTACGTTAGAAGGGAAGAGATCGGTGGGAAGAACCATGACCAGGGTGGACCACGATTGCTGTCCGAAATACGCCACGCTGAATACGACCAGCGCCCAGGCTACCGGAAGCCGCGGCACCAGCAGGATGGACGGCATCACTGCAGCGCTCAGTCCCAGCGCCAGCTTTCGAGCCACGCCCAGGGAGAACTGACGCTTTACCAGATAACTTGAAAAACATCCGCCGAGCAAGCAGCCAACGCCTGCGGCAGCGTACGGGATCCACGCAAACGTGCCGACTGCCTTCACATCAAATCCACGAGCATCGTAAAGATATTTCGGGAGCCAGAAAAGATAGAAGTACCAGGCCGCATCGCTTAGAAATTTGGCGCCCACCAGGCCCCAGGACTCGCGAATCCTGAGTAAATCAATCCAGGGAATTGCCAGTCTAGAGTGCACACTGGGTTCGGGAGGATTCTCCGGCGAAAAATAAGACGAGATCCACCACCACGTCCAGAGCACTCCGAATCCGCCCGTGATGACAAAAATCCATCGCCAGCCCGCATGACTTAGAACCACGGCGATCAGCGGAGGCGCGATGACCGCTCCCACCGCCGTGCCGGCGTTGATGATGCCCATCGCAGTGGCTCGTTCTTTTGCCGGGAACCATTCGGCTACGGCACGAGTGGCCGCTGGAAAGCCGCCCCCCTCTCCCATCCCAAGCAGAAATCTGCTGGCCATTAGCATGGCGAAGCTTGTAGCCAGAGCGTGACTGGCGTTAGCCAGCGACCAGAAGGCCATGATGACAGCGAATCCAATGCGAGTGCCCAAAGCGTCGACCAGCTTTCCTCCGCCCATATACATGAACGCGTAAGAGAGCAGGAACGCCGATTGCAACGCGGAGAACCGCTGATTGGTAAGCGGGATATCTCTTGCGATCGTGCTGACGGCCACCGGCAGCGTCTGACGATCCAGATAACTGATTGCAATCGCAACGCTAACCAGGATGGCGATTCGCCAGCGCAGCAATATGGTCGTCCTCGATTCTGTTTGTGTTTGCTTCAGCGCGCCGAATAGTGTTTGCTCTTCTGCGTCCGGGAGTTGAAAACGTCAAAGCTCCCGCCCCGATGAGCCGTCAACTCCAGATAGTTTGCCGCGTCAGGGCCATCAGGATTCGCGATGAACTGTGCCGCGACATTGTGCGCCGCCCCACCTTCTTCGGAAAAATGCAGTTGCCAGAGGTCTTCGAGCCCGGGCGATTTCTTAATGATGTCCAAGACCGAAGGAGTGCCGCCCTTCTTGGCGCCATTGTCCATGATCGCCACGCGCGGAGCTAGGCCGTAGACGAAAGCCGGGCTGCTGCTTTGCGACCACCCATGGTGAGAAACGATGTAAATGTCGATCTTGCCGATCTTATTTGTGGGACACACGAGTTGCATTTCCTTATCGTGCGTGAGATCGCCCAGGTCCAAGATTTTCAGTTTGCCAAAACGAATGAACGTCCCCAGCGAACGCAGGTTCTCGGTCGTGTCCGCCGGAAATTGCTCCGCATCCTGGCAATACGGATTGTCCTGCCCGGCGCCCGCCAGCGATTTTTCTATTAACGCTCCGTCCGAGCTGACAATCGTGGCCTGGATTCCCTTGACGGGCAAGGCATCTCCTGGCTTGGCGCTGATGCGCTGGTATTTCCCGGTAGTCAACAAGGCCTGGTAGGCTTGCCAGCCCTTCACCGTGACGGCGTTGGTGGTCTCGCGGTTCTCGCCGTGGTCGATGAACGTTCCGACCGGAATGTGCGCGGCCAATTGTGGTGCGCCACCCACATGGTCGTCATGAAAATGGGTAATCAGGACGTAGTCGATTTTGCTGATTCCCGCCTTTCGGGCGGCAGCCACAATCCGGTCCGCATCACGGCCATCATTGCCCGACCAGCCCGTATCGATCAGGAACGACTGCCCCGCCGGCGTAACGAACAAAGTTGCCTGCCCGCCTTCGACATCCACGAAGTAGATGTGCAGGGCGTTATCTTTTTGCGGAGCCGGCGCTGCCCAGGACGTGATTCCCAGCCCGAGACTTAAGAGGGCTCCGCCGGCCAATCGTAGGGAAGTATTCCGTTTGATTCGCCAGCAGGCTACGGAAAGAGTGCAAGCCATATTTAACGCTCCCGGTTGATTTCACACGATGAAGTTCGACAGAGATCATCAACTCAGTTCTTCTTAGCGTCAAGAAGCAGGTTCCGAGGGTACGAGTTCATCCTACAAGGCCCGCCCCGCGCTGGCGCCCGATGCCCACGCCCAGTGAAAGTTGAATCCGCCCAGGTGCCCGGTTACATCCACCACTTCTCCGATGAAGAACAGGCCGAGTACTCTCCGGCTTTCCATCGTTTTCGCTGATAACTCGTCAGTATCCACGCCTCCGACCGTTACTTCAGCCTTTTCGTAGCCCTCAGTGCCCGCTGGAAGCACAGCCCAGCCGTGTATCTTGCGCTCCAATTCCTTAAGAGAGGTGTTCGTCAAGCTTTTGGGAGCCTGGTTCGCAGGACCATGGATATCCAACCATCGGTCAGCCAAACGGTTCGGGACAATTCTGCGCAGCGCCGTCCGTAGGGAGGCGATATTTCGCGAAACTGTCGTTTCGAGAAGCTCGGCGGTGACCTCCTGGTCCGGGGCCAGGTCGATGAGCATGGATTCCGTCTTCTTCCAGTAGGACGAAATCTGGAGGATCGCCGGCCCACTGAGTCCTCGGTGGGTCACCAGCATCTTTTCACGGAAGCGCTGGCCTCCACAGGCAGCAATCACCACCGCAGACACGCCGGCCAGATCAGTATAGCGGCGGCTATCCTCCGTACCGAACAGGAGCGGCACCAGGCCCGGCCGAGTTTCACGGATCGCTAACCGGAATTGTCGCGCCAGTTCGTACCCGAATCCGGTAGCGCCCATCTTTGGAATCGACAGTCCGCCGGTGGCGACCACCAATGCCGGGGCGCGAAATTCTCTTTCCCCCGCTCTTACCACGAACTCGTCGGTCCGTGTTACTTCCTGGATTGCAGTCTTCGCAAACAGTTGAACTCCCGACTCCCGACACTCCCTTTCGAGCATGTCCAGAATGTCCTGAGCGGAGTGATCGCAAAAAAGCTGGCCCAGAGTCTTTTCGTGATAAGGGATGTGGTGTTTCTCGACCAGCGCGATAAAGTCCGCGGGGCTATAGCGGGCCAGCGCCGATTTGGCGAAATGCGGATTGGCCGAAATAAAGTTTTCCGGCGAGCAGTGGATATTGGTGAAATTGCAGCGTCCGCCGCCGGAGATGAGAATTTTCTTCCCCAACCGCTCGGCACGTTCGAGGACGGCCACCCGCCGCCCCCGCTTGCCCGCTTCGATCGCGCACATCAACCCGGCTGCGCCGCCACCGAGAATCAGACCGTCGTATTTAAGGACCAATTTTTGGACCAAGCAAGCTTACGGCCTGGAGAAAAATATAGTGGAGTGGAGCCGACTTCCTGTATTCGCGCCTACTTTCCGGTGTAACTGATCCTCCAGATGGCGTTCGAGCCGTCGTCAGTGACCAGCAGCGAGCCATCCGGAGCCACCGTGACCGCAACCGGCCGTCCCCAGACATGCTCATTGTCGACGACGAATCCGGTCATGAAATCCTGATATTCACCACTGGCATGTCCGGTTTGATGCAGAGGCACGCGGATCAACTCGTAGCCCACGCGAACCGCCCGGTTCCAGGATCCATGCTCGGACGCAAAGAGATCCCCTTGATACTCCTCGGGAAATTGTTTGCCATCATAGAAGGTGATTCCGAGCGAAGCATTGTGCGGGTTCAGCATCACGTCCGGAGTGATCACTTTGTCTTTAAGCTCAGGATGTTTGCCATTGTGCCGGGGATCCTGATGGCTGCCCATGTACCACCACGGCCAGCCGTAGAAGCCACCCTCCTGCACATGGGTGATGTAGTCCGGAACCAGGTTGTCTCCCAGTCCGTCGCGTTCATTGACCGAACACCATAGCTCGCCGGTCTTGGAATTTACCGCGAGTCCCACGCAGTTCCGAATGCCGTAAGCGTAAATCTGCATTTCTGAGCCGTCCGGATTGAACTCCAGAACGTCGGCGCGGTGCTTTTCCCCCGGGGTTGTATCCGGATCGTCCACATTGGAAGCGGAGCCCACGGAGACAAACATCTTCTTGCCATCGAGGGAAAACCGAACATTACGAGTCGTATGGCTTCCTCCACTTGGCAGGTCCGCCAAGTGCTGGGCCGGGCCGCGAGCTTGCAGATCGCCGTTCTGATAAGGGAAGCGGACGACCGAGTCCATGTTTCCCACATAGACCCACTGCGGATCTGGTCCCGGCGGGTAGAAGTCGATGCCGAACGGCTGGTTCAGGCCGCTGGCGAAAACCGCCATCTGCCCGGGTTTGCCGTTGCTGGTGATCCCGCGGAAGATTCTGATGTCGCCGGCTTTGGTCTCGGCCACGAAAAAGTCGCCATTGGGAGCGGTACGAATGATGCGCGGATTGTCGAGGCCCGTCGCGTATTGCTCCACTTTAAAGCCTTCCGGAACCTTCGGCCACGCGCCTTCCGGACGGGCCACAATTTTGGGACCGTTACCCGCCGACGCCGTCGCGAAGGGAGCGGGAAGAACCTTCAGCGTGATTTTGCGAATTTCTCCTGGCTTCTCATATCGGAAGTCAGTAAACGGCGGCTTCGGAGGCGGCGCGCTCAATTTCACAGCCACCAAAGGGGCTTCTGGTGGGCTACTCGATTGCACGCTCTGTGGCCGACCCAGCGATTGCACGTAGCTAACGATCCGCCAGCGTTGTTGCCGGGGCAAAGTGGCCCAGGAAGGCATGCCATTGTTCACGTCGCCCTTGGTGATGAACCAGAAAATCTCGCCGGGCGCGACGGACTTGATTCTTTCCACCTTCAGAGGGGGGATATTCCCTGAACCTTCGCCAGTCTCTCCGTGGCAGCGGGCACAGCGAAGGTGAAATAACGCCTTGGCGTTCGGCGGCAGCTGACCCTCGTATGGGTTCTTCAGTTCCTTGGCCGATGCCGGTGCATTGTGAAAATTCGAGTCCTGAGCCCGGGCCCAGGAAACCAGAAGGGCGGAAATGATTGCGGCTATCGCAAGTGAACCTCGCAAAATGCGGACATTGGCTTTCAAAACTGTTCCTCCATTGAGCGCGATTGATCTTCTTAAAAGATGGCGTACGGGCAGAACGGCTTCAATATCATTTGATCTTAACCACAAAGTAAATGAATTCAGGCGAGCCCTCCAGCAAAAGCTGATGTGGCTCCCGCGCAGGGATGCGGACAACATCTCCCGCGGAAAGCTTCCGGCGAACGCCGCCCCGGATCGAGCCATTGCGCTTTTCGTGAGGACCCACCGTTTCCCCATTCTCCAGCGTGCCGCCGACCACCAGAGTCGCTGAACCGGATTGCACAAAGAAGATGTCAGCCTGAGTTTCATGCCACTCCACCTGGCCATCAGCCTCCCGACGAACCAGCATAGCGCTGTCGTTGGGAAAGTCCGCCAGCAACTCCACCGCAAAGCGGTGCGGATCGGTTGCAGCACTTGCATGCAACTTGTTCGTCGAAATGCTTGAATGACGATGGAGTCCAGTGCTCGAATCCTGCGGGGGTGGCCTCTTGCGCGGCCGCGGCCAGAAAGAGAATTGCCATCGGACCTAGCAACCGAAGTCTCTTCATCGAATCACCTCAGGAGTTGCAAGCAGAACTGAAACGATAGGCAGGAGCGCCAGCCCTGTCAAATTGGAAAAGCTAAAGAGACAGTTTGAAAACACTAATCCACGAAGCCTGAGTCCGACCTTATAATTCCCTTCACCAAACTGCGGGTACAAGGAGCTATTGATGGGCCATCCTCTCCTGGATCTGACGAATAAGACGGCGGTTGTGATCGGCGGAACCAGCGGCATCGGACTTGCTCTCACCAGGGCACTCGCTCAAGCTGGGGCGAACGTTGTTCCCTCGGGGCGGCGCGTCGAACAGGTGGGTGCCGCCGTCTCCGAGGTCAAGGCGCTGGGCCGGCGGTCGCTTATCCAACCTTGCGACGTCACCGACACCGCCAGCCTCGACCAGCTTCTGCACGCAGTCAACGCCGAATTCGGGGGCGTGCAGATTCTGGTTAACTGTGCCGGCCGCACCAAGCGAACCCCGACGCTCGAAGTCCCGGAATCCGACTGGAACGCGATCCTTGAAACCAACTTGAACGGAACCTTGCGCGCCTGCCGCGTGTTTGGCCGGCACATGATCGAGCGCGGTTACGGCCGAATCATAAATATGGCTTCGCTGTCCTCGTTCGTGGCGCTGTATGAGGTCGCCGCCTACAGTGCCAGTAAGGCGGCCGTAGCCTCGCTGACGAAATCTCTCGCCCTCGAATGGGCCAAGTCGGGCGTTTGTGTCAATGCGATCGCTCCCGGTGTTTTTCGCACTGACCTGAACGCCGCCCTGCTCGACGGTACGGACCGCGGCCGCGAATTCCTGCTGCGAACGCCGATGAAGAGGTTCGGGAAGCTCGATGAACTTGGCGGCGCCACCGTGTTCCTGGCTTCCGAATCCGCCAGCTTTGTCACCGGTCACGTATTGACCGTAGACGGAGGCTTCCTGGCCAGCGGCGTCAATCAATAGGGAGCATGCGCCAGGTGGGGACAGCCGCCATCGGCTGTCGGTCGAGCGAAGCTCGACAGTTTTCTCTAGTACCAAACAGCGGAGATGCGCTCCGCTCGAAGCCGAGGGTGGCTGTCCCCACATGGTGGCATAATGCACATTAAGGCCTCAGGACTCGAAAAGAAACCAAACCGAAAACAATGATCCTCGGCAAAAGCGCGATTGATCGAGTGCTGTCTCACGATGAGGTCCGCCAAATCGTTTCCCAGGCAGCCGCCGGACGCAATCTCAAAGGCAAGCGTGTCCTCACCATCATTCCCGACGGCACTCGCACCATGCCCATGCCTTTGATGTTTCAGCTGGTGCAAGAGGAGATCGGCACCGGAGCTGCCGCTTGCGATTACCTCGTCGCCCTCGGCACGCATTCCCTGATGAGCGAGGCCCAACTCAGCCGCCTGTTAGGGCGCCCCGTCGTCAATGGAACCTGCGGCAACGCTCGCGTGTTCAACCATCGCTGGGACCTTCCCGGCACTTTTGTGGATTTGGGTACGATCCCTGCCGACCAGGTTGCCGAAGCCTCGGGCGGCCTCTTATCGGAGGCGATCCTGGTCAAGATCAATCGCCTGCTCTTCGACTATGACCAAGTCTTGATTTGCGGACCAGTGTTTCCCCACGAAGTGGTGGGGTTTTCGGGAGGCAATAAGTATCTGTTTCCGGGAGTCAGCACCGGAGAAATGATCAATCAGACTCACTGGCTCGGAGCCCTGCTGGGGAGCTACAACCTCATCGGCACGCTCTGTACTCCGGTCCGTGCCCTGATTGATCGAGCCGCCGAAAAAATTACAGTGCCTGTCGCCTGCTTCGCCCTGGTTTTGAGAAAGCAGGATATTGCCGGCATCTATTTCGGTTCCGCACTCGAAGCCTGGGAAGCAGCAGTGCAGCTGTCAGCGCAAGAGCATATTCGATGGGAGGACCGTCCATTTCGCCGGGTTCTGTCCGTCCTGCCCCAGATGTATGACGACATCTGGACCGGCGCCAAGGGAATGTACAAACTCGAGCCCGCCATCGCGGATGACGGCGAGGTCGTTCTCTACGCTCCGCATATTACGGAATTCAGTTACACCCACGGAGCCTTCCTCGAGCGGATTGGCTATCACTGCCGGGATTACTTTCTCAAACAGTGGAACCGGTTTGGCGACGTGCCTCGCGGCGTGATTGCCCATTCCACGCACCTGATCGGACAGGGCACCTACGACGCCACAACCGGCATTGAGGCTCTGCGGATAAAAGTCACCCTCGCGACCGGCATTCCCGAAGAACGCTGCCGGCGCTTAAACCTGAACTACATCGACCCCAACGGCATCAGATTTGAAGACTGGCAGGGACGCGAAGATGAAGGCGTCAAGCTGATTCCCCATGCCGGCGAAACCCTCTACCGGCTACAAAATGGGGAATCCCGAACGAAAGGCTCCGGTAGCTACTGAACGGAACTGGCGACGTTGGAAAAAACGTTGTTGGCATTAGAGCCGACCAGTCGAATCGTCCCAACAACCAGAACGAGAATCACCGCGAGCATGACGGCGTACTCAGCGATGTCCTGTCCCTGGTCTTCGGACCAAATTCTTTGGATTAAGTTCCTCATGACTGACCTCCAAGGCTCCAAGTATTCTCGATTAGGAACCCATGATGAACGCATCGTGCTCGATTGTCAATTGCTCATCCGCGAATTAAGTGGATTTATTGGATGCAGCGAAACGCCCGTTGGGCCTAAGATTTGGAGGATTCGGACAGCTGCAGACAGGATAACCACGGTAACCCGTTACCGTACACACGCCGGCTGCAGAAACTTAATGTAAGAGCTCTGCTGCCGAGCGCGAAGCGTATTCGAGTACCCGGCCTGGAAGCAGGCCAAGGTAAAGAGTTGCGGCCACGCTGATGCCGAGCGCAGCACCGAGAGCAGGTGAAACCGGAATTGCCGGCACTTCTTCCCGCGCTTCACGCATATACATCACCACGATGATTCGCAGGTAGTAGTAAGCGCCCACGGCGCTGTTGAGCACACCGATGATTGTGAGTCCAACCAGGTTGGCTTGGAGGGCAGCGCTGAACACGTAGAACTTGGCAAAGAAACCGCCGGTCATGGGAATCCCGATCAGCGACAGCAAAAAGATTGTTAGCGTGGCCGCGAGCAGTGGCGATCGACGTCCCAGACCCGCGTAGTCATCCAGGGTGACGTATCGTTCCCCGGCGCCCGCGAGGTGGCTGACTACGGCAAATGCGCCCACGTTCATGGCCGCGTACGAGGCCGTATAAAACATCGCGGCGGGGATGCCATTGTTAGCCAGCGCGGCAAAGGCCACCAGAAGATATCCGGCATGCGCGATGGAAGAATATGCCAACAGTCGCTTAACGTTCTGTTGCACCAGGGCACCCACATTGCCCAGAGTCATTGACAGCGCGGCCGCTACCCAGATCAGCCAGAGCCGCCCGGGCGCATTGGATTCAAACATGACCCGCAGCAGTACCGCAAATGCTGCCGCCTTGGGGGCGGTCGACATAAAGCCGACCACCGGCGCCGGAGCGCCTTCGTAAACGTCTGGTGTCCACACATGAAAAGGAGCAGCGGCAACCTTGAAACCCAGGCCCACGAACATGAATGCGATTCCCGCATATGCCAGCACCGGAACTGGGCTCAATCGAAGTGCCTGGGCAATGACTGAAATGCTGGTAGATCCGGTCGCGCCGAACATCAGCGCCACTCCGTAAAGGAAGAAAGCCGTGGCAAAGGAACCCAGCAGAAAATATTTCAGCGACGCTTCGCTGCTAATCGCTGCGCGCCGTCTGAACCCGGCCAGAACGTACGTGGAAATCGACGAAGTCTCCAGAGCGATGAAAATGAGCACCAGTTCGACTGCCGACGACATCAGGCACATGCCGACAGCGCCAAAAAGAATCAGGCCGTAATATTCTCCAGCCCGGATCTGCTGCACTTGCATGTACTCGAAAGAACTAAGGATGACCACCGCAGCAATCGCAGTAACCAGGATGTGGAAGAAGGTGCTGAAGCCATCCACCTTGACCATGCCCCAGAATCCCAGGCCGGGGAACTGGGACTGGTAAAGCGTTGCCGCAATTGCCGCCACGGAGCCGATCAGCGCAATGAGCCCGAGCAGTTTCTGGGTGCTACGCTCGTCCACCAGCGGATCGAGCACCATGATGACCATGCCGAACAAGGAAAGTACGATTTCCGGCAGAATGCGAACATATTCCACGCCCTGAGGGATCGTCTGAGCCATTCCAGGCGTGTTCACTGGCCAACCACCTTGCTGGCCAATTGCGCAAACGGCGCCAACGCAGTTTGGACTGCAGGATCGATGGCGTTCAGCCATAGCAGAGGCGCCACGCCCATCACCAGCGCCGCTGCAGCCGCAGGCAGAAGGGCAATACGCTCGCGCGGATCCAGATCAGGCAGTGTTTCGTTCACCACGTGCGTGATCTTTCCATAAAACACTCGTTGATACATCCACAACAGGTAACCGGCACTCCAGATGATACCCGTCGCACCGAGAATTCCGTAAATCGCACGCGCCTGAAATGCCCCGCTGAGCACCAGGAACTCGCCGACAAAACCATTCAGCAGTGGCAGCCCCACTGATGCAAGTACGACAAACAGGAAGAAGCTGGCGTACACCGGCATCGAACTCGCCAGCCCGCCGAATTCTAAAATTTCATACGTGTGACGGCGTTCGTACAGAATGCCGGCCAGCATGAACAAAGCCCCGGTCGACACGCCATGCGCCAGCATCACGAACGTCGCCCCATCCAGGCCAGCTTGCGTAAAGGTGAAAATCCCCAGCACCACGAAGCCCAAATGGCTGATTGAAGAATAGGCGATCAGCTTCTTCATGTTGGGCTGGACCAGTGCCACCAGGGCGCCATAAACAATGCCGATCAGCGCGAGAATCATCACCCACCAGGCATTGGCGCGAGCCTGATCGGGAAATAACCCCAGGTTGAAACGCAGCATGCCGTAGGTACCCATCTTCAGCAGCACGCCAGCCAGCAATACGGATCCCGCGGTAGGCGCCTCCACGTGCGCATCGGGCAACCAGGTGTGGAAAGGGAAAAGCGGAACTTTGACCGCAAACGCGATGAAAAATCCCAGGAAAAGCCACTGCGCCGCGCCAGTGAAATTCGCCACCTGCCCGTTTCGGATGGCGTTCTGAATGGTCACGAAATCGAAGCTCCCGACTTTCGCATACAGCCAAAGAATCGCCGCCAGCATGAAAACCGACGCGATCATGGTGTACATGAAGAATTTGACGGCAGCGTAAACCTTGCGCCCGTGACCGTACATTCCAATCAACAATGCCATCGGGATCAGGGTGGCTTCCCAAAAGAAATAAAACAGAAACAGGTCGAGCGCGACGAACACCCCGATCAGGGCGGTTTCTAAGACCAGCAATATGATGAAAAATTCTTTCACTCGCTCATGAATGGAGTTCCACGAGATCAGCACGCACAACGGGCTCAGAAAGGTGGTCAGCACCACCAGCCACATGGATACTCCGTCCACGCCCAGGTGGTAGTGAATGTTGGGTGTAGGAATCCATGCGCGATCGAGTTCGTACTGGAACCCGGCCTGGGCGCGGTGTAAGTGCACCGGCAGATGCAATGACAGGACGAAAGTAAACAGGGTTACCACCAGGGAAAATACCCGGATGTCGCGATCACGCCGCGGCAAAGACAGTAGCAGGAGGGCGCCCGCCAGCGGTATGAAGGTCACCAGCGTGAGAATGATCGGACTCCACCTGTCCATCTCCACCGAGTGAAGGTTCATCGCGTTCCCATCCACACCATGTAGGCGATCACGACCGCGGCTCCGGCCGCCATCCACCCGGCGTAAGAGCGCAGATTGCCGGACTGCATGTGCCGCACCGAATCAGAAACTTCGCGCGCCCCGTGCGCGCTGTTGTCCACCGAGGCGTCGATCACGTCCTGGTCAATCCCGTGCCACAAAATGAGGGCGGAGCCCGCGATGAGCGGCTTCACGAATAGCGCCGCGTATAGTTCATCGATGTAGTACTTGTGAACCACCGCGTGGTAAAGACCTCCCAATCCCGCCGCGATCTGCTGTGGCAACTGTGGGTCGCGATAGTAGAGCAGCCAGGCCAGACCCAACCCCAGCAGCCCCGCAAACACTGAAATACCGGTGATGACCAGTTCGGTGTGACCAGTCTGCGGTTCGGGGCCTTCCGTTTCTTTTTCCGTAGCCGGCATCACCCCGTGACCTTGCTGCCCGAGGGCAGTGATCGTGGAGTGAAATACTGGGCCGAGGAATTTATCAAAATGATTGCTGCCGCCCAGCGATCCCGGCACTCCAATCCAACCACCGATCACAGACAGCACCGCCAGCACGACCAAGGGAATCACCATCAGTCGCGGGCTCTCGTGAATCCCATGTTCGTGTGAGGCATGTCCGGGTAGCGCGGGCGCCCCCGCCCGCGTGTCGCCCTGGGCTAAATGCCCATGAGCCAAATCGGCATGCTCGCCCTCCGCTGCTCCCCGGTACTCCCCAAAAAACGTCATGAACCACAACCGGAACATATAAAAGGAAGTGAGAAATGCCGTAAACAATCCAATAGACCAGTACACCCAGCTGGCCTGGTAAGCCCGCCACAAGATTTCGTCCTTGCTGAAGAATCCGGCAAACGGTGGAATCCCGGCGATGGCAAAGGTGGCGATGGTCAGGGTCCAGAACGTCCACGGAATTTTCGTGCGCAACCCGCCCATCTGACGCATGTCCTGCTCGCCACTTACCGCGTGGATGACCGACCCTGCCGCCAGGAACAAAAGCCCCTTGAAAAACGCATGGGTCATCAGATGGAAAATCGCAGCCGAGAAGGCTCCCACTCCGCAGGCAATAAACATGTACCCGAGCTGCGACACGGTAGAGTAGGCCAGCACCTTCTTAATGTCAGTCTGCGTAATGCCGATAGTGGCGGCGAACAAAGCTGTCAGCGTCCCGATGATGGCCACGACCGTCAAGGCCATCGGCGCCCGCTCGAAAATCACATGCGACCGCGACACCATGTACACGCCCGCGGTCACCATGGTGGCGGCGTGGATGAGCGCAGATACCGGCGTAGGGCCTTCCATGGCGTCGGGCAGCCATACATAGAGCGGAATCTGCGCCGATTTACCCGCAGCGCCGACCATCAGCAGCAGGCCGACCGCGGTGAGCAATCCTGCACCCCCGGTCTCCGGGCCCATCGGCATGACGCTCCGGAAAACCTGATCGAAGTTCAGGGACCCGAAGCGCTTGATCAGCAGAAACAACGCGATCAAAAATCCGAAATCACCGATGCGATTGACGATGAACGCTTTCTTGCCCGCTGACGCAGCGGAATCCTTGGTGAACCAGAATCCGATCAGAAGATACGACGCCAGACCCACGCCTTCCCAGCCGATGAACATCAGCAGGTAGTTGCTGGCGAGAACCAGGGTCAGCATGAAGAACATGAACAGATTCAGGTAGCTGAAGAAGCGATAGAACCCGCCCTCCTCCCACATGTAACCGACGGAATAGATGTGAATGAGGAAGCCGACGC
>CATPBJ010000215.1 GCA_955652395.1 uncultured Terriglobales bacterium | reverse complement strand
GTGAAGGAATCCGCGAAGAGCATTGGAGTGGCGAAGTTGGCGCCGCACGATCTGCGGCGGACCTGCGCTCGGCTGTGCCACGCATCGGGAGGGGAGTTGGAGCAGATCCAATTCCTTTTGGGGCACGTTTCGGTTCAAACGACCGAGCGCTACCTTGGGTGCAAACAGCGGATTCGATCAGCCGTCAATGATCGCATTGGCATCGAGCCGAATCCTTGAGCCGAGTGCGCGGTTGTGGAAGAATTGCGGACAATCCAGGAGTTGTCGCGTGGTGGCTCGACCTGAAAAATGCCGAAGTGGGCGCTCTCGTGAACCAAACCGTTCGGACCCGGAGCGGCAGCGTCCCGCGTCCTTTATCACGACTCAGCTCCCGGCTCACGTCGAGGCAACATTGTTCCCAGTCGCACGTCGCGGCGCTAGCTAAGTGCGCTGCGCACCCAAAGCAGAGGCCAAATCATGGAAAGGGCGACCACAGTAATAAGGATCGTCGCAATCAAGAAAGGCAGCGCGCTGAAGTAGCGGCGCTCCATTACCGCGACGAGCACGAGTGGCAGACTCAGGATCGTAAGTGCATTGGTGATCCCCACGCGCCAACTTCCAGGTTCGCCGGACCGTATCCCAGAGCCGGAATAGATAGTGGACAGGCCAAGGGGAATCAACAGAATTCCCACCACGGCATGATTCAACAGGAAGGGGGACCAGACGAACCGAAAATCCCCGGGCGAGAGGAGACGGGCAAGCAGGCTGCGCAACTCCGGAATAACGAGCAGGTGGATTGTGGCTACGACCAGGAGGAGGATTCCGTCTATGATTAAGATACGTGAACAGATAATCCGCTTGTTCATTGAGTACTTACCCGCAGCGTATCTCGTCCGCTATCACTGATACGAGAACGCCTGCTTGAATGTTCCCTTCGCTAAGTCCTCTTTGGCACTTCATTGGCACCTGCCGCCCGAATCGCGGGCGGATGACGGGCAACTCTTACGTAATCGGTAAAGGAAGGGTTGCCGACCATCCAACCAGAATGAGGAACCTTGTGGTCGCCAATTGCGTACCATGAGCATGCGCCTGTTAATCGTTCTCGGAGCTGCTTCCCTTTGCTCATGTCCTACCATTGCTCAACCGGTACATCAGTTGACAGGCAATTCTCAAGCGCAGAATTTGCGATCCGATAACAGAAAGTTGGCGGCCAAGTCCGCTCCCTGGCCACCACAGCTTGAGATGCGCGTGCCATTTGAGCCCACAGCATTCCCAAGCGGACCGCATTTCTATGTCATGTACGAGTTGCATCTGACGAACTTCGGGACAGATCCCGTTTCCCTAAGTCGTATTGAGGTGTTCGACGCAGATGCGGGAGCTGCCCAACCGATTGTGACCTTCGAAGCAGCGCAACTCGAAGCCATGTTGCAGCCTCTGGGCGGCAAGCCACTTTCTGACCCCAAAGAAAGGCTCGTAATCGCCGATGGGCAGAGCGCCATCGCTTTTATGTCAGTAGCATTCGACCGCAGCTCACATATTCCTGGCAGACTGCTTCATCATGTGAGCACGGTCGAGTCAGCGGCGGAAGGCGCGGTCATCGCTACACATCACACTGAATTGCATGTTCTCGGGCCGCCGGTAGAGGGAGCAAACTGGCTTGCAGCCGATGGGCCCAGTAATGATCAGGATAATCATCATCGGCGCGGAGTTGTGATTCTTGATGGGCGGGCAGTGGACTCGCGACGCTACGCGATCGACTGGGAGCAGATCAGGGACGGTGCGTCATTTTCTGGCGATGCGCGGGACGTGAGCTCCTATTATTCCTATGGGAAAACAGTGCTGGCCGTTGCCGACGGTCATGTTGTCACGGCAAGAGATGGCCTCCCCGATAACATCCCCGGACACGGCGAATCGTTCCACCCTGCTGTGCCGATTACGTTGGAAACAGTTGCGGGAAATACAATCACGCTCGACCTGGGTGGCGGTCAGTTTGCATATTACATGCATCTGCAACGCGGAAGTTTGCGCGTGAAGGCAGGGGACCGCGTGCGGCGCGGCCAGGCGGTGGCGCGCATCGGCGCTTCCGGCGATGCCCGCGAGCCGCATCTGCATTTCGAAGTCACCACTTCGTCGAAGCTGCTGGCTGGCGAGGGCGTGCCCTATCTCATCGACCGGTACCGCTGCAGGAGGGCGAGTGACGGGCCTATGGAAATTCGCATGCATGAGTTGCCTCTAGATAATAGCGTCGTCGTATTCGGTGAAGACCACGGCAAATGAAGAAGATGAAGCGCATGCCTGCCGACAGCGTGATTCTGGTCGTGTGACGCTAACCAGACATTATCCAGTAAGGTAAGGGTTGCCGACAATCCGGGAGTTATCATGTGTCGGGATCCAAATAACCGGACATGGTATTGCCGAATCGCCGTATGGGTCCGCTGCGACATGGCGCCAGGAAGAAGGCGTCAGGAGAGGAGAAGATGGCCAAATACGTAATTCACACCAAGCGTGGTGCACCACCGGGAGGGGCTTATTCTCAGGGATGGCGGGCCGGAGATTTCCTCTTCGTGACCGGAACGGGTCCCATTGACCCGGTCACCGGAAAGCTGGCCGGCGACAGCATTGAGCAGCAGACTGAGCTAACCATCGATAACCTCTCCGCCATCCTTGAGGCAGACGGCGCTTCCCTTCACGATGTGGTCAAGGTCAACGCCTACCTCAGCGACACGAGTCTCTTCGCGCGCTACAACGCAGTTTATGCTCGACGTTTTTCGCGGCCATATCCGGTGCGAACCACCGTCGGCAGCGATCTCGGCCACACTTCCGGTATGCTGATCGAAATCGATTGCGTCGCTTACAGCCTGAAAACAACGCCCTCCAGACCGAAGCACGCGTCAAAGAAGAAGGCGGGCCGCGGCGGCAAATAAAATGCAAGTCAAGATTAAATGGTGTGCGCCATCCGGCCGGATTCCAGTTGCTTCGGAATCGTCTCTTAGACCTTCTCGGTAGCTGCCGGAGTCACAGAAGAAGTGGTCGATTCTTCCAACGTCCGTAGCAGCGGCGCCTCGTGTCCGCGGGCCGAAACATTTTCGACGGAGACGATCTGGCCATTCCGCACCACCAGCGCAGAATCGAAATTGTTCACCGTAGGGCAAACGTGGCGCGGAAGAAGATAAAGTGCTTGGCCGACCTGCGGCCGCCGCTTCTCTTCCTTCAAGTTCAACGGAAGGTGCTCTTCACTTGGCTTAACCGGCATGAGTTCCGGATGTCCAACCACCACGCACGTGGGCACGCCGGCATCAGCTGACACTGCCTTGTGCCCAGCGTCGCATGTGACTATGCCATCGTGTGGATGGCTCACCACGCGTGTCAATACCAGCACCGCCGGCGCATAGCCGTACTCGCTGGGGAGCTGTGCCAGACTGGTAGCATCGCAATAGACAATGGTTCCAGGGGAGACACGGTGGATGAATCCTCCCCCGTGAAAACCTTCGTACGTGAGCGAGGAGGGAAACGTCGGTGTCCCCGCCGTAATTATCTCCGGCACGCTCACCCCGCTTTGCCCGATCTCGTTGACAAGTTCCAGCAAGCGATCATAGCCGGCATGCGCCGCCGCGGTCCGTTCGCGTTCATCCAACCCGCCATACTGGCCGTCATAGTAGTGCAGGCCACGAAACTCCAGCCCTGCCTGTCCAACCCCATGCACGAGCCTGACAACTTTGTTTCCATCGCCCTGTTCGACTCCTGTGCGATTCATCCCAGGATTTATGTCGACAAAGACACCGACCGTGCCACCTTGCCATTGCAGCACCTGTTCTTCGTTCTCGGCCAGGACGGAAATGCGGATGTCCGGGAACTGATCCGCTATTTCGCGCACACGCCGTGCGTTCGCGCCCATCACTGGAAAGGCGAGAAGCACGTCCGCGGCGCCGCTGCGGCAGGCTACCAGCAGTTCCAGCGTGGTTGCACACTTGAAATTCCGGACACCACGGTCGACCAGCATGCGGAGAGTGTAGGCCAGCTTTGCGGTCTTAATGTGAGCACGCCAGCGATCCGCATCGCCGCCGAGCAGATGCAAGGTCCGCGCAATGTTTGAGGCAACGATTTCCGGATACACCACAAGCGCAGGAGTAAGCACCTCTTCGATACCCTTCACACGATGACGTTCGTCCCAAGGAAACTCGCTCAGCATCAATGTCTGCGTTGCCATTGCGGCTTCGATGATAGCGCGTACCTGCAAAGCAAAACCACCGTAGAAACGAAATTCCCCTTCGTCACGGACGAGGGGCAATGGGAATGGAGTTGGATTGACCAGCCCGGTCGCTGATAGTAGGCTCTCTGAATTCCGCGTGCGATGGCTGCCAATTTAGCTGACCATTCCGAGCGATCCGACTTGGTTCGTGGCCTAGGTCTGTGGTCAGCGACCGCCATCGTCATTGGCGACACCATCGGCACAGGGATTTTTCTTGTAGCCAGCGCCATGGCACGCGCCGTGGGCTCCTCCAAGCTCGTCTTGGCCGCATGGATCCTGGGTTTGTTCATCGTTCTTCTGGGTGCCTTTTGCTATGCCGAATTGGGGGCTGCATTTCCGAAGGCAGGCGGCCCCTACGTCTACCTTAGCCGGGGTCTCGGCCCTCTCTGGGGATTTCTCTTTGGCTGGATGAGCTCGCTTCTCGAACGGCCAGTGGGCATGGCCACCCTGGCGGCCGGGTTCGTGCGATTTTTGGGATTCTTGTTCCCTATGGTGGCTACGCCCTTGTTCACAAGCCACTTCTGGCGCTACGAGTTCACCTTCAGCACGGCCCAGCCGCTGGCGGCGTTTGTGGTGATAGTCGTGACGGCTATCAACTACTTCAGCGTTCGGATGAGTGGCGCTATTCAGGTTTTGCTGACCTCCCTGAAGATGGGCACGATCTTGGTTATTGTTATCGGCGGAGTGCTATTCGGAACGAAAAATGTCAGCCAAGCCCCGCTGGCATTCGGCCAGTTGGGTTTGGGAACGATAGGCGCCTTACTAACCGCCCTCGTTCCCGCCATGTGGGCATACAACGGCTTCAATGATCTTGGCGACTTGGGCGAAGAGATTCTCAGCCCGCAAAAGAACATCCCCCGAGCCATCATCCTGGGACTGCTCACCGTGGGCGCTCTATACATGATGGCGAATGTCGTTTACTTCCATATTTTGCCGTTCGCGGATGTAGCGGCGTCCCAACACGTTGCGTCGGAGGTAGTGCAAACGTTTGGCGGCTCACGTGGTGCGGCATGGCTGACAGCAGCCATGGCCGTATCCGCTTTTGGGGCGCTCCATGTCGTTGTCCTAACCGGCGCCCGCATCCCTTACGCCATGGCACGTGACGGCGTCTTCTTCCACTTCGCGGAGCGCATTCACCCTTCTTTTCGCACGCCCAGCGGCGCGCTGACCTTACTGGGCTCCATCGCTGCACTGCTCGCACTCAGCGGTACTTACGAAGAGCTCTACTCGCTGTTTGTCTTCGCCGTGTGGATCTTCTTCGCCTTAACGGCGATTGCCCTGTTGCGTTTACGCCGAAAGGAGCCGAACCTGATTCGGCCTTACCGCGCCTGGGGCTATCCCTGTACGCCGCTCATCTTTTTGGCCGCCGCACTCGCTTTGACAGTCAACTTGTGGATGGTCCGGCCCGTGCGTTCTTCGCTGGGTCTGGCAGTGATCCTTTTAGGCATTCCGTTTTTCTACCGTTGGCACAAACGACCTCGTGCCACAGTCGCAGCCTTCGAACAGAACTAATCGTTCTATTGCGCCAGGGAGTCCGCTGAGGTGATCCGCCGATTGAGGGCGAATGACGGGCTACCCTGACACAATCCGGTAAGGTAAGGTTTGCCGACAATCCAGGAGCTATCGCCTTGACTGCCCAATTGTAAGGCACGGCTTTGGGTTCGGACGGTCGCGCCAGGAGACGACACTCGTTGACTAGCGAATGCCGCGTCCGTAAGATGAAGCGACCCGAAAGCCAAGTATCTCCCGAATGATCGGCCAAACCATCTCGCACTACCGGATTGTCGAGAAGTTGGGCGGCGGAGGGATGGGCGTCGTCTACAAGGCCGAGGACATCCGACTCGATCGCTTTGTGGCTCTAAAGTTCCTACCCGAAGGCGTGGCCCAAGACCGCCAGGCGCTGGAGCGTTTCCGGCGTGAGGCCAAAGCCGCGTCCGCCCTCAACCATCCGAATATCTGTACCATCCACGACATTGGCGAAGAGAACGGCCAGGCGTTCATCGCCATGGAGTACCTCGACGGTAACACCCTGAAACACTTGATCGGTAACCGTCCGATGGATCTGGAGGCGCTGCTCGCCGTCGGAATCGAGATTGCCGATGCTCTCGATGCCGCCCACGCCGAAGGCATCGTCCATCGCGACATAAAGCCCGCGAACATCTTCGTTACCAAGCGCGGACATGCCAAGGTTCTCGACTTCGGTTTGGCCAAGGTCGCGCCCACCGGCAGCCGAAAAGAAATGGCCGGACTCTCAGCCCAGGCGACTGCCGCGGAAAGTCTTGAGCACCTCACCAGTCCAGGCTCCACGCTGGGAACAGTGGCCTACATGTCTCCCGAGCAAGCCAAAGGAAAGGAGCTTGACGCGCGCACTGACCTGTTTTCCTTTGGCGCAGTGCTTTACGAGATGGCGACGGGTACGCTGCCGTTTCGCGGTGATACCACCGCCGTTCTGTTTGATTCTATTTTGCACAAAGCGCCGGTCGCTCCGGTGCGGCTGAATCCTGATCTTCCAGCCGATTTCGAACGCATTATCAATAAAGCGCTGGAGAAAGATCGAGAGCTACGCTAGCAGCACGCTGCGGACATTCGAACCGACTTGAAGCGGCTGAAACGAGAGACTGAGTCGGGCCGAGCCAGCGCCGCGAACGTCATAGAAGAAGAGGTGGAAACGCCCGCCGCAGTGGTGCCGCCCGAGAGTCGCCAGGCTTCGAGCCAATCCTCGCGCCAATCCTCACAAAAGAACCGGGCTGTTTCCTCCGGGAAAGCAGTGGCGACCGAGCAAGCGGCGAGCCGCCCCTGGAAGGTACTGGTTCCGGTTGCTCTGGTAATGATTGCCCTCCTGATCGTTGGTGGTCTTTTCTACCGCTCCCACAAAACTCAAGTCCTCACCGAAAAAGATTCCATCCTCCTCTCCGACTTCACCAATACCACCGGTGATCCGGTCTTCGACAATACTCTCAAGAAGGCGCTGGCTGTAAGCCTGGGCCAATCGCCTTATCTGAACGTCGTTTCAGATTCCAAGGTGCAACAGACTCTGAAGCTAATGGGCAAACCTCCGGAGACACGTCTCACCAGCGACATTGGCCGGGAAATTTGCCAGCGCGCGCATGTCAAGGCCTTGCTCACTGGAGCTATCGCGCCGCTGGGGAGTGAATACGTGATTACCCTGGAGGCGATCAACGCCGCCACCGGCGACTCGCTGGCGCAGGTGCAGGAGCAGGCCGCGAGCAAGGAGCAGGTGTTGAATGCTCTGGGTTTGGGCGCCAACAAGCTGCGTGGCAACCTGGGCGAGTCACTGGCGTCGGTCCAGAAGTTTGACAAACCCTTGCAGGAAGTTACCACTTCGTCGCTTGAGGCTCTGAAGGCCTTCACTCAGGCTGATGAGTTGCGAGAAAAAGGCGACGCCCTTCCGCCGGTTGCGCTCTACCAGCGCGCCATCGAGCTCGACCCCAACTTTGCCATGGCCTATGCCCGCATGGGAAACCAGTATTTGACCGTCGGCCAGGCGGACCTTGCCCGCCAGAACTTTCAAAAGGCGTTCGACTTGAGAGAGCGCGCCAGCGAGCGGGAAAAATTCTACATTACTGAAAAATATTACGATGGCACGGGCCAGTTGGCGCAGGCCATCCAGGCGATGGAGTTCTACGCCCAAACCTATCCCAGCGATCAGACGCCGCGCGTCAATCTCTCGGTCGCATATCAAATACTCGGCGACTTCGACAAAGCCTTAACCAATTCCCTCGAAGCGATTCGCCTGGAGCCGGATTCGTGGTACGGATACGTGAACGCGGCTTATTGCTACACTGCGCTCGGAAGATTCGACGAAGCCAAAGCGGTGATCAACACAGGTCTGCAAAAGACTAATGGTGGGGTTGTTCTGCATGCCAGTTTGTACTACGTTTCCCTGGTTCAGGGTGATAAGGCGGCGCAGGACCGCGAAGAAGTTTTCATCAAGAACTCGCCTGCGTTCGAATTGCAATGGGTCTTAAGTAATCAGGCGGGGTTGGCTTTGGCGCGCGGCCAGCGGGAAAACGCCCGCGAAATCTACAACCACGTGGGAGAGCTGGCCAAGCAGCTCGGGCTCACAGAAAACCAGGCCTCTGCCATTCAGATTCCAGCCTGGATCGATTTGCTCTTCGGCGATACCGGCGATAAGAACAAGTCGCTCTCCCAGGCAACCGCAGCTTTGGCCCTCGCAGACAGCCCCGATGTTGCCATCTTCTCGGCTGAAATTGCGGCCCTTGCGGGCAGTGAAGCCCAGGCCCGCCATTTGATGGAAGATGTGAACCGCCGCCGGCCTCTGGATACCAAGTTCCAGACCATGCTCGTCCCCGTTGTACAGGCGATTCTCTCCATGAACCACGGTGAGGCCGCGAAAGCCATTGATGTGTTGAAAGCCGGCGAAGCGTATGACAAGGGTACGACCGACATCCACTTTGTCCGCGGTCGCGCCTACTTGTTGAATCACCAGCCCGCTCAAGCCACACCGGAGTTTCAAGCCGTGTTGAACTTGAGAGGCGCGTACATCGGAGATCCGCTGATGGGCCTGGCCCAGCTG
>CATPBJ010000214.1 GCA_955652395.1 uncultured Terriglobales bacterium | reverse complement strand
CATGCGGGATGGGCCTATTTCGTCTCGTTCCAGCAAGCCGCGAAGGATTTCGCTCAACTCTCGCAGACCAAGTTGACCATGCCAGTACTGACCATCGGCGGCGAGAAGTCGTTGGGAGACGCGCTAGGGCACCAAGTCAAGCTGGTTGGGACAAACGTGACCGTGATCGTCCTCAAGGACACCGGTCACTGGGTGCTTGAGGAGCGGCCCAAGGAAACCACCGAAGCGCTACAAAAGTTTCTCTGACGTTTGCGGCAGTGGCAAGCTTACGTCATGCATGATGCGGCCGCTAATCGTGGAGAACGACGTTGAGAAGTGAGCTGTGGGCTTGCAACCCACGCAATCGGGAAGCCAGGTGGATTCGTCTCATCAGATTAGCGCTAGAAATTCCTGGACAGCGCCGGATTGGGAGCCCGGGTAGCCCGGGAACGAACCGGCGACATCCAACTTGGAAAGCTCGTATCACGCCACACTGCTACTAATTCTAAAGACATTTTCCGAATATGCGTCCGAAACCGACCATGGATGGTCTTTGCGGACCACAACGGGGCAGCTATGAGGAGAGTCTGTTTTTCTCGCACTTCAGTTTTGAGCAATTGAGACCAGACGGTGCATGGTAGACCGCGTTATAGATAAGGTAGCCGCAACGCCATAGGACAAAGAGCCTAGCGCCGTCGTGGTTGAGAGCATGATCTCTCACAGGAGGCGACGACCCCTAATGTCCTGCGCGGATCACCTAAAGTTACCTTGCTACACACTCTTGTTGATCATTCTATTTTCACTTCCTGATGGGCTTTTCGGACAAGACTTCTCCGGGATACCTGCCAGCTTGGTCATTGCTGACGGTACTCCGGTGAAGCTTCGACTCAATCAAACCGTCTCATCGTCACACGCTCGCGTCGGCGATCGCCTAGACTTCTTAGTCACAACGGATGTAACGATCCAGGGGTTTACAGTCATTCCCACAGGAAGCATTGCCTCGGCCACTGTCATCGGAGTTAAAGGTAGACGCTTGCTCGGAATCGGAGGCAATGTGGTCCTCAAGCTCGATTCTATTGAACTCGTCACCGGCGATCGAATCGGGTTGCGGGCCCGCAAGCAGGTTAAAGGAAGATCTCATAGCAGGCTGATGGCCGCAGGAATCATAGCCGTCGGCGTGTTCTTCTGGCCAGCCGCACCTGCGTTCCTACTCTGTCGCGGTGGCGACAGCACGGTCTTGAAAGGCACGGAGGTGACCGCTCACATTGACGGCGATGCACAGGTGCAAACCGCAAATTTATCGAGAGCAAGGGACAACGTGTCGCAGCTGAGCGATGTCATGAGTTTTGTCCCCCCCCGTGTACTGAACGGCGAAGGACGCGAGGGCGACATGGTGAACCTGCTCTTCGTCGCCCAAGCCGGCGACCTGCAGGAGGCATTTCAGCGGGGTGGTTGGATCAAAGTCGACAAATGGAAACCAGTGACGATCTGGCACCTGCTGCGGCACCGAACACACGACGCCAAGCTGCCCATGGTCCGGTTTTACCTGTTTGGCAGAGCCCAGGACTACGCCTACGCTTTGCCCGACCCGACTGCCGTCGTGACCCGTCGTCATCATCTCCGGATCTGGAAAACCGACTATGCGGTGGATGGAAGCCCCGTGTGGGCGGCTGCTGCAACCCATGACGTTGCGATTGAACTCGGGAAACACGGCCATTTGATCGGCCACCGCATCGATCCAAATGTCGATGCGGAGCGTGATTTCATCGGAGAGAATTTGACGAAGACACGGTTCGTTAATAATCAGGAATACGTGCATGGCGTTGATCCAGTATTCGAGGCACAGACAGCTGCTGGCGAGGCTTACTACTCCGACAGCAGGATTCTCTTGCTGAATCTGCATCAAATTATGAGCAGCAAGGCCGGTAGTCCTGGCAAAGTGTCTGCCTCTCCCGGATCGATAACACGATGACTCCGACGGACGATGGAATAACAGCTTTATTGAAATCGCGCGCATCGACGTCAGCAGTGCTGGCCGTGGGGCAGGCTCATTGACCACAGTGCTAAAGACACTGTTGCGAGCGCTTGCCGGACCAATTCCATTTTGAGTTGCGCATTGGGGTTGCAGCTGAGATTCGCGTGAACAAGACGTAAGCAGAAGACGGATCGCCAGGATGCGCAACTGCTCTTGTGCCAGCGATCGAGGAACGAACCGTTGCGCATAGCGGAATGGATTCAGGTAGTGTTCGTCTCGCTTTTGGCGGTGGCCGCTTGCTTCCGTCCCCTCGGGCGCGCGCGTCGGGTAAGGGTTGCCTCGCTCGCGCTCCTGGCCATTGCCGCGATTGCTATCGAGCGGTTGTCCAGCCACTGGCTCACACCCCTTGCTTCGTCCGTCGTTCGCGACTGGCTCCCGGTCGCCTTGCTGCTCGTCCCGTACTGGCAGATTGGGCAGTTCTTCACCGGACCAGACTTGGGCGCGGAAGCGCGGCTCGCGGCATTTGATCGCGGTTTCTTTGAGCTGCTGGGTATCGCACCCGAGAGCGCCTCCATCGGCGTTGGATTGAGTACTTATCTGGAACTTGCCTATGTCATGGTGTACCCGCTCATCCCGCTGGGCGTGACCGTTCTGTATGTCAGTGGCCTGCGCCGTTCCGTCGACTACTACTGGGCGGTGGTGTTGCCGGCTACATACGCTTGCTTCGCCATAACGCCGTTTGTGCAGGCTTTGCCACCGCGGATGTTGAGTGGGTATCACACATTCAAGATGCCGGCCACCAAAGTCGGAGGCCTCAATCACCGGATCCTTCGTCGAGCCAGCATTCAGGCCATTACTTTTCCGAGCGGTCATGTCGCGTCGTCCATTGCGGTGGCCCTAGTTCTACTGCGACTGGAGCCTTGGGCAGGCCTGATTTTTCTTTGCATCGCGGTCAGTATTGCAGTGGCCACCATCGTCGGTGGCTATCATTATGCCGCCGACATCCTTCTTGCCTCGGTAGTGGCGGTGGTGGTGTTCGCCGGTACTCTGTGGGCGCTGAAATAGGGCTATACTTCGAGGAGGACCTTGCCAACAACGGATCTACGGGATCACGACATTTAGTGAATTGACCATCTCGTTCAAGACGCTGGTCCGGTCGTGAGCAGATAGTGGGAAATCCGGCTTGACACGATAATTATCACTCACTTTCGGCGAAAGATGCGTGCGCTTTCCTTCCAGCTGCGGCAGGCCCGCGTGGTTGCCAAGGCGATGCACTCGCGGCGTCATCCGATTGTCGCGCATGTCGTCCCCATCCGCCGATGCAACCTGTCATGCACGTACTGCAACGAGTACGACGACTCCTCCAAGCCGGTTCCGGTCGTGGTCATGTTGCGCCGCATCGATCGGCTCGTTGAACTGGGCACAACCGTCATCACCATTAGCGGTGGCGAGCCCCTGCTCCATCCGGCACTGGACCAGATCATCCGCCAGATTCGCAGTGGCGGCAGCGTCGCCACCCTGATTACCAACGGATACCTGCTCACTCCGGAACGCATCAAACTCCTGAACCGCGCCGGCCTCGATCATCTCCAGATCAGCATTGATAATGTGAAGCCGGACGATGTGTCGAAGAAGAGTCTAAAAGTGCTCGACAAAAAACTCCAGTGGCTAGCCGAGTATGCGGAGTTTCAAGTTAACATCAATTCAGTCATCGGAACGTCGGAGCGGCCGGAAGATTCGGTTTCGGTGGCACATCGCGCCCGGGAGTTAGGGTTTGCGACGACCGTGGGCATCGTCCATGACGGGAAGGGCCAACTGCGCCCGTTGGGTGACGCGGAGCAACGCGCCTATAAGGAGATCGTACAGGCAAGCGGCCAGTCGTTTTCCACGTTCGCCTACTACAACCAGTTCCAGAAGAATCTCATGCGCGGACTGGCTAACGACTGGAGCTGTCGCGCCGGAAGCCGCTACCTTTATGTTTGCGAAGACGGACTCGTGCACTATTGTTCGCAGCAACGCGGCAAACCTGGTATTCCTCTTGAACTGTACGGGGCGCCGGATCTGGAACGGGAGTATCAATCGGTGAAGCCGTGTGCTCCTTACTGCACGGTCTCCTGCGCGCACCAGGTAGCTATGATCGATCAGTTTCGAGATAAGCCCACGGAGTCACTCAGCCGGTTCTTCCCTTCGAATTCCGATCAAGGGGAAGCTTACGATCTCCCGGGCATGATTCGTGCACTGAACTGGATGTTCCTG